>JAIRPL010000007.1 GCA_031256995.1 Puniceicoccales bacterium
CCGCGCTTTCAGGAATCATCAGGCGGTCGGGGTGGGAGACACTCGCGGCTTACGGAGCGCTGCCGCACAAACCGCGCTTTCAGGAATCATCAGGCGGCTTGAAGGCGATGGAATTTTCAACGTGATGGGGGGCCGCACAAACCGCGCTTTCAGGAATCATCAGGCGGCCCCCTCCCCAGGAAGGGTTGTTCAAGTTTTTCCCCGCCGCACAAACCGCGCTTTCAGGAATCATCAGGCGGTTGTTCTTGTAGGAAACCCTCGTCGTCCGGGGCTGCCGCACAAACCGCGCTTTCAGGAATCATCAGGCGGACCAAGTTTCGTTTTTTTTGTTTTAACTTAGTTTCGCCGCACAAACCGCGCTTTCAGGAATCATCAGGCGGGTTGACGAAGTCGCAGACGTCAACCCAAAAAAAGTGCCGCACAAACCGCGCTTTCAGGAATCATCAGGCGGCTCGCGGCGACAGACCCCAGCGCGGTCGTACGCGCCGCACAAACCGCGCTTTCAGGAATCATCAGGCGGGCGAAAAGTCAGCTGGACACCGCAAGACAGTCGCGCCGCACAAACCGCGCTTTCAGGAATCATCAGGCGGCGGATAAAACTTTGTTGACCAACCCTCGCCTGAGTGCCGCACAAACCGCGCTTTCAGGAATCATCAGGCGGTATGGGTGGGCTGGCACCGACCTTTACGGTTTTGTGCCGCACAAACCGCGCTTTCAGGAATCATCAGGCGGGCTGCGACAAACTTCATCGATGCGATACCACACCAAAGCCGCACAAACCGCGCTTTCAGGAATCATCAGGCGGATAAAGTAAAAAGCCGTATCGTTTTTTTGGACGAGCCGCACAAACCGCGCTTTCAGGAATCATCAGGCGGTGTGAGAAGTCGGGTG
Organism: Puniceicoccales bacterium; assembly: GCA_031256995.1. GTDB lineage: Bacteria > Verrucomicrobiota > Verrucomicrobiia > Opitutales > UBA953 > CALNBE01. The sequence continues at coordinate 892 of JAIRPL010000007.1, forward strand.
CAAAAATAAAGTCTTTTGCGCCGCACAAACCGCGCTTTCAGGAATCATCAGGCGGACGAGTGGAGACATCCAGCAGCAAAATCTTGCGTGGCCGCACAAACCGCGCTTTCAGGAATCATCAGGCGGCTCGAGACACAATGTTTTACGCGGAGGCCGTGCTTGCCGCACAAACCGCGCTTTCAGGAATCATCAGGCGGCTTTGCACTACCTTCAACAACCTTACCACCACAACGCCGCACAAACCGCGCTTTCAGGAATCATCAGGCGGTGGGTAAGTTGCACTAGTAACTACCGGCGTCGTGTCGCCGCACAAACCGCGCTTTCAGGAATCATCAGGCGGGCATTGCAAGCGCATTTTCGCGCGCTCGTGCCGCGCGCCGCACAAACCGCGCTTTCAGGAATCATCAGGCGGGGAAAAATCGTTGTTCGCAGGCTTCCAGCGCTTTGCGCCGCACAAACCGCGCTTTCAGGAATCATCAGGCGGATCGCTTCCGTCTGCCACCATTGCCGCCGACGACCGCCGCACAAACCGCGCTTTCAGGAATCATCAGGCGGCAGTGTGAGCGCGCTTGCGCGCCGAATTCTTGTCGCCGCACAAACCGCGCTTTCAGGAATCATCAGGCGGTTTTTTCCGGCTGCGGAAGCGTTCCACTTGGAAAGCCGCACAAACCGCGCTTTCAGGAATCATCAGGCGGGTTTTGCAAGGTATTTGTCTGCGATAAGTTTGCACTGCCGCACAAACCGCGCTTTCAGGAATCATCAGGCGGAACTTTCTTGAAAAGAAAAAAGATGGAAAGACACAGCCGCACAAACCGCGCTTTCAGGAATCATCAGGCGGTTCAGCGGCTGCGCTGGCAGCGAGGGTCGCCAACGCCGCACAAACCGCGCTTTCAGGAATCATCAGGCGGGAAACGACACAACTTTGAACTTTGACGATGAGCGAAGCCGCACAAACCGCGCTTTCAGGAATCATCAGGCGGTATCCGGCAATTCGACTCTACAAGTTGGATGATCCGCCGCACAAACCGCGCTTTCAGGAATCATCAGGCGGAGTTGACAAAAAACCAGGAACCTACAGAGTGGGGGGCCGCACAAACCGCGCTTTCAGGAATCATCAGGCGGATAATTATACCTTAGAAAATGTGCAAAACAAATAATGCCGCACAAACCGCGCTTTCAGGAATCATCAGGCGGGTAAGAAAAATTCTTTGCTTTTGCGAGGCTTTTGCGCCGCACAAACCGCGCTTTCAGGAATCATCAGGCGGGCGAGGACCGGAAGAACCTTCGACGGCAGTGGAGGTGCCGCACAAACCGCGCTTTCAGGAATCATCAGGCGGAGCAAAACCGGAAAAAACCGATCGTGCCCCGCGCGCCGCACAAACCGCGCTTTCAGGAATCATCAGGCGGAGAAAAACAAAAACAAACCCGCTGCATGTCGCGGCCGCACAAACCGCGCTTTCAGGAATCATCAGGCGGAATGGAAACGCCTATGTGCTGATCAGCACAGGAAAGCCGCACAAACCGCGCTTTCAGGAATCATCAGGCGGGCACCTTCCGCAATCGTGATTTTTGTAATGCCAAGCCGCACAAACCGCGCTTTCAGGAATCATCAGGCGGTTACCCGGGGGGTGGACTGGTTCCTTCGGTGTCACCGCCGCACAAACCGCGCTTTCAGGAATCATCAGGCGGCTTCGCAAAGTCATTGTTTGCAACTTTGTTACAATGCCGCACAAACCGCGCTTTCAGGAATCATCAGGCGGCCCCACGTTGGGAATGCTCTCGCATTTTTTATCCGGGCCGCACAAACCGCGCTTTCAGGAATCATCAGGCGGCTTTCAGGCGATTTGCTTTTGCAACAACCACAGTCGCCGCACAAACCGCGCTTTCAGGAATCATCAGGCGGATAAACTACTTTTGCAAGTCCACGTGTTGCAAGCGGCCGCACAAACCGCGCTTTCAGGAATCATCAGGCGGCGCGAGGACGCGCAACGTCCGCTCCGTGTTGCGCCCCGCACAAACCGCGCTTTCAGGAATCATCAGGCCGGTGCTTGGTGGGGGGGGGGATGGAGACCATGGGGAATTTTTCCCGCAGCGGCCGCATTTTCAGGGAATTGCCATACGCTACCGAAAAAACGAGGCCAGTTATCTCGCGACCGCCTCAATCCGGTGTCTTTGCCTTCGGCTCATTATTTTGTGACGATGCTGTCTAAAATGAAAATTGGAGCCAGGCGCCCCACCAGAGGTTGCTGGCGGTGTTGCCGGCGAGGCGGTAGTCGTTGCTTTCGCCGCCATCGTTATTCCACGCATAACGGATTCCGGCGCCGAAAGTGGTGTATTGGCCGATGTTGATGGCGAGGTCTGCCGCCGCGCCTGCATAGGCGTAGTCATTGCGCCAGCGTGGAATGCCAGCGGCGCGTTGATTGCCATTCACCGTCTCGGCGCGAACGTACCCGGCGTAACCCTTGAGGGTAAGGGAGAGGGGGAGGGAGCGCAGGCGAAAGGTGTAGGCGGCATCCGCCTCGGTGGTGATCTGGTGCAGGTCGGTGTCGTAATAGGCGTAGGCCTCAAACCGGGGGCCTCCCTCGCTGTAAAGGAACGAGCCGGTATAGGTGAAAAAAGACGCGGCTGAGGGGCTGAGGGCCTCAAGGCCGGCGTGGGCGCAGACATAGAATTCATGGCTGCGGTTGTGGAGGGGGCGGTTGACGACGGGGTTGGGGTCGCCGCCGCGAATGGGGTAGTGCTGGTCGCGCTGGTTGGGAAAACTGTGGTAGATCCAGCCCGCCTCAAAGCCGAACCCGGCGTAGTCGAGCCGCGCGCCAAGGGCGGTGTCGAGAAGGTTGGCGGACTGCGTGATGGGGTTCATGGAAAACGCGCGCCCAAAAACACCTATGCCGTAACTTGCCGTAAACCAGGGGATGTTGAATTGGGCGGTCGCGGTTGTCTGCAGGTTCATGTCGGAATGCTCCTTGCCCCGATGAACGTACTCGCTCTCGACTCCCGTGCGCGCGCCAACGGAAATGTTGTTCATGACTTGCCGGAAGGTCTGCCCGCGCGCAATGGCGGGCGCGAGGGCGAGTGAGGCGACGAAGGTTGCGGAGGTGATGGCAGTGATGGCGCGGCGCGCGGGATTTTTCATGGCTGGATAGGATGGGAGAAATGGCAGGATCGCACCGGAAAAGCACTGGGATGGAAGGCGCCCGGCAGGGTGATGGCAATGGCGGCGTGGGTGGCGCGTCAGCTTCCGGGCTTCACGGCGGGAATGCCGGCCAGCCCCGGAGGAAGGGCGTCGGCGGGATAGGTTGGAAAACTCATCCTGAGAAGCGAGGCGAATGGCGCGGAAAACGTTGTGGTGCCATCAGAACGGTCAACCAGGGCCGCGACTCCCGCGGCGGTCCCCCTGGCAGCGGCGATGATTTCGAGGCATTCGACGACACGCCCGCCGCGAGTCACCACATCCTCGACGACAAGGACTCGCTCGGACGGGGAAATCTTGAAATTGCGACGCAGCACAAGGCGGTCCTCCACCTTCTCGGCGAAAATAAAACGCGCGCCCGTCTGGCGGGCGACTTCCTGCCCCAGGACAAGGCCGCCCATCGCCGGCGAGAGCACGGTGGCAACCGGCCCCAACGGCGCGAGCTTTGGCAGGAGCAGCTCCACAAGGCGCGTCACTTTGCCCATGTGCTGGCAAACCTGGGCGCATTGAAAGAAATGATCGCTATGCAGGCCGCTGCGCAGGATGAAATGGCCGGAGAGCAGCGCGCCTGTCTCACGGAATATGCGCAGGACTTCTTCTTGTTCTGGACTCATGCGGGGCCGCAAGGTGCCCTGCGCGCCTCGCGCGGGCAAGGGGGAAGACGCGTGAGGCCGGAAATGGGCGGTTGTCTCCGTCAAAGCGTTGTCCGCCGCACTTTTGCTCTTTGACGCTGTCTCCGGGACATGCGCAGTGCTTTTTTGCCGCGACACACCCGAGCCACCCATTCCTTATGAAACCTCTCTCCTTCCCTGTCTTTTATGCCGCCGCCGTGTTTGCCCTGCTGTGCACGGGGCCTTCCATGGCCGGCGCCGCCACGGTGCCACGCGCGAAAACGGCACCCGTGGAAACCACAAAAATCTGGCCCGGAGTGCCGCCCGGCGAGAGCGCGCCACCCGTCCCGGAAAAAATCTCCCGGGACAAGGAGGGGCGCGTCACCAACATCACCAACGTCTGGCAGCCGACGCTGGAGTTCCACCCCGCGCCTGCCGCCGGCAACACCGGGGCCGTGGTGCTCGTCTGCCCGGGCGGAGCCTACTTCGGCCTTGCCTACGCCCATGAGGGCGCGCTCGTCGCCGAGTATTTCAATTCCATCGGCGTCAACGCCGCCGTGCTCAAGTACCGCGTCCCCCGCCGCCCCCCGCCGGCGGTTTTTGGGGAAATCGCGCTGAAGGATGCCCAGCGCGCGCTCAGTTTTTTACGTTCCCGCGCGGCGGATTGGAAATTTGATCCAAACCGTGTGGGCATCATGGGATTCTCGGCCGGCGGGCATCTCGCTGCCATCACGTCCGTTGCAAACAAGCGCGCCTATCCGGATGCCGACGAGGCGGACAAGCTCTCCTGCCGGCCGGACTTCACGGTTCTCATCTACCCCGCCTACATGACCGCCCAGGGCCTCCACTCTAATGGCAACGGCACGCCTCGCAAACCCGCGCCGCGCGGGGTGGAAGAGGTTTTGACGCCACGCACAACCCCCGGCCCCGGAACCCCGCCCGCGATTTGCTTTCACTCGGGCAATGATGGCTACACCAGCGAGGGAAGCCTTCTTTACTATCGCGCGCTGCGCAAATTAGGCATCCCGGCGGAGTTGCACATCTACGCCACCGGCGGGCATGGCTGGGGCTTCAAGAAAAATACCGCCCTTTCGGACTCGGTGCGCGCAACCTTGGCCGCCTGGCTGAAGCACAACGGCTGGCTTGCTCCTCGTGCCGCGACGGTCCGCACCGGCAGTCCGCGCGGATAGGCGTTGTTTTGCAATACGCCTCCACGCCTCCCCGGGGAGAAAAACGCGCAAACGGCATGAACATTGATTGCTCCGCGCCGCCCCAAAGGGAGGCCGCCGCACCTTGCACGCCACGTCAACATCTTCCTCGGAATGCGACGAGTTTTCGCGGCTTTCGGAATGACGGCTCATCGCCGCATTTCCTTCCATCGCTCCGCCGCATGCGGTGATGGTTGCGGCGTGGAGGGGGTTTATGATCCAAGGCCTGTTAATGCCATTGGGCGGCAGGCATGTGGCGCGGGCCGCCTTTCGGGGTTTTCTTTGGTGAGATAAATTCGTCAACCGGCGACAAATGGCGGATTGGGAAAACGGGCATGGATTTTGCGCCCCCCCCCGACGTTTTGCGTGGGCGCGAGAATGCGGCTTGCATCCGGTTTTCAACCAACCAATCAGTCAGCGGCCATGAATCACGCAAACGAGCGCAGGGAAATGTGACAATGCCGCGATTTGTGTCCGCGCCCATTCGTGTATTTTGGTGAGTAAATCCATTCGCCCCCATCAATTCACCCCGCAATCCAAGAGCCATTCCCGCCATGAAACCACCCCGTGATTCCGTTTTTTTCCTGATGCTCCCTGCGTTCGCCGCCGTGCTCGCGATGTTTATCCTGCCGTTTCTTCCCGGCTGCTCCAAGACGCCCGAGGATCACGCGCGCATCGCAAAGACCGGGAGCGGGGATTATTCCGAACAAAAACGCCTGGCCTCCGTGCGCGCACTGGCGGAGGCAAACGAGCAAACATTGCTCGCCGACGTGGCCGCGAACGCCGCCTATGCGGACACGCAGGGCGCGGCGCTGGACAAATTGACCGACGAGCGGCTGCTGGCCGATGTCATCAAAGGCATCGAGCACCGGCGCGACTCGATTGTCACCGCCGCGCGAATGGAAAAGATCGCCGACCCGCAATTGCTGGCGTCGCTCGCCCGCGAGGCGCGTTCCGGGAATGTGCGTGTCACGGCGGCAATCACGCTGGGCGACCAGGCTTTGCTGGCGGACATCGCGCGAAATGGCGCGGATGCCAGCATCCGCAAAAGAGCTGTCGAAAATCTGGCCGACCAACCCGTGCTGGCCGGCATCGCGCTCAACGATCGCGACGAATCCGTCCGTCTGGAGGCGGCGCGCAGGGTGTCCGATCAGGCCTTGCTTGCCAGCCTCGCCCAGGACGAAAAGGCCGACGAATCCGTCCGCATCGAGGCGGTTTCGCGGTTGGACGACCAGCGGGTTTTGGCCGCGATTGCCAAGGCCGGAGGCAAGGACGCCGAGGAACGAAGCGTCCTTGAGCCGCTTCGTCTCAAGGCGCTGGAACGACTCACCGACCAGCGCGCGCTTGCCGACATCGCCAAAAACGTCGCCGGCGAAATCACCTTCGAATCACGAAAAGACGACATGCGGATTCTACAGGCGGCGCTGGAGCGCATCAGCGACCAGGCCACGCTTGCCGACATTGCGATGAGCGCCCATCCGTCTTTTGCCTTTTCCGCCGTGCTGGAAAAAATCACCGACCAGGAGGCGCTCGTCCGTCTTTTGAAAAACAACCAGGCCAACGATGAAATCGTGAAGAAATTGACCGACCAGAAATTGCTGGCCGGGATCGCCGGAGGGGATGACTTCGAGGATGTGCGCATGGAGGCGGCCAACAGGCTGACCGACCCGCAGGCGCTGTCTGGCCTCGCGAGGCGCGGCAAGGACGAGGGCATCGCGCTGGCGGCTGTCAAAAAAATCGCCGACCCGCAAATGCTGGCCGAAATCGCCGGTGACGGGAACGCGAGCACCAACGCCCGCCTGTGGGCCTTGTGGCGCGTGGCCGACCGCGCGTTGCTCGCAAAAATTGCAAAGGACGCCACGGACGAGCGCGTGCGCAATGCCGCGTCTGAAAAACTGGCCGGCGCAACGCCGGGGACAACGCCGCAAACCATCACCGATTTGATAAAAAACGGAAAGCTTCTGGCCGGGATAGGCGGCAGCGACATTCAGAGGATATATGTTCACTTGCAAAAAATCGTCCCGTCTTCGCTGGAAATCCTCATTCCCGCCGGGACGTATTTTGTATGCGACAATCCGAAGGCGCAAAACATGGTCTCGACCGAGGATGTCCGCATCACGCTGGCGGAGTCGCAAACGGAGACAGGGGCGAACACCATTCCCGTCGCCTGCGCCAATCGCCCGAAGGATGTCCCCGGCGGCAGCGACCACTTCACCATCGGCGTGCTGCCGGAGACTGTCGGCGAGGAGTTGGGAAAACTCATGGCAATCATGCGCGGCAAAAACACCGCTTTCGCAGTCAAACAAGCCGCTGTCTGGATGCTCACCGACAACGCCGACTACGAGGACCTCGGCAAACTCATCACGAGGACAATCAGGATTGGAGACAGCCGCTTTTCCCCAATCTCCGAGCGGAGGATGATTCAAGAACCCGAGGCCGCCGCCGCGATGCGCCTGTGCGCCGATGCCGGCATTGATATTAAGACAAAAAATATCTGGCGCGCCGCCCGTGAACTCCACGCGCACCTGCCCGCAGGCGGGTTGCGCGACTGGCTCCAAGCCTTCGGCGGCTTCACCCCGCCCACGCACGTCGGGGGAATTGCCAATCTGCTCGTCACTCCCGACGGCAAACGCCTGCTGACAGCCGACGACCAGGGCGACGCAACACTCTGGAGCCTGCCCGACGGAAAACTCATCAAAACGCTGGAGCGGGGACTCGGCTACCGGCACGCGGTCATCAGCCTGGACGGGGGCCGGCTAATCACGGAGGAGGGCGTGGAGTTCAGTTTTTCGGATGGAAAACTTGTCCAGAAACCCGGTGACGAAAAGCGGTTCGGCTGGAGTGGAAATCCCGTTTTCAGCCCCGACGGCAGCCTGCTGGCGGGAGTTGCCCATAACCATGGAAAGGGCGGCAATTTGATAAAAGTGGTCAGCTTCCCGGAGCGGGTGCTTCTCGCCACGCTTGATCCGGGCCGTGGACATCCAAGGGCCATTGCCATCAGCCCGGACGGGAAACAACTGGCCGCTCTGGGCGCCGCCGGCTTGAAATTCTGGAGCCTGCCCGACGGCAAACTCATCACGACGCTGGAAAAAGAATCCGAGTCCCTCATCAGCCGTGACTGGAAATGGCGGGTCTCTTTTCGCCGTGAGAAAAAATATCCGGCGTCCGGCGGGATACAACGCGCCCACATCGCAATCGACATCCACAACCCGGCGGACGGCGCGCGCGTCAAAACGCTGGCGGAATACCCTGGAACCCTGAACCGGCGCACGACCCTCACAACCGATGGAAAGCACCTGCTGCTCATGACAGACGGCGCCGCGAGGCTTTTGAGCCTGCCCGACGGCGCCTTGTTGATGACCGTGGAGAACATCGAGGACTGCATTCTCAGCCCCGACGGAAAACTGCTGCTGACGAGGGAGAAAGACACGCTCACCGCGCGCCGCCTGCCGGACGGCGAAATCCTCGACGCATTCAAATTGCCCGGCACATTCAATCACGCCGTTATCTCCCCGGACAACACGCTGCTGGTGATGAATGACAGCGACACCACCGCCCCCGCCATCGTGAAACTTTTGAGCTTGCCCGACGGCCAACTCATCAAGACGCTGGAGGGCAAATGACGGATTATTTGCGGAGGTATTTTTATAAGGGCACCTTGGAAAACCCATGTTTAATCGCGAATGAGCACGAATGGACGCGAATTCAGAAAAATCACATTCTTTTGAATGAGGCCGTTCCGTGAGAATATTCGTGTTTATTGGCGTTCATTCGCGGTTGGTTCGTCTGCCCGGACAATGGATTTTTTCAAGACGCCATAGGACAACATATCCGTGAACAGTCATTTTTTATATCATTCAATTTTTCCTCAAAAACAATCATGTCATGAAACAAACCCGCGCATCTCTCCCCCTGCCTCGTGGCGTCAGCGTGCCGGTGGTGTGGAAAGCCCCGGTGGCCGTCATTGCCGCGCTCCTTCTTCTCGTGTCATTATCCGGCTGCTCGAAAAACGATGAGACTCACAGGAAATACACGGAGGCGCGGGCCGGACTAAAACGGCTGGATCCGCGCTTCCCCGATCAGGCTGACTGCGAACGTCTGGAAGTGGCGTTCAAGGAGCTTGGGGATTACAAGGACTCGCGCGAACTGTATAACGAGGTCGCCTACATGTCGGGTGCCCGTTTTTTGGAAAGGGGCGATTATCACGCCGCGCAGGCATACGACCAATTTCGGAAAGCCGGGCATTACAAGGATGCGGACAAAAAGGCGCTGGAGGCGGCTCGGTGCACCGGCGCACAGACAACCCCGGAGTGATTTTTCCAACGCCCCGCCCCGCGAGTTTTTTTCAACCGCCACACTCGTCCAGCACACCAACCCAGCCCCGCCATGAAGCCATGCCGCCGTTTCCTCGATAATATCACCCCCCTGTTCCTCGCCGCGCTGCTCGTTGCGTTTGTTTTTCCGTTTTTGTCCGGCTGCTCGAAGACGCACAGGGCGCAGGCGCGCGTTGCCAGGGACGACGGCGCGGGCATTGAGAAACGCATGGAGTCCGTGGAGGCGCTGGCGGCAGCGGGCGATCAGGCGCTGCTCGCCGATGTGGCCGCGAACACCGGCGATCCGCAGGTGCGGCACGCCGCGATGGAGAAAATCTCCGACGAGCGGTTTCTGGCGAAGGCGCTCAAAAACATGCGCGGTGGCGAGGTGGGGCTGATGGATCAGGTGATGCGCAACGGCCCGGCCTCGCGAGCGCAGGAGGCCATGCGAAACGTCAGTGGGTTGGACGCGAAAACCATCGAGGCCGCGCTGGGAAAAATAACCGACCCGCGGTTGCTGACGGATCTGGCCCGGCACGCCGCGTCCCTGACTGTTCGCATGAGCGCGGTGGTCAAAACCGGCGACCAGGCCGCGCTGGCGGCCCTTGTACGGGACAACTCACTGGGGATTCCATTTCGCCAGGCGATAGTCGGGGAACTCACCGATCAGGCCGTGCTCGCGGACATTGCAAAAAACGCCGCGGACTCCCTCATCCGCGAGGCGGCGGCGGGCAAACTCACCGACCAAGTCGCGCTCACGGACATCGCCCAGGACGCCGCCGGGGATTCCGCCCTTCGCAAGGCGGCGGTTGGCAGGCTCACCGACCAGGCATTGCTGGCAACGATTGCGAAGGATGCCAAAAACAATTCTGAAATCCGCGAACAGGCGGTGCGGACGCTCACCGACCAGGGCGCACTCGCCGGAATCGTCATGGCCGGCGCCAGCCTCTCCCCGGACAACGAGGAGCACACACTCGCGCTCCTCGCGGTGGAAAGCATGACCGACCAGGCGCGGCTCGCCGCCTTCGCCGGGAATGACAAACTCTTTCTAATCCGCGACACCATCGTCGGCAAACTGACCGACCAGAAGCTGCTCGAAAAATTCGCCACGGACGCCGGCGAAATGCAGCCCGTGCGTTACGCGGCGGTGCAAAACCTGGTCGACGCGCGCGTGCTCGCCGGCATCGCCAGGACCGACGAGGATGGCGAAGTGCGCAAGCTGGCACTGTCCAAACTTTCCAGGGACGAGCCGTCATTGCTGGTCGATATTATCCAAAACGCCGGCGGCGCCAAAGGCACGCAAGCGGCTGTCGGGGCATTGGAAAAACTCGACGACCAGCGGCTGCTTGCCGGCGTCGCCGCGACCGCGACGCTCCGCATAATCCGCGAGGAGGCGATCGACAAAATAACCGACCAGGCGGCGCTCTCCGCCCTCGCGCGCCACGACGGCGCGGATGTCCGCCTGCTCGCGCTCTGGCGGCTGGCGGACAAGGCATTGCTGGCGGACATTGCCAAAAACGATGCGGACGGCCGCGTCCGACAAGCCGCCGCCGCCAAGCTGTCCACCGCGCCCGCCGCGCGCGCGGAAAAAGCGATTACGGATTTGATAAAGGAGGGCAAAGTGGCGGTTGCCGCAAGAGGCAGCTCCATCAGCAAATTGTCCGTCACGCTGAAACGGATGACGCCGTATCCGCTGGAAGTGCAGATTCCCGCCGGCACGTATTTTTTCTGCGACAACAGCGCGGCGCAAAACATGGTCTCGACGGCGGACGTCACCCTCACGCTCCACGGCGACTCGCAAAGCACGGAAATCCCCGTCGCCTGCGCGAACCAGCCGAGGGACATCCCCGGCGAGCACGACAGCTTTGTCATTGGAATCCCGAAAAACGCCGGCGAGCTGTCCAAGCTCATGGCGGTTTTGGGAAAGAAAAACGTCCCTTATCACACAAAACAGGCCGCCGTCTGGATCGTCACCGACGACGCCGATTATGGCGGCCTCGGCTCCCTGCGCTCCGTGTCGCGATTCACGCCGCGCATCCCCGGCGTCGCCCACGGCACGCGCTCCATCAAAGAACCCGAGGCGGCGGAGGCGATGCGCCTGTGCGACGAGGCCGGCATTGACATCAAAAGCGGCCGCATCTGGCGTGACCGCGAAAAAATCCTCGCGGAATTGAAACCGGGCGAACTGAAAAACTGGCTCGCGGATTTTATAAAACCCTGACTTTTGGCGCTGGAATGCGCCTCGCCGCCGATTTCCTTGCAAATCCTTGACACAAATTATCCCTCTTGGAAGCGTCCCCCGCTCCTCCTCATGAAAATAACACACAAATGCATCGCCCTCCTCGCAATCGCGCTCTGCGGCCTCGTCACATTCACCGCTTGCGGCAAAAAATCCTCGTCCTCCCCCGGCAGACCCGGCTCCGCTGACGAAGCCGGCAAAACCGGCAATGAATCCATCGCCCTCTTTAACGACCTCCTCGCCTTCCGCAAACTTGCCTTCGAACCCCTCAAAAAAATCACGGACCAAACCGCGAAATCCGAGGAATTCGTCACCCGCGTCTCAAGCAAACCCAGCTGGAACATGGTGCTCCTCGGCATCAACCCCTACGAAAAAATCGCCAAAAGCAAACTCGCCGCGCCCAAATCCCTCTCCAGCGCCGACCAGGAATTCTTGAACAGCCGCATCAAACTCGCGAAGGACGGCTGCGCCGAACTCAACACAATCGTCAGCACCCTCACCGCCTACTACAAGGCCGAGGACTACAAGGACGACAAACACAAGAAGTTCCTCGACACCAAACCCCGCATTGAGGCCCTCGTCGGGCAAATCGCCAGCGCCTGCAACGAAGCCCTCCAGCGCGCCGACAAAATCTCCGACGAAGCCGAGCGCAAAATTCTCGAAAAAACGCCCACCGGCGCCCACATCCTCGCCATGCGCGACATCATGGCAAAATGCCGCGAGCAAATGGCCATCCTCACCGACGAACGCCTCCTCCGCGTCGGCTCCGGCACCAGTTACACCGACGCCAGCAAGGCCGGGGACGCCGCCAAGGTGAAGGACCTCGCCGACGCCGCCGAGGCCATGACAGCCGAGATCAACAAACTCGCCGACAAAGCCAAGACCCTCGACCCCGGCGTCATCAAAAAAGCCCCGGCCCAAGCCCGCGCCTACGAAAACTTCTTCAAGGAACTCGAAAAAGAGCAAGGCCAGGTGCGCAAAACCATCCGCTACATTCGCGAATGGGGCTGCGTCGGCAACGAAAGCGACATGCGCAACCTCAGCCAAAACCTCAGCGGCATGACCAACGAGCACAACCGCTTCATCAAATAACCCCCCGGAGCCGCCCCTTTTTCAGCCCGTCAAAAGACAAGGCCCGGTCACCCCCGACCGGGCCTTGTTTTTTCATGAAACACCCCGCAAAGCATTGAACGCGGAAAACTCACGGATTTGACAAACGAGGGAAAACTGCCGGTCGAAATAAGCGGCGACAACATTCGCAGCCTGCGCAATGCCCGCCGAAAACGGACGCCCCGCCCGCTGCCGCTGAAAACGGCCTCGGCAGACCAAATGCCGGCACTCCCAGGCATCCTCATATCTGAAAATCGATTTCCCATTGCGGAGGAAGGAGCGCGTCAGGTTGCCCGGAGGCTGGCTCCGAGCCTGCCGGGCCTTGGGAGGAAGCGGAACGCAGGGGAGGATCGGATTTGCGGCGGCGATCATAAAAGACACGAATGTCCGCATTCTTGGACCCAAGGATTTCACACGCGCGCAGGAGCGCCCGACGTGTGGAGACATTTGGGTTGGCGGGATCGCCTTCAAACACATTCGCCGTGCCAAGAATTTTCAAAATGCCACTGTCGCGAAAAACCTTCATCACGTCCGGCGTGCAACCGCTGACAAGCAGATGGCGCCCGGCCTTGCCCAACGATTCATGCAATGACTCCAGCGCCATGACCGTCGAGGCATCCAGGTGGCGGGCATTTTTCAGGCGCAGGATAAACAGGCGGATGTTTTCGTCGCGAGCCTGGTGACGGATTTCCGTCAGAAACACATCCGCAGCGCCAAAATACAACTCACCCTCGACGTGAATGATGGCAATTTGCGGCAAAACACGCTGCGTCTTGTCCTTGATTTGGGCGAGGGAACCGCTCTCGTCAAAAGAGTACTCAACGAGCACGGGAGAGCTTGTTTTTTGAAGAAAAAGGGCGAGGGAGAGGCCGATTCCCGCATAAATGGCGATATCCAGACGCGCAAAGAGCGCGGCGGCGAGGGTAAGGGCAAACACGGCGGCGTCCGAGCGCGTTGAACGGCAGGCCACGCGGATTTGTGCCGGCGCAAGCATCCCGGCGCCAATCTGCACAAGCACGGCGGCGAGCGCCGCAAGCGGGATGTGATTGAAAAGCGGCGCGAGCAACAGCAGCGCGACAAACACCGCGATGCTGCTGAACACGGACGCCATTTGCGTCCGCGCCCCCGTTTGAAACAAGGCTGCGGAACGCGTGAAGGACGACGAACCGGGGACCGCGCCAAACAACGCGTTGGCGATGTTGCCCACCCCCATGCCAAGCAATTCCTGATTGGCATCCACACGCTGGCCGCTGCGGGCCGCGAAACCCTTGGTGATGGAGGCGGATTCCAGCATCCCAATCAATGCGATGGCAACCGCCCCGCCAAGCAACGAGGGGAGCAATGCCAGATGCTCGCGGGACGGAGAAAAGCCCTCAAATTCCGGCCAGCCCGCGCGCAAAGCCTGGATGTCCCCCACCACGCGAAACGGCGCCTCTCCCCCATGCGGCACCACCCACGCCCACGAAACACAGGCGAAAACGAGCAGGACAAGCAATCCGGCATGCCGCCAGCCAAACAGTTGCCGCGCCCCGACCGACACGACAAGCGTCGCCACGCCCAGGGCGGCATCGCCAAACGCGACATTCCCGCCCACAACCCCATCCACGACGTCCAGCAATGCCTGCACCACACCCCCTCCAGCGCCACCCGCCGGCATGCCGCCGATGCCCAGCAAGCTGTGCAATTGCGTGGCAACAAGCGTCAGGCCAATCGCCGAGCTGTAAGCCACCACGACAGAGCGCGAGATAAACTTTGTGACCTCACCAAAGCGCAACAAACCGGCCACAAACTGCACAACCCCGATGATCAAGGCCATGTAAACAGCAAGTTGCAGCGGAGACAGCCCTCCCGCGTGAAGCCCCATGGCGGAAGCAATGGCGGCGGAGACAATGAGGCTCCCGGAGCTTGTTGGCCCAAACACGTGGTGGTGAGAGGTGAAAAAGAGCGCGGAAAAAGCCCCGCCAACCATCACGGCAAGCACGACAGGCCCCGGTGGCAGGCCTATGATAAGCGCGAAACCGATCGCTTGCGGGATGGAGATGAGGGCCAGTGCGCCACCCGCAAACGCATCCGCACGGAAAGTCCTCCAATCATAGTGCCGCAGCTCCCGCAAAAGAGGGAATTCAACCTTCAAAAACCGCCCATGCATCCTCCCGCCCCCTGCGGGGGGCGGCGGCATCCCGCTGCCTGCTTCCTCGTTATTGGCGCCCATTAACAACGCCGCCAGCATGCATCCCCCCACAAACGGTCGTCAACAGTACGACACAAGGCAGGAAATCCGCCATGGCTCACCCCATGGAAAACAGGCGTCCGTCCACCCTGGCCCGCGCGCCCGTCACGCATCCAAAAAGTCGCGAATCTCGGGAATGAGAAAGTCGCCGGCGTCCTCAAGGACGTAATGGCCGGCACTGGGGCGGTAACGCAAAATGGCATTGGGAAAACGCCTGGCCCATTCGGCAAAATAGGCGTCATTAAAACAAAAATCCCGCCCGCCCCACGCGAGAAGGATGGGATGCGCGGAAAGTTTCCCAAGCGTGGCGTCCATCTCCTCCAGCATGGCATGGCTGGGGTGGTCGTGCTCCATGGGGATGTCGCTCACGAAACGGGCGATCGCGCCACGGCTGCCCCATGAACCATAAGGCGCGAGATAACCCGCGCGAACCGTGCGTGAAAGATGACGGCTGACGGCCATGTATGTCGCGGGAAGCACAAAACCATTCAGACCCCGCACAATGAGTTCGCCTAGGACCGGGAGGCGGCATGCGGCAATGCGCCACGGGAGGCGCGCCCCGGGAGGCGGCAAAAAGGCGGCGGTGTTTGTGACAACAAGCCGGCCAATGCGCTCCGGCTGGCGCAATGCCATGCCAAAGCCAATGGCGCCCCCCCAGTCGTGCACACACAGGTGACAGTGGGAAACTCCGAGGACGTCCAGCAGGCTCTCGACATGCGCGATGCGGTCGGCAAGGCGAAAAAAATGGTCAGGCTTGTCCGAATACCCCATGCCAAGATGATCGGGGGCGATGCACCGATAGCCTTGCAAGGAAAGCGAGCGAATCAGATCACGCCAAAGGAATGACCACGTTGGATTGCCGTGCAAAAGGAGCACCACGGGGCCGCCGCCACCGGTGTCCACGTAATGCATCCGCCCGCGCTCCAACGGGAGCCAGCGGGATTCAAAGGGATAGCTGGTCCGCAAATATGCCGGAATGGGGGCGGAAATGGACATGGTTTGAAATGGGGCGGCGGCCGGGCTGGGAAATCCAGGACGGGAAGCGTGGGCGCAATCGGAAAAGACAAGCTGTCCCTCAATTTTCGATGCGCCCCGCGTCATCCCCGTTCCCCGGGAAGTCCGCTCGCCGGCCCCGATAGTTTGTCATGGGACCCCGGCGAACACCTCGCGGGCATCGCTGATCTTTCCAGTGATCGCCGCCGCCGCCGCCATCGCGGGACTCATCAGCACCGTGCGTCCCGTGGGAGAACCTTGCCGCCCCTTGAAATTGCGGTTGGAGGAGCTGGCGCACAATTCATCCCCGCGCAACTTGTCCGGGTTCATGGCAAGGCACATGGAGCACCCCGCGTTGCGCCACTCAAAACCGGCGTCGCGAAACACCTTGTCCAAATCAAGCCTGCGCGCCTGCGCATCCACAAGCTGCGAGCCGGGGACAACGAGGGCGCGCACGCCGGAGGCGACCTTCCGGCCCTTGACCAGACGCGCGGCCTCCTGCAAATCCCCAAGGCGTCCGTTCGTGCAGGAACCGATGAAGACGACGTTCACAGGAACGCCTTTCACCGGTTCGCCTTCCTTGAATTTCATGTAGGCATAGGCCTCGGCGGCGGTCTCGCGGTCGGCATCCGTAAGAGAGTCCAGCCGCGGCAGTGGTTCATCAATGAAAACCGCCTGCGCCGGGTTTATGCCCCAAGTGACCGTCGGACGAATCTCCCCAGCGTCGATGTTGACCTCATCGTCATAACGCGCGCCGGGATCGCTCGCGAATGAGCGCCAGCGCTGGCACGCGGCCTCCCACGCCGGGCCGGCCGGGGCATACGGCCGCCCCTTGAGCCAGGCAAAAGTCTTCTCGTCGGGATTCACGTAACCACAACGCGCCCCTCCCTCGATGGTCATGTTGCAGACCGTCATGCGCTCCTCCATGTTGAAGGCATCGAAAACTGAGCCGCCGTACTCGTACGCGTAGCCAAGGCCGCCATTGACACCAAGAAGCCGGATGATGTGCAAAACGACATCCTTCGCATAGACACCGGGCAAGAGCCGGCCGTTGACATTGATGCGGCGAACCTTCAGGCGCGACATCGCAAGGGTTTGCGTCGCGAGAACATCCCGCACCTGGCTTGTGCCAATGCCGAAGGCCAGCGCGCCAAAAGCCCCGTGTGTCGCCGTGTGCGAGTCACCGCACACAAGCGTGTTTCCCGGCTGCGTGACCCCCTGTTCCGGCCCGACCATGTGGACAATTCCCTGGCAACCCGTGGGAAGGTCAAAAAAACGGATTCCGTTTTCCGCGCAATTTTTGCGCAACTCGTTTATCATGGACTGCGCGACAGAGTCGGCAAATGGCTCGGTCTGATCAAGCGTCGGGACAATATGGTCAACGGTGGCGAAATTGCGCTCCGGGTGCAGCACGGGAAGCCCCAGGTCGCGAAGCATCCCAAATGCCTGCGGACTGGTGACCTCGTGCAGCAATTGCGTGTCAATAAGCAGCTGGGTTCTTCCATCGGGCAATTGACGGACGGCATGAGCGTCCCAAACTTTCTCGAAAAGTGTCTTGGACATGTCAGCTTGGAAGGCTATTGACACCGCGCAGCTTTTGTCAACCGTGTCGCCTGTCTTCACGACGAAGACGCTCCTCACAACACACAAACACACCTCATCATGAAAACAGTTCTCTGCAGCATTCTCCTCACCGCCGTCGCCGTGGCCTTCACGGGTTGCGAAAAAAAGGCTGAGAAGAAGGACGACGCGAAAAAGCCCGCCACCGAGCAGCCCGCCAAGGCTCCCGATGCCGCCGCCCAGAAGCCGTAAGCGAAGCGCCTGCTCCCCGCGAAGCTCGCCACCGCCTCACCAGAGGCGCGGCGGGCTTCTTCATTGCCAGCATGCGCAAACCAACGAGCCACAAGCCCCCGCGTCCGCCGCACTCCAGCCACCGCCTCCCGCAACCCACGCCGCATGTCCAGCGACAAACGCCTTGAAATCGAAACCAACCGCGCCAGGCGCGTCATTGATTTCCGCTCACGCCTCACCGCCCCGCCGCAGGACGGCGGCATTCCGCCCGGGGCGGCGGTGACGATTGAGCTTGGCTGCGGGCACGGCCACTTTCTCGCGGCCTATGCCGCCGCGCACCCCGGCGAGCACTGTCTCGGCGTGGATCTTCTCACCAAGCGCATCGAACGCTGCTTGCGCAAACGTGATCGCGCGGGGCTTCACAACCTCGACTTTCTCAAGGCTGACGCATTCGAATTCGTCGAGGCCATCCCCCAAGGAATCCAACTCAAAAACATCTATCTCATCCACCCCGACCCCTGGCCCAAGACCCGCCATCACAAAAACCGGCTCCTCCAACCACGCCTCCTCGATTTGCTCGCCAACATCTCCATCGCCGGCCACACCCACCTCCACTTCCGGACAGACCACTCCGGCTATCACGAATGGGCTGCCAGTCACCTTGAATCCCATCCCTCCTGGCGCCTCCTCCCTTCCTCACCCTGGCCATTCGAGCAGGAGACCTTTTTCTCCAAGCTGCTCCCGATCCACCACGACCTCATCGCCGAACGGGTCTGATTATCCGTTTCGCCATCCCTTCCCCCCCCTGCCCCACCACCATCTCCACTCTTGCGGGAATCCCATCCCCCAATAGAAAGAGGAAATGCTTCGCCCCCTGCGCACATTTTTCCCATTAGGCGCAAGTCTTCTGGCGGCGCTATTCTGCGCCCCCCCAGGTGCCACGGCAGGACGTCTCGACAAACCGCGCTTCGACGTGGACGTGCGAATCACCATCAACAATGGCGGCCGGTCAGGGACAAAAATCCACAAATACTCCGTCGAAAACAGCAAAACCGAGACGCAGCGCATGAGCTACGAGGAGCGCGAGCAGGCCGAAAAACGGATCGCCTTCAAGATCGCCGCCGAGGACGACCCCTCGCTGGCCATCGGCCCCGCAAAATCGCCATCCGCCCCCGCCGCCCCATCCCCCGCGCTCTCGCACGTCAACACGCTTCAATTGTCAAACGCGAGAAAAGGCAGGCACGACAGTTTCGCCGAACTTGAGGCCATCGCCCAAGCCAAGGAAAAAGCCAGCCTTGACGCCAAGATTGCCAACAATATCAGCCGGGCTTCAGGCCTCGTCTGGAGCGACCCGGGCGATGGCTCACTCAGCAACAAAAGCGTTAGAACCGACGTCCTGCCCAACGGCGCCATCCTCAAATACGGAAAAAACGCCGACACCATCATATCCCGCCGCTACGGACGCGGCGACGACTGGCAGCTCTCCCGCAACGCCACTCTCAAAGGCGAGGACAAAACGCCCTACACCGACTCCACCTACGGACATTCCGACGAACACTGGACCAGCCTCGACGACCCGCGGTTCGACTTTTCCGGCAATTTCACCGGAAACCCCATTGATGTCCCCGAATATCCAACGCGCCCCACGCTCAGCTTCAATACCTCGCGTTTCACCGAAAAATTCTACGCCCAGAGCCAGAAACTCTCCGCAACCGCATCCCGCGCGCCCTCAGAGCGATTCTCTCCCGAAATGATGACCACCGCCCTCGGCGAGCGCCGCTATAGGTCCAACAAGCAAAACCACGCACTGTCCATGCAGGACATAAACCGTTACAACTTTCGGGGATCCCATGCCACTGCGCCGGGCGTCATTCCCGTCTCCGGTCCCGGAATCACCCCATAAAGAGCGTGAAAACAAGCTGTGTAGACAGGGAATCCGGCTGCCACCGGAACGGCTTGAGCGACCGGCCGTAAGGCCAGCTTGAGCCGCGCCTGCCCGGACAAAGAGGGTAATCGAACGGGCGTAAGGTCTTCAAATTCCGCGCATAATCGCCCAAATCGAGTCGGTGACGCCGGTTTCCATACCATCCTGATTTGCTTTCAAATTCCCCACTCAAGCGCATCCCGGGCGGCACTGCATAGGACCAGAACATCCTGCGCGGCCAACGCCGTCCAAATGACGCTGGAACGCCGTATTTCAATGCGCTCCAGAGATTTGCACAAAACATTCCCGGTTTAATTCATTGCAGATGCCAGGGACGATTCACCAAGCCATTCGCCGTGGTTTCGATAAAAACGCCCTTCCCCGTGCGACAGAATAATTAGAAAGCTCGCTGAACACCCTCTTCTGCGGAATTGCAGCGGGCAGTGCCAACGCAGGCCGACATTCGGGCCATCATCGTGGAAGACTGTCTTCGTTTTCACCCAATGCACTGACACCAAGGTACGACAAAGGGGCTTCGCTGTGTACAACGAAGCCCCGTATGTCAACTCCACAACTTTTCGGTAACTTGGTCCCCTTGGGAACCACGGGGCCAGGCCGGAATGGACTTGGCCCCGCTTTGCGGATTACGTGCGCGCGGGAGCGCGGGAGGCCGTCTTGACGATTTCCTCAAGGAGGTTGTTCGGGACCTGCTCGAAGGTGGTGGGTTCCATCGTATAGCTGGCACGCCCCTTGGAAAGGGAGCGAACGTCCGTGGCGTAACCGAACATGGTGGCCAGGGGCACTCGAGCATCGATGGTGCAAACCCCGTTGCGTGTTTCCATATTCTGGATCTGGCCGCGACGGCGGTTCAGGTCGCCCATGATGTCGCCTTGATATTCCTCCGGCGTGACAACCTCCACCTTCATGATCGGCTCAAGAAGGATCGGCGCGCAATTTTTCATGGCTTCCTTGAAAGCGAAAATGCCCGCCATTTTGAAGGCCAGTTCATTGGAGTCCACTTCGTGGAAGGAGCCAAAAACAATGCGGGCCTTGAAATCGATCACCGGATAGCCGGCGACGGTGCCGTTATTGGCGGCCTCAAGGATACCCTCGGTCGTCGGTTTGATGTATTCCTTGGGAATGACGCCACCAACGATTTCGTTGATGACTTCCTGTCCCTTGCCGGGATTGGGTTCGAGGATGATTTCCGCGTGACCATACTGGCCGCGTCCACCGGACTGGCGGATGAATTTACCAATACCCCGCGAGTCTTTCTGGATGGTTTCACGGTAGGAAATTTGCGGTTTTCCGGATTTGGCCTCGACCTTGAACTCGCGCCGAAGGCGGTCCACGATGATTTCGAGATGCAGCTCACCCATGCCGGAAATGAGGGTCTGGTTGGTCTCCGCGTTGGTGGAGACTCGGAAAGTCGGGTCTTCGGCGGAAAGACGCTGAAGGCCGAGGGACATTTTTTCCTGGTCTGCCTTCGAGTTCGGCTCGATGGCCATCGAAATGACAGGCTCGGGGAACGAAGGCGGCTCAAGAATGATATCCTCCTCACGAGTGCACAGGGTGTCCCCCGTCACGATGTCCCGAGGGCCGATAAGGGCGCAGATGTCGCCGGAATACACCGCATCCACCTCTTCACGGTCCATGGCACGCAGGAGGATGAGACGTGAAATGCGCTCGGTCTGACGTTTGCGCGGGTTATAGAGAGCGTCGCCCTTGCGCAGGATGCCACGATAATTGCGGAAAAAGACGAGCTGGCCGGAGAATGGGTCGCTCCAAAGCTTGAAGCACAAACCGCAGACCTTGGCGTTGTCGTCGGGCGTGATCCCCCCTTCAATCTCCTTGGTACCGTCCGCGGTCTCGGTGAACGCGCGCATCGGCTCGACCTCAAGCGGCGTCGGCAGATAGTCCACCACGGAATCAAGCACCATTTGCACGCCCTTGTTTTTGAGGGCGGAACCGGGAATGACACCAATGAAGAGCTTTTTCTCCTCGGCCTGAGCCTTGCTGCCGATGGAGGAGATCGTGGCTTTGCGAATGGCCAGACGGATCTCGTCCTGGGTGATTTCCTCGCCACCAAGGTATTTTTCCGCGATGGAGTCATCGTAATCGGCAACGGCCTCAATGAGCGCCTCGCGATATTTCTTGGCGTCCTCCTTGAGTTCGTCCGGAATCTCGACGGTATTGTACTTCATGCCCTTGGGGTCGGTTTCGTCATAAACGTAAGCGACCTGGGCCACAAGGTCCACAAGGCCTTTGAAACGATCCTCGGCACCGATGGGGATGAAAAGCGGATGCGCGTTGCCCTTGAGCTTTTCGCGGATGTCATTGACGGCGCGAAAGAAATCGGCGCCCGTGCGGTCCATCTTATTGATGTAGGCGATGCGTGGCACGTGATACTTGTTCATCTGGCGCCAAACCGTCTCGGACTGGGGCTGGACCCCCGCGACGGCACAGAAGACGGCAACAGCGCCGTCGAGCACACGCAGGGAACGCTCGACCTCGGCGGTGAAATCCACGTGGCCAGGCGTGTCAATGATGTTAAGACGCTGTTCGACGCCCGCAAACGGGCCATCCTTGCGTTTCCAACCGCAGGAAACCGCGGCGGAAGTGATGGTGATGCCGCGCTCACGTTCTTGCTCCATCCAGTCAGTGACCGCAGTGCCATCGTGCACCTCGCCAATTTTGTGGACAACGCCGGAATAAAAAAGGATGCGCTCGGAGGTTGTGGTCTTCCCGGCATCAATGTGCGCGGCAATGCCAAAATTACGCGTATTTTCGAGCAAATACTTGCGGTCTTTAGAGTTGCGTGTGGTTGGTTCGGACATGGTTGTTTTGTTTTATCGGTTGGTTTGTTATTGGAAATAGCCGGGAAACGGGGCGCATTGCCATGGGCTGGCAACGGGCGAAACACGGGGAAGAATGTCTGCTCGCCTAACAATCACGCCCAACGTCCGCAAGAAAAAGCGGCCGAGGGCGCGACAGGTGCCAAGCGCAAACACCATCGGAGACGCCGTGTTCACGCCTGAAATGGCGGCATGACACAGTTCTCCCAGTGCGTCAGGCTCGATTGCCCCAGTTGAGGTGGGCGAAAGCACGATTGGCCTGGGCCATCTTGTGCGTCTCCTCGCGTTTTTTGACGACCGTCCCCGTGTTGTTGTAAGCGTCCACAATCTCAAGCGCAAGCGAGTCGGTCATGGGCGCGCCCTTGCGGGACGAGGCGGCGGCGGCGAGCCAGCGGAAGGCCATGCTGGTCTGGCGTTCATGGGAAATCTCGACCGGCACCTGGTAAGTGGCCCCACCGACGCGGCGACTTTTCACCTCCAACTTGGGACGGCAATTCTCCAAGGCGCCAAGAAGAAGTTCCACCGGGTCGCCCTTCTCAAGTTTTTCGCTGACCTTGGCAATGGCACCATAAACGATGCGTTGCGCGACGGACTTTTTCCCGCGCTTCATGACGACATTGATGAGCTGGCTGACCAGCGGGCTGTTATAGCGGGCGTCGGGAAGGTGCTGACGCTTGATGGCTTGACGGCGACGTGACATAGTTTGTGTTGGTTGTGAAAAGGAAGAGCCGGGTGGGTGCGCACGCGCTTACTTCGCGGCGGCCTTCGGGCGTTTGACGCCATATTTGGAACGGCTGCGGCGGCGTTTTTCGACACCCTGGCAGTCCAGCGGACCCCGGACGATGTGGTAACGCACACCGGGCAAGTCCTTGACGCGCCCGCCGCGAATGAGAACGACGCTGTGCTCCTGAAGCTTGTGGCCTTCGTCAGGAATATAAGTGATGACTTCCTGACCGTTGGTAAGGCGGACCTTGGCGACTTTACGCTGGGCAGAATTCGGCTTTTTCGGGGTGCGGATCATGACTTGCACGCACACGCCGCGCCGGAACGGCGAATTGTTCAGGGCCGGAGACTTCGACTTTACACGGGGCTGGGTCCGCGGCTGGCGGACGAGTTGGTTGATTGTTGGCATTTTTTCCGAAAAAGGAATGTGTTGAGTTGTTGAAGGGTGGGACAGGGAAACGGTTCGGGACTTGGTTGCAAGGAAAAACTTTCGAGAATTGCGGGTGAGGGCAACTGGTGCATCCTGAGCGCACATGAGTTCGTCAACATTGCCGCCGCTGATGACAGCAGCTGGCGTTCTGGGTTACATTCTCGGCTCGGTGCCTTTCGCGGTGCTTGTCGCCCGCCGGCATGGGGTCGACATCCTGAAGGTCGGCAGCGGCAACCCTGGTGCCACGAACGTCAAGCGCGTCCTCGGCCGCGGTCCGGGAAACCTTGTTTTCCTCTTGGACGCGCTCAAGGGAACGGTGGCCGCAGGCTGGCCGGCACTGGCGGCGCTGGCGCTGGCATGGGTCGACGGGAACAGTGCCGGGGCGGCATCCGGCATCAAGGAGGCAACCTTCGCCAGCCTGGCCGGCGAAGGGGGTGCCAGCGGGGTTTTCAGTGCGTTTTTCGGCTTGCTGCGCGATGGCGAAAAAGTGGCCGCCGCGCAATTGGCGGGATTTGTCGGGGCCGTGCTGGGACATTGTTTCTCGTTGTTTTTGCGTTTTCGTGGAGGCAAGGGCGTGGCGGTTAGCGCCGGGGGCTTGCTGGGGGTGATGCCGGTGTGCCTGGGGGCAAGCGGGATTGTCTGGCTCGTGGTGTTTTGCCTGACACGCTACGTGTTCGCGGCATCGCTTGCGGCGGGAGTCTCCCTGCCCGTCGTGACGTGGTTTTGGTTCAGTGGCGCGGCAACCCCGCAATTCTGGATCAGTGTCGCGGTCGCCGCATTCCTCGTTTTCACACACCGCGAAAACATCCGGCGCTGGCGAGCCGGCACAGAAAACCGTTTTTCGAAGAAAACGCCTTCCTGAGACACCGCTGTCTGGCGGGGCGCAGGGAGGCATCCCCCCTTCCTCATGCCTCTGTCCGCACTTTTCTGGCGTTTTTCTGTGGCGACAAAACGGGCTGGCGGTCATGGTCAGGACGATAAAAAAATGGCAGCAAGTACGAAAAGAAGACGGTCGAACGCGGAGGAAGACGAAATTGGCGGGGAAGGGATCGCGGGACAGGAAGGTGTGCGGACGCCTGATCCCGGCACCAACGCCCCCGCGCCGGGCGCAGAGGCAGATGCCGGGGCCTCCTTCGCGCCCAATGCATCCGTCCCGGTCGGCAATTTTTCGGGAAAGACTGCGGAGACCACGAACGCTCCCGCGCCCATTTCGACCATTTCCCTGAATTCTTCTGGCACGCCAACCGCAACGGAAACATTTGCATCCCCCGATCCTGTTGTCCGCAACACCGCCCCTCCCCCTCTTGCATCCGAACCCGCTCCCGCATCCGCGACGCGTGTTCGCCGCCGCAACAATGAGCGCGACAACCCGCCATCATCCGAATCCAGCGCCAACGCCATTCCCCGCACAAAAAAGCGCCCGCCCGCCCCCCCTGCTCCCGCAAAATCAAAACCTCTCCTTGCCGGCTCCCTCACATTGGGGGGCATTTTGTTGCTCGTGGCATTATTGGACTACAAAAGCAATCAATATTTTTACTTTTCAGACCCGCGCGGCCTGCTGGCCTCGCTTGGCGCCCAATTCCCGTTAAAAGGCACAAATGCCATCGGCGGTCTCGGCGCCACGTTTTCCATCCTCCTGTTCGGCCTGTCCGGGATGGGGGCGTTTTTCGTCCCCACCTGCCTCTTCATTGCCGCAGCTTATTGCATGTTCCATCGCGCGGGGAAGCTGTTCCCGTGGCGTGTCAGCTACATGCTTTTTTCGTTTCTGGCCCTTGTCACCCTGCTAGCGCGCGTCGCTCCCGCCCCATTGGGTGGCGATAACGTGCTGGCAACACTCGGCTTTCTTGATTTTGTGCGCATGGGGCTTGGAGGAAGTCTTGGCAACTTGCTGTACGAGAATCTCTTGGGTGCGTTGTTTGGCGCCACGGGATCCCTCCTCCTGCTCGTCATTCTCTATCCTTTTTGCCTGACGGGGATTTTTTTGGACGAGCCAGTCTGGAAACTCCGCCATCTTGTTTATCAGGCAGGACTCTCCTTGCGGGCGTTTCTCTTCCCTCCCCCGCCAGCCCCCTCCCGCGGCTCCACCAAGCCCCTCGCCTTTCCTCGCATCGCCACAGAGACGGCGAAAATGCCCCCAAAGACCGGCTCCGGCACGCCCCAAGCCGCAATGCCCGCCATTTCCACATCCACTGCCGCCGTGGCAGCGCCCGCCAACCCACCGGAAATTCGCTTTGAGGATTATTCTTTTGCGAAAAACCCCGAGCCGGCCTCGGTCAATATGTTCGTCGCCAAGGTATTCGCCGAACCCGCGACTGGCGACACCGCCCCCGTCCCACCCCCTGCTGCCCTTGACGCTCCCTCCCCTCCTGACGATGGCGCAAAGGAGAACATTTCCCCCGCCCCGCCCCCGCCCGCCCTCAAGCCACAAACGCCACCGCCGCCCGCGGCCCCGGCCCCGGCAGGCTCGCTGCGCATCCTCGGGGAGGAAATCATTGAGCGCGCCTCCCCCATGGCCGTCCCGGAGAAAAAAGGGGCCTATCAATTTCCTCCCGTCGCCCTGCTCTCCGAGCCGCCGCCCCACGAAAACACGACACAGGAAGACTATGCGGGGCGCGCCGACCGCCTGCTCACCACGCTCTCGGAATTCAAAATCAAGGCCGAAATGGGCGACATACAAAGCGGCCCGGTCATCACACGCTACGAGATCATCCCGGCGCCAGGCGTCAAAGTGGAGAAAATCGCCGGGTTGGCCAACAACCTCGCCATGAACCTGCGAGCCGAGGCCGTCCGCGTCCTCGCCCCCGTTCCCGGCAAGGGCACTGTCGGCATCGAGGTTCCCAACCTCAAGGCCAAGGCCGTCTCCCTGCGCGAAATCATCGAGTCCAAGGCCTGGGAAACCACAAAGGCGAAAATCCCGGTCGTGCTCGGCAAGGATGTCACCGGGAAACCCATCATCGAGGATCTCGCGAAAATGCCGCACTGCCTCATCGCGGGTTCCACAGGCTCGGGCAAATCGGTATGCATCAACGGCATCATCGCCTCCCTCATCTACCATGCGGGTCCGGACGAGTTGCGCTTTATCATGGTTGATCCGAAAGTTGTTGAACTGCAAGTATTCAACAAGCTCCCCCACATGCTCATCCCCGTCGTGACAGATCCAAAGAAAGTTCCGGCGGCATTGAAGTACCTCATCGGCGAAATGGGGAAACGTTACAAGTTCTTCGCCAAGGAAGGGGTCAGGAACATCGCCAGTTTCAACCAAAAGATTGCCAAGGAACAACGTCGCGCCGACGAGCGCCAGTTCGACCTCGACCTCACGCCGGAGGAACGCGTGGCCGCCTCCAATGCCATCGACAGTACCAGCGTTGACGACGTTGAGGTGCCCAAGCAGAGGCTTCCCTACATCATTTGCTTCATCGACGAGCTTGCCGACTTGATGATGGTGGCCCCGGCCGACATCGAGACGGGCATCGCGCGCCTTGCCCAGCTTGCCCGTGCCGCCGGCATCCATCTTATTCTCGCCACACAACGCCCGTCGGTGAACGTCATCACCGGCATCATCAAGGCCAACCTCCCAACCCGCATCGCCTTCAGGGTCACCTCCCTCATGGATTCCCGCACCATCCTCGACCAGAAAGGCGCCGAAACCCTCATCGGCAAGGGCGACATGCTCTTCATCCCACCCGGCGGTGCGCACCTCGTGCGTGCCCAGGGCGCCTTCGTCTCGGAGGAGGAAATCGAAAAACTCGTGGACCACGTGGCACTCTGCAACGGCGAGCCGGAATTTGATGACGAGGCACAGGAGATCATTGACCGCATCGCCGCGGAAGAATGCGAGGAGGACGACGACAACGCCCCCACCGAAGGCACCGGCGAGTTCGAGGGGGAGGATCCGATGCTAAGCAAGGCGTGGAATCTGATCAACGCCACCAAGAAGGCCTCGACTTCATTCCTCCAGCGCAAACTTTCGATAGGCTACGGACGCGCCGCAAAAATCATGGATACCCTCGAATCCCGCGGGTACATCGGCCCGGACAAGGGGCCAGGGGCGCCCAGGGACATCCTGCGGGAATGATCTCTTGCATGGAGGCGCCGGCCTCCCCGCCACGCGGCCTCCCCTGTCAACAAGCTGGATAGGCCTTGAAATTTGCGATGGGCGTCCCTTAAAAAGCCCGCAAAAATGGATAAAACGGAAATTAAGGAAGGCCCGGAGCGAGCGTCAGGGGCCGATGCCACGGCCGGCCCCGCTCCTGAACGGTCCAAGGCGGAATGTGCGTGGCGCCGGGACGCCTCGGCGATGAGCCTTCCGGAAGTCTATCGAAGCATCAACGTTGACACGGCTGGCGGAGGAAAATTCGCATTCTGGCGCAAATGTCTGGCATTCGCGGGACCCGGTTTCCTGGTGGCGGTGGGGTATATGGACCCCGGCAATTGGGCCACCGACCTGGAAGGCGGCTCAAAATTTGGATACACGCTCCTGTCCGTCATTTTTCTTTCCAATTTGATGGCGGTTGTGCTGCAGCATTTAAGCATAAAACTGGGCATCGCGACGGGGCGCGACCTCGCGCAGGCCTGCCGCGACAGCTATCCCAAGCCCGTGGTATGGTTCCAATGGGTGTTGTGCGAGATCGCCATCGCCGCCTGCGACCTCGCGGAAGTCATCGGCTCGGCCATCGGCCTGAAATTGCTTTTCGGCATCCCCCTCGTCTGGGGATGCGTGATCACCTGCGTTGACGTGCTTGCCGTGCTGTGGCTCCAAAGCCGGAGTTTCCGTCTCGTGGAGGCCGTGGTCGTCGTGCTTATCGCCACCATCGGGGGCTGTTTCGCGGCCGAGCTTGTCCTGTCCAAGCCGTCCCTTGGCGGCATGGCCCTGGGGATGGTGCCCACGACGGAGATTTTCAGGAACAAGGAGATGCTCTTCATCGCCATCGGCATCCTCGGCGCGACCGTCATGCCGCACAATCTCTACCTCCACTCGTCCATTGTGCAGACACGCGCCTTCAAGCAGACACCGGCCGGGCGGCGCGAGGCGGTGTGGTTCGCCACCCTGGATTCGACTTTCGCGCTCGTGCTGGCGTTTTTCATCAATGGGGCGATCCTGGTGCTCGCCGCCGCCGTTTTCCACACAAGCGGGCAACAACATGTCGCCGAGATCCAGGACGCGCACCAGCTGCTGGGCAAGACACTTGGCGTGTCCGCCGCAAGCACGCTGTTTGCCGTGGCACTTCTGGCCTCAGGGCAAAACTCAACCATCACAGGGACGCTTGCCGGGCAGATCGTGATGGAGGGTTTCCTCAATTTCCGAATGGCCCCCTGGTTGCGCCGCCTGGTCACGCGCGCCATCGCCATCGTGCCCGCCGTGGCCATCATCGGCTTCTTTGGGGAAGGCTTCGCAACCGAGCTTCTGGTGCTCAGCCAGGTCGTGCTAAGCATGCAGCTTGGCTTTGCCGTGTGGCCCCTGGCACGCTTCACGGGAGACAAGGCCCGCATGGGGGAGCTGAGCAATCCGCCCTGGCTGAAAGTCTGCGCCTGGTTCATCGCCCTGACCATCATCGGGCTGAACCTGACCCTGCTGGGGATGCAGTTTTCATAGGAAATGACTTGCCCGACTCGCGCGGGGTTTGGGCAGGCCTCCCCAGCAAATGACTTGGATTCACCCCCAACTCCGCTACGGTACCCCCACATGGTCGCTCTCGCGCAGGCGGGCAGGCTTTGCCTCATCTTGCCGCTCCTCGCCATCGCGGGAGTGCTGGCGGCCTGCAACCCTGACATCCCCCGCGACGGCGAGGAGAAAATCCGCCCGGAAACCGAGGACCCCGCCTTCAAGGAAGCCATTAGAATCCGCAAGTCACACCCCGACAAGGCCTTGCAACTCTTCCTCAGGGTCATTCGCGAACGGGCGCGCTTCAACGGGCCGGAAAGCCTCACACCGCAATCCCATCTCAACGCGGGGGAAATATATCTGAATCGCCAGAACGGCATCTACGCCGCCTACCATTTCAAGGAATACGGGCGCACAGCCCCAAGCCCTGCGGAAAAACGCGCGTCCGAAATCAAAATCAGGCAGACACAACCCCTGCTTTCCCGGCGCGGAATCCCGAATGGCGGGGTTAACCAGGAGGACTACCAGCGCCTCATGGAGCGTTGCCGCGAATTGGAGCTGGTGGATGCCCGCCTGCGGGAGGCCATCAGGAGACTGGAATCGGAAAAGCGCGCCTTGGCGGCCGCGGGAGCGGGCGTTTGGGCAGGCCCCGCCACCGTCGCAAACGCAGGGAGCAAAACCCCAACCCCGGTCGCGCCCTCCCCTTCAAGAGGCCAGGTGCTGCCGCAGGAAGCCTTCAACCCAGCCCTCCCGCCTCCTCCAATCCCAGGCAGGGCGGTGCCCATCCCCGCCACCTACACCGTTGTCAAGGGCGACACCCTCTTCCGCATCAGCGCCAAGGTCTATGGCAACGGATCCCACTTTCCCAAAATCATCGAGGCCAACCGCGACAAACTGAAAAACCGCAACACACGCCTTCAGGAAGGCTGGGTATTGCGCATCCCCAGATTGTGACCCCTTGATGGCCAACGCCCCGGGCAACCCGCCCCGCCGTCGTATTCCTTCGCCAGCACGGACGCTTTTTGCATTCATGGACGCCGGATGGAAAAATTTTACCTGAAACACAATGTTCCCGCCGCCGTGCTGAAGGGGCATCCGTGGGCTTTTGCCGGAGAAATAGAACCCCGCCGCCGGCGACCGGACGATGGCGAAGGCGTGGAACTTTGCGACTCGCGCGGCCATTCGCTGGGTTCCGGAATCTGGAGCAACCATTCGCAAATCGCATGGAGACGCTACTCGCGGGCCGTGCGCCCGTTCGACGACGCCTTTGTCAATTGGGCGCTCGGCGCCTCGCTCGCGCGGCGCGACAAGGGGAGTTTTCGCCGTCTCGCATGGTCGGAGGCCGACCACCTTCCCGGCCTCGTCATTGACCAATTTGGCGACATCCTCGTCGTGCAAGCCCTTACCGCCGGGGCCGATCGCGCCCTCCACTGCGTGTGCAACTGGCTCCGCAAAAACCTTTCCCCGCGCGAGATCGTGCTGCGCAATGACGCCCCCGTCCGCACCCGCGAAAAACTCCAGCTTTATGTCAGGACCGAAAGCGGAAACCCGCTCCCGCCAGACTGGGTGAACATTGAGGGGGTGGACTACCACCTGGATTTCCTCGGAGGCCAGAAAAACGGTTTTTACCTGGACCAGCGGGAACAGCACCTGCGCGTCGCCCGGTTCGCCGCCGGGAAACGCGTGCTTGACGCCTTTTGCAACCAGGGCGGCTTCGGGCTGCAGGCCGCACGGGCTGGCGCGGCCTCCGTGCTCGGGCTGGACTCTTCCGAGGAATGCGTCAACGCCGCCCGGCGGAACGCCGAGCGCAACAAAATGGCCTCCACCACACATTTTCTGCGCGCCAACGTCTTTGACTGGTTCACGGAAAACCGCCCCTTCAGGGAACCTGCCGACGGCCCCCTCGAGGCCGCGCCAGCCCCCGCCCGCAATGCGCCGGTCTTCGACCTCATCATCCTCGACCCGCCCCCCTTCGCCAGAAACCGTGACTCGATGGACGGCGCCCTGCGCGGCTACAAGGAGCTGAACCTGCGCGCCATGAGGCTGCTCGCCCCCGGCGGCATTCTCGCAACCTATTCCTGCTCGCAACGCGTCGGCATCGAGACATTTCTGGGCATGCTCTCCGACGCCGCGTCCGACGCCCATCGCGACGCCCGCCTGATTGAGCTGGCCACCCAGCCCCCCGACCATCCCACGCTGCTCACCTTCCCCGAAAGCCACTATCTCAAAGGGGCCATCCTGCGCATGGAGTAGGATTCATTTTTCTTCCTGGGCAGCGTTTCCGCCCATGCGTCAACGCGCGGAAAACAAGCATCGGGATCCATTTTCCAATCTTCCGTTTCAACCGGGATTCCCTTTCCTGCGCCGGAAATGGAAACGCTTTTCCAATGGTGGCTTCTTGCGCCGGAGATCACAGTCGCGGCAACCGGGATCCTTGCGCTTGCGCTGGATTTACTTCTGCCGGAACGCCTTAAGCCATCACTGCGTCGGATTCCAAGCCTCGGGTTGCTGCTTGCGGCAGGGCTGTCCATCTGGCTTGCATGCAACGCAGGCGGCG
The DNA here is from genome assembly GCA_031256995.1 of Puniceicoccales bacterium. Lineage (GTDB taxonomy): Bacteria > Verrucomicrobiota > Verrucomicrobiia > Opitutales > UBA953 > CALNBE01. Next base: position 32,671 of record JAIRPL010000007.1, read on the forward strand.
AAGGGGATCACGCTGGCGCGCCCGGTTTTGCGAAAACTTTCCAAACGTCCGGGGGCATCAACACCTTTTTCATACTCGCGGCGCTGGCGGCGGTCTGGCTTGGCGGACGTTTTTTCAAGCGCAACGGCCTGCCGGTGGCGGAATTCCACTTCCTCATTCCCGTGGTGGCGGCGGCCCTGATGCTGCTGCAAGGAAGCCGCCACTTCATCCTCTTTTTCACCGCACTGGAGGCATCCACGACGGGGCTTTGCGTGCTAGCGGCCTACAACCGGCGCTCCGGAACAAGCCTGGAGGCGGGGCTGAAATACCTGCTCGCCGCCGGGATCTCAGGCTCGCTGCTGCTTCTCGGGATCGTGCTACTCCACGGCGTGGCGGGAAACCCGGTGCTCAACGCCCTGGATGGCACCCCCGCGCAGGACGCGCTTTATTTTGACGTGCTGCAAACCTTTGTCGCGGCGCACCCCACGCATCCGCTCGTGCTCGTCGGGGCCGCGCTGGTCACGGCGGGCGTGGCGTTCAAGATCGGGCTTGCGCCATTCCAGCAATGGGTGCCGGACGTCTACCAGGGCGCTCCCTCGCCGGTGACGGCCTTTTTTGCGACGGCATCAAAGCTCGCGGGCATCCTCGCCCTGCACCTCCTGCTGAGCGGGCCATTCTCGGCGCTCGTCAGGATCAACGATGGCAAGCCCGGCCCGCTGCTTGTGCTGCTGGGCATCATGATCGCGCTGACTTTTGCCTTCTCCACCCTCACGGCACTGGGCCAGTCGAACACCAAGCGCCTGATGGGGCTTTCCGGCCTGTCCCACGCGGCCTTCCTTGCGCTGGTCGTGCTGGTGCTCGCAACCCACCCCACCCAGCACATCTGGAACTGCGCGATGGTCAGCCTTTGCCTCTACGCATTCGCCTACCTTGCGGCCAGCACGACAATTTTTGCCGTCATGGGGGAGGTCGCCACGGCAGGCGGCGAAACGGGCCTCGCCGCCATCCTCAAAACCGACATGGCGGAGGATGCCGACGCGGGCCAGCGGACAACGGATTTCCAGCTCCTCCGGGAACGGCAGCCTTTCCTTTGCGGGGCGCTCTGCACCGGCCTTGCCTCGCTGGCCGGGATCCCCCCCACGGCGGGTTTTTTCGCAAAATTGCTCGTCCTTGGCACATCCATCGGCTGCGGGATCGCCATCGGCCCCGGGACACCCGCAGCCACGTTTTTCTGGGCGCTCTCCGGAGTGGCACTGCTGGCAGCCTGCGGCGGCGTTTACTATTACTTCGCCTGGATGCGCGAGGCCTTCCAGCGCCATTGGATCCCGGAGGAGCGCCGCGAACGCTTCGCCGCCAGCCCGCTCAATCCTTCCGTGGGGACACGCCTGGCGCTCATCGCATTGTCCGTCGCCATCCTCCTGCTGGGCCTCCTGCCCGCGTTTCTATGCGCCTCTTCCGCGCCCCCGGATTTCCCAAAAAACGCGCCACGATCGTCCTCCCACGCCCACCCGCTCCCCACGGACCCGGCACCGCCCCCGGCTTGATCGGCGCAGGCACGGAAGGCACGCCCGCCGCCCCCCCTGCCAGGGCGGAGTTGGGCGGGCAAAGGGCGCGGCAGGATGCGGGCGCGGGATCAGGGCTTCAGGACGACGCGATGGGCGGCGCCGGAACTCATGAGGGAGAAGGCCTCGTGTATTCCGTCGAGCGGAAGGCGGTGCGTCACAAGGTGGTCAAATGGGAAACGGCCCGATGCAAGATGGGCAAGGGCGGTGCGAACGTGCCCGGGCGTGGAGTCGCTGCTGCCGAGCACCTGCAGTTCATTGTAGTGAATGAGGCGGCTGTCCAGGGAGAGCATGTTTTTCCCGATGGGCAATGAGGCAAAGAGCATTATCCGGCCCTGCTTCCGCGCCAGGGAAAGGGCCTGCTCCTGCGGCGCGGCGTCGGGCGCGGCGACGATCACCACGTCGGCGCCAAGGCCTCCCGTTTCCTCCATCACAACGGCCCCCAGATCCTCATCAAGGGGCGAGACAAGGCGGTCGAAACCAAATGGCTCGCAGGCGGCAAGGCGGGCTTTGTTGCGCCCCGCAAGAATCACCTTCCCGGCCCCGGCGGCGCGCGCCACGCAGCCATTCATCACGCCAAGCGGGCCGTGTCCGACGACGACGACCGTCTCTCCCGGCTCCACCCGGCATTGGGAGACGGAATTGACGGCGCAGCTGACAGGCTCGGCGAGCGCGGCAAGATCCGGCTCAAGGCTGCAAGGGACGGGGATGACGTGTCCGTTGGCGACGGCCCTGGCGGGGATGGCGACATACTCCGCCATTCCGCCGTGATAGCTGAAACCCATTGGCGCAAGGTTGACGCAAAGATTTGTCAGCCCGCGCCTGCAATAGGCACAGTCACCGCAGCTGATGCTCGTGGCCATGACGACGCGCACGCCCTCGCGCAGGGCGTCCGGCGCGGCGGGGTCGCTTTCGACGATGATGCCCGTGAACTCATGCCCCATCGTGCGCGGCGGCTTGATGCGCGCGTTGCCGACATTGGCGGCTTTCAAGTCGGAGCCGCAGACGGCGCACGCATCCACCTTGACGAGGAGTTCGCCAGGGGCGCGCACGGGCATGGGGACGTCCTCAACCCGGACGTCTTTTGGAGCGTGGAATACGACTGCTTTCATGTTTTGGGAAAAGGTTCCGGGGGAGGCGGCGGAGGGCCGGATCACCGGGGAAGGACGCCGTCGGGCGTGGGGGCGGAGTGTGGCGCGCAAACAAGCTCACCCGCCTCAGGCCTTTGGCCGGAATCGTCGCGCGGGCGGTTCCATTTGAGAATCGGGTCTGGCAGGGTGCCGCCGGAGGCGTAAAGGCGTGCCTTGTCGCGCAGGAAAGCGGCACGCGAGGTGTGGGTGATGGAGTATTCGGTCTGCAGCTGGATGGCGGCCTCGGGACAGGCCTCCTGGCAAAGGCCGCAATAAATGCAGCGCAGAAGGTCCAGATCAAACCTCACGGGCTGCTTTTCAATGGCGGCATTGGGCGATCCGGCAGGAATCGCGCCGGGTGTGACGCGGATGGCCTTGGGGGGGCAGACAAATTCGCAAAGCTGGCAGGCGACACACTTCTCGCGCCCATCGGGGTCCCTGACGAGGGTCGGCGCGCCCCGGAATCCACGCGGAATGGGGGGGCGCTGGTCAGGGTATTCAAGGGTGACCGCCGGGCGGCGGAGGTTCCTCCATGTCACGCGCAGTCCATCGAGAATTTGCGGAAGGTAAGTGCGTTCCCAAAATGAGAGAGGCTCGCGCTGGAGGATTTTTACGGGCATGTCGGACAGGATTCCCGCCCGACACCCTGCCTGCCTGCGGCGGTTTCTCCAGAAAAAAACTTCGGGGACAGCGCGACTCAGGGTTGCCCGCGCCGGGCGGTGGCGGCCGCCTGCGCAATGTATTCAGCCCCAAATTTTTCCACGCCGCTTTGGACAGGCCAGGCCACGGCCTCGCCATGCGCGCATACCGACCGGCCCGCGATCTGGTCCGCGGCGGATTTCAACAGGGCGACATCCCCCGCGCCCCCGCCTTTCTCGACAAGCCGGTGCGTGAGGCGCGCAAGCAGCATGGAACCCTCGCGGCAGGGCGTGCACTGGCCGCAGCTTTCGTGGGCGTAAAAGGCCGAAAGGTTGGCGAGGGCGGCAAGCATGTCCACGGAGTCATCCATGACAATGACGCCTCCGGTGCCCAATCCCGTGCGGCACAGCCCCAGGGAGACGGCGTCAAGCGGGATATCCTCCACTCCCCAGTCGAAGGGGCGCCCGTCGGGACGTTTTCCGGTGAAACGCTCGCCAAAACGAAGGATTTTTGTGGATGAACCGCCAGGAATGAGCGCCTTGAACCGGCGTCCATCAAGGGGGCCGCCGCAAAGGTCGTGAAGAAGGTCCCCAAATGTCGCCGCGCCCGCCTCGATTTCGTAAAGACCCGGTCGCCGGACAAGGCCGCTGACGCCCCAAATGTGCGTGCCTGTGTCGCCGGGGACCCCGATTTTCGCAAACGCCGCGCCGCCCATCTCCACGATGAGCCGCACCTGGGACATGGTCTCGACGTTGTTGACGATGGTGGGGCAGCCATAAAGGCCCCGCGTGGCGGGAAACCAGGGCGGTTTCACGCGGGGTTGCCCGCGCCCGCCTTCCAGGGACTCCAGCAAGCCGGTCTCCTCGCCGCAAACGTAGCACCCGCCGCCGCGATGCACGCAAATTTCCACCGGAACGCCCTTGTCACACGCCGCGTCCATGCCGCAAAAACCCTGCGCCCGAGCCTCGGCGATGGCGGACTCAAGGATGCGCGCGCCGTGTTGAAACTCTCCCCGGATGTAGATGAAAATCCGCGCGGCTCCGATGGCGCGCGCCGTGATGAGCGCGCCCTCAAGGATGGAATGCGGGTCTTTGTAGATAAGTTCGCGATCCTTGAATGTGCCCGGTTCGGACTCGTCGGCATTCACCACGAGATAGACCGGCCTGCCGCTTTTGCGGTCAAGAAAACCCCATTTCACCCCCGTGGGAAAACCCGCGCCCCCACGCCCGCGCAGGCCGGCCCCGCGCACTTCGGCGATGATGGCCTCGGGCGGCGTGGCGAGAGCCTTTTGCAGCGCCTTGTATCCCCCGTGCCGCAGGTAACTGGCCATGCTGACATCATAGCCAGGAATGCCCGCGCGGGCGAGAATCAGGCGTTTTTCACGAACGGACATCGTAAAATCGGGCAAAAAAGGTCAAAGAGGCTGCCAAAAATGACGGGGGAGGCGGCGTCCAAACTCCAAGGTCATCTTACAGTAAGTTGTTGTTTGTCACTATCTTGCGGGATTCCGCATTCCGGGAACCGTCCGGCGCGAAACACCTCAATAACAGGGGGAAACGCCACATGATCCGCAGACTGCCGGCGTTCAGGCCGCATAACGTTTCGCCGCATAATCCCAATTGACCACATTCCAAAAGGCGGCGGCGTAGTCGGCGCGGCGGTTTTGGTAATGCAGGTAATAGGCGTGCTCCCAGACATCCAACCCGAGGATGGGTCGGCCCTCGACCTCGACCAAACCAGCCATCAGGGGGGAGTCTTGATTGGGCGTGGAGGTGACGGCCAGGGCACCATCCGCCGTCTTGACAAGCCAGGCCCAGCCGGAACCAAAACGGGCGGCGGCGGCGGCATTAAACTTCTCCTTGAGACCCTCAAGGGAACCAAAAGTCTTTTCAATGGCCCCGGCCAGCGGACCGACCGGCGATCTGGCGCCACCTGGGGCAAGAAGTTTCCAGAAGAAAGAGTGGTTGGCATGCCCGCCCCCGTTGTTACGCACAGCAAGGCGGATGGATTCCGGCACCGCCCCGAGATTGGCCACAAGCGCCGACGGACACTCCGGAGGCACAAAGTCCGGCACCTTTGCCAGGGCGGCATTGAGGTTGGCCACATAGGCATTATGATGCTTGCCGTGGTGAATTTCCATCGTGCGGGCGTCAATGTGCGGCTCAAGGTCGTTGAATGCGTAGCCGAGCGGAGGGAGCGTATAAGACATGTGGATTACAAGTTGGGCGTTTGCGGGCAGGCTCCTGCTTGGGGACCAATAACCAAAGCCCTTCAGGCAGCCAGCCCTTGAGCGCGGGAGCTTCCTCCACACCGCCAATGCCGCAAGCACAAAACGTGGTCTTCCAAGCCTCTTCCTCCCTTACAATTCCTATGGCTCGCCGCAAACCTGGCGGCCACGCCCTCAACGGCCCTTTCATTTACTTTATTTACTTTGGCAAAGGTCACTTTTCACGTTTCCATGGAAGCCAGCTGGGAGGCTGGATTGCGCAAAAGTAAAAAATAGCGGGAAAATCCGCAAAAACATGGCAAAAAACGCAAAAAATAAGCCTGAAGCCCATTTCCTGCTTTCCCCCTTTTTTGGCGACACACTTTTCCCATTGCCCAGACGGGGCGTTTTGGACAGTGTTTTGTCGCAGGAATGACAACAGCAAGACACATCGTCCGCCCCAAAATACGCGGATACATTTGCGTATCCGCGCATCCCGAAGGGTGTGCGGAGAACGTTCGCGAGCAAATCCGGTACGTTCAAGCCCAGAAGCCAATTCGCGACGCCCCACGCAATGTGCTGATCATCGGAGCCTCCACGGGTTATGGGCTGGCCTCGCGCATCGCCCTGGCCTTTGGCGCGAAGGCCTCCACCCTTGGCGTTTTTTTTGAAAAACCCGGCGAAAGCGACCGCCCCGCCTCCGCCGGTTGGTATAACACCGCCGCATTTGAACAAGAGGCCGCAAAAGCCGGGATCAAGGCATGGTCCATCAACGGCGACGCCTTCACGCACGAAGTCAAGGCGGCCGCGCTGGACATCATCCGCAAGCGGATGGGCAAGGTCGATCTCGTCATCTACTCGCTTGCCGCGCCGCGCCGCACGGACCCGGCGGACGGCCAAAGCTACCGTTCCGTCCTGCGCCCCGTCGGCCAGTCCTTCTCCTCCAAAACCCTGGACACCGACAAAAACGCCGTCGGTTTTGCGACCCTCCCACCCGCGACCGACGACGAAATCAAGGCCACGGTGAAAGTCATGGGCGGCGAGGATTGGGAGCTTTGGATGAACGCACTGGATGCCGCCGGACTTCTCGCCGAGGGCTGCAAAAGCGTGGCCTACTCCTATCTCGGCCCCCAAGTCACATGGCCCGTCTACAAGGATGGCACCATCGGCCAGGCAAAGAAAGACTTGGAACGCGCGGCAAAACGCATCGACGCGCTGTTGAAATTCCATCGCGGGCAGGCGTTCATCTCGGTCAACAAAGCGGTCGTCACCCAAGCCAGCTCAGCCATCCCCGTCGTGCCGCTCTATATCGCGCTGCTCTTCAAGGTGATGAAAGCCAGGAACTTGCATGAGGGCTGCATCGAGCAGGCATGGCGCCTCTTCTCGACCCAGATGTACAACGAAAATTTCGTGGATTTTGACGACGAAAGGCGCGCGCGCCTGGACGATCGCGAATTATCCCCGGAGGTTCAGACGGAGGTATTCGCACTTTGGCCCAAGATCACCACGGAAAACCTCTTTTCCGAAACGGATTATGCCAGCTACCAAGTCGAATTCCTGAAGCTTTTCGGATTTGGGTTTCCCAACATCGATTACGAGACTCCCGTCACGCTGGACATCCCCATCCCCTCCATCCCGCCCGTCGCCACGGAAGCCGGACAGAAGGGATAACCAAATGTCTGCCAACATTTTCCGCGGCATCCGCCGCCATCGCATCGCACAAAACCGGCCCCCGCAATACTTGCCAATAAATCGACACACATGAACACGCGCAGCTATTTCCCCAAAAAACAGGCCAGGATGGCGGCACTCGCATTCCTGCCCTCCCTGCTCCTCGCGGGCGGCTGTGCCGTCGGCCCGGACTATGCGCGCCCCGAAGTCCAGGAAACCCCGGAAAATTGGCGAAGCGCCGCCCCTGTTGACGCCCCGACAATCGCCAACACGGCCTGGTGGGAAATCCACAAGACGGAGCCGGAACTCGTCGCCCTCATTCACGCGGGCCTTGAAAACAACAAGGAAATAAAGATGGCGGTGGAGCGTCTGGCCCAGGCCCGCGCCTCCCTCGGCGGGGCCGGCGCCGCATACCTCCCAACCGTCAGCTATAACGGCGCGGCCTTCCGCGGCGACCCGCGCACCTTCTCCGCCTCCTACCAAAACGGTTTCACGGCCGCCGGGGCAATCAACTGGGAATTGGACCTCTGGGGGCGCATACGCCGCCTCAACGAATCCGCTGCCGCCAGTTACTTCGCCACGGCCGAGAACAAAAACGCCGTGGTGCTCGCCCTCGTCGCCGACATCGCCACAGGCTACTTCAACCTGCGCACGCTCGACAAACAGGTCGCCATCTCCGAACAAACCGCGTCCACGCGGGAGGAAGCCTTGAAAATCGCCAAGGCCCGTCTCAAGGAAGGCATCGGCAACGCCATCGACGCCCTGCAAGTCGAGGCGGATGCGCTCTCCGCCCGCACGTCCGTCGTCAACTTCAAGGAAGCCGTCACCCTTCAAGAAAATGCCCTGTGCCTGCTGCTTGGCCGCGCCCCAGGCCCGATTCTCCGCGCCAAGGACACCCGGCCCAAGGACATCTGGCAGTCATTTCCCGCCAGCGCCAGGCAGGTCGTCCCCGCGGGACTTCCCGCCGACCTGTTGCGGAACCGCCCCGACTTGCGCGCGGCCGAGCGCAACGTTTGCGCCGCCAATGCCCAGATCGGCGCCGCGATTGCCAACTACTTCCCCAAGGTTTCCCTCACCGGCACCCTCGGTTTTTTCAGCCCGCAACTGAAAGGCCTGTTCGACCACGCGGGCACCCAGGGCGGCGGGAGCCTGCTCGGCCCGCTCTTCGACGGTTTCGCCACGTACCACACCGTGAAAGGCGCCGAGGCGCGCACCCGCGAGGCCGTGCTCGCCTTCCAGCAAACCGCGCTCAACGCGTTCCGCGAGACGGATAATGCGCTCTCCACCCTCCACACCTCCCGCGAACGCCTCGGCCTTTTGCAAAAACAAGTCGCCGCGCTGGACGAGGCGCTCAAGAAAATCCGCGCCTCCTATGACGCCGGAAAGATCGCCCTGCTCCCCGTGCTTGACGCCGATCGCACATTGTTCTCCGCGAAACTCGCCCTGGTTTCCGCCCAAAACGAGGAGCAGGCGGCCTTCGTCAACCTCTACAAATCCCTTGGCGGGGGCTGGCGCACGGCCGATTTGAAACTCCCCGTCATCAACGCCAACGGCGGCCTCTCCGAGCCCCCACCCGCCACCGTCACCCCCTGAGGCCATCACCGCCCGCAAACGCATTTCCCCAAAAAACACCGGGACGACCACATGGTCGTCCCGATTGTTTTCCCAAGGCAGGGGTGCCTTGCGGCAAACGTTAAAAAAGCCCGCCGCGATGCATCACGCCCCCATCAAGCTGCGGACAGTGCCGGAAGAAACCATGTCAAGGCGATGGACAACCAGCGTGGCGCCAGCGGCGGCAAGAAGGGACTCGGGATTCGTTGTGGCGACGGCGACGACCTTGAATCCGCCAGCCAACCCCGCCTCAATTCCCACAAGGGCATCCTCAAACACCACGCCACGCCCCGGCGCGCAACCGACGCTCGCGGCCGCCTTCAGGAAGACTTCCGGCGCGGGTTTCCCGGCCGTCACATCCTTGCTGGAAACAATGCCCTGAAACAAGCCTTCCAGCCCCAGGATGCGGATGCCCAGTTCAATGTTTTCGCGATGCGTCGAGGAACCGACGGCGCAGGGAATCTTTTCGCAATTCAGCCCCCCAAGCAAATCGCGCACCCCAGGCAAGAGAACAAGTCCTTCTGACGCAATGACTTCGCGATAAAGTTCCTCCTTTCGCGCACCAAGGCGCGCAATGCCGGCATGGTCCGTCTCCACGGCCCAGCCAAGGATGTGCGGGATGATATACTCATTTTTCCGCCCAAAACCTTTCTTGAAATGCCCCTCTGGCAGCGGAAGACCTTCCTCGCTGGCAAGCAATTCCCAGCTGCGCGCATGGGCGGAGGAAGAGTCAACAATGACCCCGTCCCAGTCAAAAATGGCGGCAAAAGCATTGGCGTTCATCGGCTTCGGAAAATGTGTTGTTGGCAAAAAAATGGCACATGGGTGGCAACGGCATGCCGCGCGGCTAGCCCAGCAGCGGTTTCGCGCGACGGACAAGCTGAAGCGGGACCCCCCAAGGGTCGCGCAACATCGCCAGGACATCGCCGGCGGGCGTTGCCGTCGGAGACTCCACGACAACGGCCCCGGCGGCCTGCAAACGCGCGCAATCCGCATCAAGATCCTCGGAAAGGAAGGCAACATGCAGCACGAGCGGACTTTGCATGGGGTAGTCGGGAACAGGCGCCGCGGCATTGTTGTAAATTTCAAGGACAACACGCCCCGCCTTGTCGGCAAGGAAACGGGCCTGCGAGGGGCCATTTGACGCGCGCGCCACCACAAAACCAAGGTGATCACAATACCACTCGGCAGCCATCGCGGGCGCGGGATGTTGGAACGCAAGATGCTCAATTACCATGCCCCGCACAATGTTCCCACCACCCGGCATGCGCAAGCACAGGTCAAAAAACGGCGCACATTTTAATCCTTGCCCGCGCATGGTCGCACGCAATCTTCAGCCAGCAGCATGCGTCGCCTCAATTTCAGCCTCCGACACGCCATCACCCCTGCCCTGCTGACACTCGTCGTGTCCCTCACAGGATGCCCGGACAAGGTTGCCGCCCCTCCCTCGGCCTATACCGGCCCCCTTTCCGACACCAACGCCATATACGTCCACGAATTCTACGGCTCCGAGTCCGGCTCGCCATCGTCCGTCCTGCTGGACATCAATGGCGACCGGATTTTTGACATCGGGGTCTCCCTGCGCGACGCCACCAGCATCGCCTCCATCCGGGATGTCAATCCACAGGACAAATCCGCGTCGCCCCCGGGCGAGCTTGCGCGCGCCTACCGCCCCAATGGCGCGACTCCGGCGAAAGCCATCCTCAATCTCGCAACCGACCTCGCAACCGCCCCCACCCAAACCGACCTCGACTCCTACCGGCGCGGGCATCTTTCCGCCGACGCCGCCTGGCGCCTTGCGGCCAAGTTGCGCCTTTGCGCCGACGAAGCCTTGCGCATCCGCGTCATCCAGGCTGCCGAACTTTCCCTTAACAACAACGACGTTCGCGCCGAACAATCTGCCTTCATCCTCGCCGGCCTCGGTAATCACGGCATGGAAGCCCTGGGGCGCGTCCTCTCAAAAATCGCCATTGCGCCCCAGACCGAGGAACCCGCCGCCACCACGCGCCGCCGCGCCGCCGCCGAGCACATTTCCACGGTCCTCGCCGCAACACCCGCAAGCATCGCTGCGGCAAGAAACGGAATCCGCGACTTTCTCTCCCAGAATCGTTCTTGGGAATACATTCAGGACCGCCTCTTCGCCGCCATGCGCCACGAGATCTATCGTAACGCCAACGAGTTCGATGCCGCATTTTCTGAAAGCCTTGCGGAAATCCGCAAAAAACGTCCCGACTTGCAGACACAAATTCTCCGCCTCCGGACCCACGTCACACTGCGCACCTCCCCGCATGTGCCCGCCACCGCAACCCGCCGCCCATGACTGCGGAAACCCTCGTCATCGCACTACTCGTCAGCGTGGCCGTCTTTTTCACCGCACGGCACGCCTGGCGTCTCTGGCAGGCCAAGGGTGACTCCTGCAACTGTGGTTGCGCCGGATGCGGCACCCTGTTGAACCTCCGGGACACCGCCTCCGCCCTCAAAAAGAAAAACAAAACGCGCGATCCCGAACCCCGTTGACGGGTCGCACCCCATCAGCGCCCAATTTCGACAGTGACTGGGGAACCAGGGCGCAGACGCGGAGGAAGGGGGGATTCGATATCAATTTCGACGGAATGTAACGGGGAAAGCCCGGAAATCTCCTTCCCCATGGGTTCGATTTTGGTGATTTTTCCCGTGAAAGCGCCGGCGACGGAAGTGGCGGTCAAAACAACCGGCCCGCCTTCCGTGACGCGGGAAAGATCCGCGCCGGAAACGGTGAGCGTGGTTCCAAGCCGGAGCGGTGTGGGGGCTATCCGAAAGAGCACCTCGCCGGGGGCATGCACGACCTGCCCGATCTCGAGGGAGCGCTTCAAAACAAGCCCATCCACCGGCGCGGCCAGCAGGATCTTCTCAAGGGCGCGCTCGGCATCCCCAAGCCCTTTGCGCCGCTCTTCAAGGACAGTCTTCGCAAGACCAAGAGTGCTGCGCGCATCGTCAGCGGCGGCAATGGCGCGCTCCCAATCCGATTGCGAAGGCGCCATCCCGGCAGTCTCCTCGCGCCGCGCCTGGTTGCGCCGCACAACAGCCTCGGAGGCGGCAAGGAGCTTCTCCGCCCCCTCCACATTCTTCATGGCACGCTCCAACTCCTCACGGGCATTGGCGATCTTTTGCGTCTGCTCCTTGGAATCAAAACGGGCAAGCACCTGCCCGCGTGTCACTGTATCTCCCTCGCTTGGACGAATTTCCACGACAACCCCGGAAATCCCCGCGACAACCTCGACCTCTCCAAGCGCACGCAAAACGCCGGAAAACCGCAGCGGGGCGGCAACACCCGCGCCTCCGTCAACAACGCCCGTCGCAGGGAACGCGGGCGGAAGCGTGGCGGATGATGACCTTTCCAGGGCAGGCGCGGTGGCGGCGGCACTCGACGTTGCGGTGGAGACAGGCGCGGGAACCTGCGCGGGAAAACGTGGGACGGAATCCCGCGCGGCACCTGCGTCGGCAAAAACGGCAGGCGTTTTGCCGGCGGCAAATCTCGCGGCATCCGCCTTGCGCTCCAATTGGCGACTGGCACCCAGCTCACGCAACCCGCTGCCAAGGCTGGCAGCATCAAAATACCAAAGGCACCCGATCGCCACAAAAACGGCAATGATGACAAGCGCCGCGACAACCTGCCCTCCCCTCCGCACGGGGACGTCCTCCTCCTCGGATTCCATCCCGACATCATCCCAGCGGGGCGGCGCATCGGAAGCCATCGCGGCAACATCAGGCGTCCCCAAAGAGGCCGCGGATTTCGCAAGATACTTCACAAGATTGCGTGTGATCTTTGCAAATGTGACCTGCGGATTGGGAAACGCCTCCATCCAGTCAAGACCCTGCCAATTCGGGGCATACGACGTGTCCTTTGCCAGGGGTTTCAGACGAAATGGAAAAATCGGACGCCCCATCTCAATGGCCGTGGAAACCTCCTCATAAACAGGCGCGGAGGCCCCGTGCACGCCATCGGCAAAAACCGCGAGAAGGACACGGGATTCACGTATCGCGGGCGGAACGGCATCCTTCCAAGGCACCCCTTGCGGCAAGTCACGAAAAGCGGCAAAACAACGCACCCCGCGCCGCTCAAGCCAGACGAGAAGAGCCTCGGCAATTTTTCGCGCACCGGGCGGATGGCTGATAAAAACGTCGTAAGTCACAGACAGCGAAAACAAGATTGTTCACAAACGAATGCCATATGCACAGGATGAGGAAAAGGTGCCCCGCCCACCCCGTCTCAGCAAGAACGAAATCCTCCATGCAATACCCCGTATCCAGTGCCATCAGGAGATGGAGCTGACGAAAGAGCTTGGAAACAAACGATGCAGGCATGGAAGCCGGCCATCCCCGACACGATTTGAGTAACCAAACGTGGAACCCGCTTGTCCCGTACCCGCTTGGATAAAGAGGACAATGGGGAGATATGGCGAAAGGCATGCGATGTTCCGTGCCGCACAAAAGGAAATTCGACACAAAAACACATCTGGCCGTGGATGCTCATGCAAGCCGTTCCGAGTCGCCGTCACGGCAGGTCCGTTGCGGATTGCACACAGGCTGGGGCGTTGACCAAAAACCTTCCCGCCGGATGCCCAATTTCCGACAAATGCCCAATTGCCACAAAGGCTGTGACACCACCGTGGTCGTGGCGGAGGCGCAAAGCCTCGGCATCACATGAAAAGCCTCGGCACGGAAAAGGTCATCCCACCAAAAAAACCGCGTCCACCCGCGCCCGCAGAACCGCTATCTCCACAAATTGCGGCATTTGGCTGGAAACATCTTTTTGAAAATTCAAAAAACGGCGCGCAATTGCCGCACATTATCTAAAAAACGCCGCCAGTTACGCCGCTGTCTCGCGGCCGCCCAAATCTGTTTTCGTTCTCTTTGAGTCACTATCTCGTGACAGCGCTGCCAGAATGTATCGTGGGAACGGGAAATGCGAAGTGGGAGGATTGCTCCAAAACAAGAGGATCTTTGAGGAAGCAATTCTAAAAAAATGGAATGGTGCGTTCCCCAAATTTATCAAACATATCCAAGGATGAGGCAGATGTCTTATTTATGCGATTCGGCGCAAACTTATCCAACGGGCACGCATGGACACAGCGGCAATTTTTCGTCCTACCGTGGAAAAAAACAAAGAAAAGAACAACGCACATGATTCATGACAGGCATATTGGTTTGAAAACCTGATGGCAGATCAGATTTGTCGCATTGGATTCACTGAGTACGATTTATGTCATTTCCGCAGAAATCCGCAGAAAGATACCATTAGCAATGGGATCTTGGAACGTTTTGCATCGAAGGAGAACAACAGGAATTTTTTCCCATCATCTCCGATCATTTCCTGAAGATGCTCGCGTCAAGGAAAGAGATACAAATCTGCGCACCCCTGGTTTTAGTTGTGCACGAACAACAGCCGCATTCTCAAAGAACGAACGATTTTCCATTGAAAAAAAATGAGAACAAAGAATGCGTTGAAACCAATGGCAATTCCCCAACTGAAACACCCATAATAAGAAAATGTTAATTGCGACTATTCGTTTCAATCCACGCCCGCTCTTTCGAACCAGACGATAAGGCATGAATCAGTCCTCCGACCAAGTTCCTCGTGCCTTCAATCCGTGTTTTTTAAGTAGCTTAAGTAACCAGTTCTGTTGCACGGAAGTTGTCTCGCAACTTCGCAGAGGATGTCACAAAAGAGAGCCGGCACAACGTGTTCTGCGAAGGAATGGGTGCTGCCTCGCAACTTCAGCAATGAATATTGCATGCACGCATGCCGCGATGAAAAAATGCAGCTTTGAACCCGAAAAAGAATCGCAAGGACAATATGATGTTGCTGAAAGTACGCGATGCCGATGTGCGGCGAGAATATGCTGTGCCACGGTGAAATGTGGATGCAGTAAAGGATGCGAGAACATCGAGGGGATGCGTGGGTCTGGGCGAAGGGGTTATGCGAAAGGTTGAGCCACGGAAAGCGTCGTGGCGACACAGGGATCCCCCCCCCTCTTGCGCCAATTGCCCGGCGAACGCATCCCCCTCCCGCGAGCGGCCAGCACCGTGCCCGCGCGCTTGCATTGCCCGCGGGTTTCGCAAAACTGCGCGCCCATCTTCTCCCGATGGATTTCCTGTACGAAAAACTCCTCCGCCCGCTGCTCTTCAAGTGCAACCCGGAGGCCATCCATGACCAGACAATCAGCGCGTTGCGCCTGCTTGAAGCCATTCCGTTCGCCACGCGCCTCCTGGAGCGGATCAATCTGCGTCCGCCCGGTTCGAAGCCGGTCCGCCTCTTTGGCCTCGATTTCCCCAATCGCGTGGGCCTGGCCGCGGGATACGACAAGCACGCCCAGGCCTGGCCGGCGATGGCCGCGCTTGGCTTCGGCCATGCCGAGATCGGCACCATCACGCTGCATGGGCAGGACGGAAACCCGCGCCCCCGCGTCTTCCGCCACCCGCCGGCCGAGGCCATCGTCAACCGCTATGGCTTTCCCAACCCCGGCGCCGACGTCGTGGCGCGCCGGCTTGCGCAGGCCCCTGGCAAGGGCGTCCGAAGCATCCCGCTTGGCATCAACATCGGCAAAAGCAAGGTGACGCCGCTCGAGAACGCCGCCAAGGATTACACAGGCTCCTTCCGTCTTCTGGCCGATTACGCGGACTTCGTGGTCGTGAACATCAGCAGCCCGAACACCCAAAACCTGCGCGATTTGCAGGGGCGCGCCCTCCTCGACAACCTTCTTGGCTCCCTGCGTGACACCGCCCGCGATCACGCCGCGAAACCCGGCGCCAAGCCGGTGCCGATCCTGCTCAAGATCGCCCCGGACCTGACCTTCCCGCAGCTCGACGATGTGCTCGAGAGCGTCTGTGCCCACGGCCTTGATGGCATCATCGCCACGAACACCACCATCAGCCGCCCGCCGGGCCTTGAGCATCTCGAAAGCCCCGGCGGCCTGAGCGGGCGCCCCCTGCTGGAAAAATCCCTCTCCTTCGTGCGCTACATCGCGAGGTCCACGCAGGGCAGGCTCCCCATCATCGGTTCCGGGGGGATCTGCGATGTCGAGGCGGCGGCCCGCTTCATGGACGAGGGGGCCTCCCTCGTCCAGCTCTACACAGGCATGATTTACCGCGGCCCGTGGTTCCCCGCCAAGGTCGCCCGCGCCCTTGCGTGGCACCACAGGGACTTTCCGTAGCGCAGGAGCCGGGGCGGAAACCTTCCGCCGATTTGTTTGAAAATTCCCGGCGGACACGCTTCATCACCGGCAATGTCTCCGCTCAACGGCAAAAAAATCGTGCTCGGCGTGACCGGGTCCATCGCGGCGTACAAGGCGGCGGACCTTGTCTCGCTGCTGCGAAAAAACGGGGCCGAGGTCCGCGTGGCGATGACACGCGAGGCCGCCCGCTTCATCACACCGCTGACCTTGCAAACACTCTCCCGCAACCCCGTCGCGCTCGACCCGTGGGAGGCGCCGCGCGACTGGGAGCCGGAGCACGTCGCGCTGGCCGATTTTGCGGACCTGCTCCTCGTCGCCCCGGCCACGGCGCACATCATCGCCTGCTTCGCGCAGGGCCTCGCGCCGGACCTGCTCACCAGCACCTATCTGGCGACCGCCGCGCCCGCCATCATCGCCCCGGCCATGAATTGCAAGATGCTCACCCACCCCGCCACGCAGGCAAATCTCGCCACCTTGAAAGCGCGCGGAAACACCATCGTCGAGCCGGCCGAGGGGCCGCTGGCCTGCGGCTATGACGGGCGGGGCCGCCTCGCCGCCCTCGATGAGATCCTCGCGCAAGCCGCCGCCCGGCTCGCTTGAGGATCCCCCGGCGGCACCACATCCCACCCGGCAAAAATGTCCGCCCCCACGGCCGATCTCGCGGCGTTGAAAGAGCAGGTGCGCGCCCTCGCCACGGAGCTTGGCTTTGACGCCTTTGGCGCCACCTCCCTCTCCGCCCCCCTCGAAAACAGCGAGAAACTGACCGGGTGGCTCGACGCGGGCTTCCATGGCACAATGTCCTGGATGGAGCGCAATCTCGCGCTGCGCCTCTCCCCCGGCGACCTTTTCCCCGGCGCCCGCGCCGTGCTCCTTTTCGGCGAGGACTCCCGCAGGCGTCCACCCGCCGGATCCGGGCAGGACGAACCCCGCCCCGCCGGCAGGACGGCGGAGGCCCCGGCGCCATCTTTCCGCGCCGCCCGCTACGCCCAGGGGCGCGATTACCACAAGCGCATCCACGGACGCCTGAGGCAGGTTTGCGCCCTCCTGGCCAGGCACGGCGGCATGCAGCGCGCCTGCGTGGACACCGCCCCGGTCATGGAAAAGCTCCTGGCCGTGCGCGCCGGCCTTGGCTGGCAGGGGCGCAGCACCCTGCTTGTCCACCCAAGGCACGGCCCCTGGCTCCTGCTCGGCGCGGTGTTCACCACGCTTGCCATCCCGCCGGACACCCCCCTGCCAAACCGCTGCGGCACCTGCCGCCGGTGCCTCGACGCCTGCCCCACCGGCGCGCTGGACGGCGAGGGCGCGCTCGACGCCCGCCGTTGCGCCGCCTATCTCACCATCGAACACAAGGGGGAGATCCCCGAAGCCCTCCGCCCGCGCCTCGGCGACCGCCTCTTTGGCTGCGACTCCTGCCTTGAGGCCTGCCCCTGGGGCGGAAAACCGCCCGGACAACCCGCGCGGGTTCCGCCAATGCAGGCCAGCCCGGGCACACCGGCGGCACCCCGCGCCAATCCGTTTGGGACACTGCCCCCGCTTCACGAGACCCTCGCATGGACGGAGGCGGATTTCGCGGCGCGCTTCGACGGGACGCCCGTCAGGCGGCTCGGGCTTCCTGGCTGGCTCCGCAATGCCTGCGTTGTCCTCGGCAACACGGGCACGCCCGCCGCCATCCCCGCATTGCGCCGCCTTGCTGGCTCCGCCCCGCCATCCGCATTCCTCGTCCCCGGGCATGCCCTTTGGGCCATCTCCAGGATCCTCGCGCGGCACACCCCGGGCTGAGGCTCCCGGCATCCGCCACTCAGGACGGCACACCCTTTGCGGCATCCACCTTTTTGCGGCGGGCAAGGAAGAGGCGCAGCGCGGACCACGCGAACAGCAGGAAGGAGCATGTCACAAGCCAGTTCCCGTTTTGCTGGTAGAAGGTCGGCCGGCGCATGGCCGCCGGGATCCCCCGCACATCAAAGCGCCCCGCCCCGCAGAAATAGATGCCGCCGGCGGCGTTGAGCAGCGGCACGGCATGCCCGGAAGGCGTGAACCAGCCGCTCCAACCGTTGTTGCCGCAACGGATGACCGGGATGCGCAGCGAGGCCGCGAGCACGGCCGAGTGAGCGGCGTGCTGGTAGGCTCCGGACTCGCGCCCGTACCACGCGTCATTGGTGAGCACGCAAAGGAAGTCCGCGCCATCGAGCGCGGGCCGGGCCTCCACCGCATCAGGATCCGACCCGCCGCCGGAAAGGTCGCGAAGGGCGGCTGGCGGCGTTTTTGGCGCGGCGGCGGCATCCCCGGCCCCGGCCGGGCGGGCCAGCCCGAGGGCGATGTCCGGAAAGACGTCCTCGTAGCAAACAAGCGCCCCCGCCTGGAAAAGCCGCCCATTGCCGAGGCGCACGGGAAGCGCGGCATCGCGTTTTCCGACCAGGCAATCGCTTTTGAGCGGAACGACCTTGCGAAGGCCCAGCATCTCCGCGAAGCCCGGAAGATACTCGCCGAAGGGGACGAGGTGGCGCTTCCCGTAGAATGTCTCGCTTGGGCCGCCATCCGCCGTGGCCGTGAACACCATGTTGTAATAGCCCGGGACCGCGGAATCCGGCGCCTTCCCGGGTGTGATGCCCCCCGCAAGGAGCACCGTGGGCGACCCGCGCAGCAGGGAACGCACGTAACGGGCGTATTCCTCGGAGTGCACGGGGACGCCAAGCGCGGCCTCTGGCCACAACAGCAGGTCGGGCGGCGCCAACACGCCCCCGGCGGCCTCGGGCGGAAGGGTCGCCTTCGGATCCGCGGGCATCTCAAAAACCGGGTTCTCCGGCGTGAGGCGCAGCGCGGCATCCGTGAGGCGGCGCAGCGTGGCGGCGTTGGACTGCAGCAACTCCGGCGTCCATTTCTCGCAAGGATTGAAATCCGTCTGCACAACCGCCATCGAGAAGAGATGCTCGGAGCGCAACGCAAGCTCGCGCCCGGACTCAATGAAGAGGTGGAATGCCACGAACACGGGGGCCATCCCCAAGTAAAATTCGGGGCACATCCGGCGAAAAATCGACAACGGCCCGGAAAAAGCCGGCGCGGCCGGGGGCAAATCCGCGCCAGATGCCGGACGCCGGCCGTCGGAGTCCCTGCCGGATGCCGCGCGCAACGCCTTCAGGCGTTCAGCCTCGGCCTGCTCCCGCTCCTCCATGAAGCGCCGCACATAGCGCGCGACGCCGATGTTGAACAACATGATGGCAAACCCGACCGCCCACGGCCCCCCCCACTGGCACAGCGCGAGCACCGGCGGGCGCCTCCACTGCGTCTCCGCCAAAAGCACCCAGGGGAACCCCGAAAACAGGCGGCCCTGCGTCCATTCCAACGCGACCCAGGCGCCCGCCAGGCCAAGCTGCGCAACCAGCCGCGCCACGGGCGGCGCGCCATTGGTCTTTGGAAAAATCCAACGCGCAAGGGCCAGCCAGGCCGCCGGAAACAACGCAAGGTAGGCGGTCAGCAACACCAGCCCCATCCAGCCCAGGGGCGGGTAAACGTGACGAAGCCAGACCAGGGTTGCGATTTTCACGAGCCAGGATGCGGCAAATGAGAACAGCAGCCACTGGCGCCACGACGGTTTTGACGACGCCCAGAGCAGGAATGGCACGGCCCAAAACCACGCGCCCTCCGAGAAGTCCACGCCTGGCATTGCCAGCGCGAGCAAGAGCGCGCCCGCGCCCGCTGCCACCCAAGGCAGCAGGCGCAACGCCCAATAGGTGTTCCCCAAAAAACTCATGCCCGCATCGCGTTGCAAAACCCGCGCGGCGGCAAGCGGGAACACGCCCCGCCCACCAACAACGCCAGCCGGCGCCACAAGGGCCGCCCTCCCGCCGCCCGGGGTCAGGGCATGCGGGAGGGCGCGCCACCGCATTCCTTGAAAATGTTCGCCGGGGGGCGCCGTACACGGTTTTCTCGCGGGGCATGCCAAACATAGACGGAAACGCCATCGCCCAACAGGTGCTCGCCGAAGTCAAAGCCGGAGTCGAGGCCCTCGCGCCGCTCATTCCGCACGTCGTATTTGTCCGCGTGGGCGACGATCCAGCCTCGGTCTCCTACGTTAACAAAAAACAGAAGACCGCGGCCGCGGCGGGCATCCGCTCCAGCCTGCGCCTTTTCCCCGAGGAAACATCGCGCGAGACACTTCTCGCCTGCATCGACGGGCTGAACGCCGACCCGGATGTCCATGGCATCCTCGTCCAGGCCCCGCTGCCGCCGCAGTTTGACGAGCGCGAAGTCTTCAACCGGATAACCCCGGCCAAGGATGTGGACGGATTCACGAGCGCCAGCATTGGCGGAATCGTGCAGGAAAACCCCGCGGCAACCGCCGCCTGCACCCCGGCCGGCATCATCGAACTCCTGCGCCGCTCCGGCGTCGCCACCTCCGGCAGGCACGCTGTCGTCGTCGGGCGCAGCCTCATCGTCGGGAAACCCGCCGCGCTGCTCCTCCTGGCAAAGGGGCTGGATGCCACCGTGACCGTGGCCCACTCGCGCACGCGCGACCTTGGCGCCATCACGCGGCAGGCGGAAATCCTCATCGCCGCCATCGGGAGGCCGGGCTTCATAACGGCGGACATGGTGCGGGAGGGGGCCGTCGTGATTGACGTCGGCATCAACCGCGTGCCTGACGCCTCAAGGAAGGCCGGATACCGGATCACGGGCGACGTGGATTATGCCGGCGTCGCGCCGAAAGCCGCGCTCATCACGCCCGTCCCCGGCGGCGTCGGCCCCATGACGGTTGCGATGCTGATGAGGAACACGCTCGCCGCCGCCCGTGCCGCCGCCGGAATGCGGGCGACCGGCCCGCAACCACTCCCAGCCAACCACCACGCCGTCCCATGATCGAGAAACAACACCAGCGCAACAAGCTCCCGCCCCCCATCCCCCCGCCTGATGCCGGCGGCACGGCGGCGCTCAAGAAAGAGGAGATCGGGGATGTCGCGCCCACGCCCGCGACCGCGCCACTTTTTCTCCGCGCACTCGCCTTTCTCATGGACTGGGTGCTGGCCGGCATCCTTTTTGCCGCGCTGCTCAAATGGCTCGTGCTGCCCAACCACTCCTCCGAGGCCACGGCGCTTGTCCATTGGTGGAACGACACGCTGGACGCCTACAAGGCGCTGCTCGCGCATGCCGAATCCGGGAAAATCCAGGGAGCGGCCACCTCATGGGCGGAGGCGAGCGCGTTTTCCAACAAGGCCCTCTCCCGTTTCCCGACCGATTCAAATGTGACGAGTTTCATCGCGCGGCTGGGCCTCCTGCAGACTCTCCACTTCTGGGCCTTCTTTTTTGCCTGCGAATACCTCTCCAAGGGCGCCAGCCTCGGAAAGCGCGTCTTCCACCTCCGGGTCGCCAGCACCAACGACATGGGCGCGCCCGGCTTTATGGATTCCCTTTTGCGCGGGGCGTTGAAATCCGTCCTCTTTTGCTCCCCCAACACCTTGATGCTCCTGGTCGGCGTCATCAACGCGCACGTGCCGCTCTTCAACCCGCAGCGGCGCGCCTGGCATGACCGCCTTTCCAGGACGATTGTCGTGGATGCCAACACCGCACCGTTGCAGGAGGAAAAAAACAGCGGGGACGCCTGCGGCACAGGCGGGTGAGGGCGTTTGAAAACAAAGGCCTATGCGGGATGCCCGCCTTGCACGGGGGACGCCGGCGCGCCCTCCGGGAACAGCTGGCGCGGACGCGCGGAATCCGGTGCGTCATGCGCGGAATCCCAGTCCTTCCAAACCGGCTCGTATCCCTTGGCACGCCAAGCAGCGGTGACTTCCGCCGGCGGGCGCTCATCCGAGGCATGGAACTGCTCCAACGGGCGTCCCTCGCGGGACAAACCGGCCTCGGCGGCGGCATAACCCCCTGGATTGGTCTTCGCGCCCGCGCTCATGGTTGTCGCGCCAAGGAACATGGCATTGTCGCGAAAGACGGGCGGCTCGCGCGTGGAGACAGAGATCTCCACCTCCGGATCAAAAAGACGGAAGGCGCAAAGGGCCTGGGCAAGATCCCGCTGCGTCATCTCAACCTTTGCCTGCAAGCCCCCGGCATGCGGACGCAGGCGGGGGAAGGAGACGCTGTAGCGTGACCGCCAGAAAACACGCTCCAGGTAATCCAGATGCAGGGCGGTGAAAAAGCTGTCCACCCGCCAATCCTCGAGTCCGTAAAGGGCGCCAAGGCCGATTTTGTTGATCCCGGCCGCGCCAATCCGCTCCGGTGTCTCAAGGCGGTACTCAAAGTTGGCCTTGGGGCCTTTGAGGTGGTGCTTGCGATAGCCATCACGATCATAGGTCTCCTGATAGACGAGCACGGCGGACAGGCCGGCGTTGCGCAGGCGGGCATACTCCTCGGTCTTGAGGGGCTGCACCTCAAGGCTGATGCTGGAAAAAAGCGGACGCAACAGGCGCAGGGCGCGCTCAAAGTAGGCCGCGCCCACGCGGATCCCCGACTCCCCGGAGACGACGAGCACATGATCAAACCCGTCACGCTTGAGAATCGCGGCCTCCGCAAGAAGCTCGGCATCGGTGAGGATTTTGCGCGGGATCGCGTTGCCAAAGCTGAACCCGCAATAGGTGCACACATTGTGGCATTCGTTGGAAACGTAGAGCGGAGCGAACAACTGCACCGTCCGCCCGAAGCGCCGAAGCGTGCGCTCGTGGGCAAGGCGGGCAATTTCCTCCAAAAACGGGGCGGCGGCCGGGGAAAGCAAGGCCAGCATGTCGTCAAGGTTGCGCGCCCCACCGGCGGCGGCGCGCGTCAACGCGCTGCGGACATCCGCGGCGGTCTTGGAATACACCGCCGCACGAACCCGCTCCCAAGGATATTTCTCCAAAACGCCCAGAAACGACATGGCCGCGCAAGCTAACCGCAAGCCTTGCGGGAACAACCGGAAACGCGCCGCCACAGCCGCCCACGCGGGCGTCAACACCCTGAACTAAAGACGCTGCTGGAGCGCGACGCGGCGCGGGGATTCCTGTTTTGTGAATTCGCGCGGAATGGGGCGCAACACACGCCCGCCCTCCCCGCCTCCGCTGCCCGACACGGTCGTGCCAGGCGTGCCCGCGCCAAAGCGCTGGAGACGGCGCCATGAGACGCGCGGCCACCGCATGCCGGGCAGGT
>JAIRPL010000029.1 GCA_031256995.1 Puniceicoccales bacterium
GGCAGTTTCCCGCCGCTTTGAAGGGTGCGGGTCAACGAAGATGGCCAACGAAAAGCGTTTGGAGCCAATTCCCGCCTTGGCCGCCCCTTTTTCACGTTGGGAGTGGGACAGGGTTTTAGGAGCAGGTTTGGAAACCCGCGCTACGACAGCGCCTGACGCGCCAGGTGCGCCTGAGGCGTTGGGTATGTCTGATGCCTTTGGTGCGCCTGACGCGGTGGGTGCGCCTGACGCGGTGGGGGTCTACCTGACGGCGTGCCTTGGCGCGCACGGGGCGGCCCGATGCGAGGGGGTTCTGACGCGGCGGGGTCTGCGGGCGTGATGGCCCGGCGCAAAGTGCGAGGACCCGGCGCAAAAGCCCGGGGCAATTGCTGTGTGTTTGCCGGGCGGTTTTGAGAACCGCCTGACGCGAGGGGCGGCCGTCCGTGACGCGTTTAGCCGTTCGTGGTACGATTGGCCGGAAGGCTCGCAAGATGGCGAAGTGAATGGTGCCACCATTGCCTTGCCCGGCGCGCCGGCAGGCCGGACCGTGGGACTCGAGGCGGGATGGCGCGCGCTCCGGAATCTCCACCACAATCATCCAAGTGGAAGAGTTTGACAGGGAGTCAAAACAGGCAAAATGACAGGCCGCATGGACTATTTCCCACTGACCGAGGAGGAGTTGGACAAGCTTGAGGCAGAGGAACGGGCGCGGAATGCCCCGTGGAAGCCAGATGGACATGCCCCGATCGACTTCTACCTGATGATGCACAGCCACTTCTTCGTGCTTGAGCCAGGCTCCCCGGAATTTAAGAAGGCGCAGGAAGAGCATGATCGCAAATACTTCGCCGCCCATCCCGACGAACGCGAAAAATACGGCTACACAGGCCCCTGACCCCACAAAGGTCAGGAACAGGGAAGACCGCCGCGACGCCCCCGCCACACCCTCGCGACGCCCCGGCGGCACCCTCGCGATGCTGGCAGGAATCTCGCGAAGCCAGGCAGCGAAACACCATCTCCGAACGCCTTTGCGACAACCCCGCGACACATGGACCTTTTGTCCGCCCTGCGGTACAGCCGCGCCCGAACGCCCCTGCGACAACCTCACGACACATGGTCC
This sequence comes from Puniceicoccales bacterium, assembly GCA_031256995.1. Taxonomy (GTDB): domain Bacteria; phylum Verrucomicrobiota; class Verrucomicrobiia; order Opitutales; family UBA953; genus CALNBE01. Next base: position 1,097 of record JAIRPL010000029.1, read on the forward strand.
TGCGAGCATCCCGTCCGCGCGGGCGGTTCCATCTCCACGTGCCACTGCGGCAATCCCGCAACGTTGGCTGGAATATTGGCAGAACAAGACTTCTTCCGCTGTGCGTGTGGGTGCTGGCGGACATCGGGGAAATCCTTCCCCGTAGCCGCCCGTCTTTTGGACACCGCAAGTCCCTGAAGTCGGCCAACCTGTGCGAACGTTTAACCCGAAGTCCAAGCGCCGCACGCACATCGCACGCATCTTTCTTGGCGAGCTAGGATGTCCGCGGCGGATCCGCTCGCTCGCGGTTGAGACTCACGAGGACTGGATCGGCGGCGACCGCCACCCCGGCATGGAGTCCCTGCGCAAATAGTTTACAAAGGAGCCTTTCCGAACGAAAGGCCGCCGGAATCAATCGAGAATGGGGAATGGTCTGGCGTCATCCCTTCCTCCAATCCCAGAAACATTCCCTTTCGAATTACCAAGCTTTCGATTCACCTTCCCTTTGTCTCTTTTGATAAATCAAGCTGGCGGTGCGCCAGAATCTCGCGACAGGCGCGTCCATCATCGAGGGAGACTGTCGCGCCGTTGCCCTGTCTTGTTCGAAATGTCCTTTTCCCGGTCACCCTTTGGATGCGGATCCTTGGGTTGAGGACATTTTTTGTCCGGGGCCTCCTTGTTTTCTCAATTTTGCCGTGCTGGCATGGGCGGGATTTTCCGGCGCTTTTTCCGCTCCGAAGGGTGCTCATGCAATTTCCCAGTCATAAGGGTGGGAGGAGAGGAGTTCGCAGCCGGTTTCTGTGACAACCACGTTGTCCTCCACGCGACAACCGCCGAGGCCGATGTAGTAGAGGCCGGGTTCAACGGTGACCACGGCGCCCGCTTCCAGAGGTATCTCGCCGCGCATGCCAAGCGAGGGTTCCTCGTGAACGTCGAGGCCGAGTCCGTGGCCAAGCCCGTGAAAGAATCCTTCCTGATAGCCTGTTTTTTCGTTGTAACCGCTTTTGTAGCCTTTGCTGGCAAAGAATTCCTGGGTGGCTTCGTGGATGGTTTTCCCGGGAATTCCGGCGCGAATGAGGGAGAGGGCGTGCTGCTGGGCGGCGCGCACAGTTTCAACGAGACGGCGTTGTCCAGGGGAGGCTTTGCCTTTGAGATAGGTGCGGGTCATGTCGCCAAAAAATCCCGTGGCGCTCATGCGGGGGAAGATGTCGGCGACGATGAGTTGATTGGCGAAGAGAGGGCCGTTTCCGGAGGCATGACAATCCACGGCCTGGTCGCCACAGGCCACGATGAGACCGGTGACGTTTAGCGCGCCGGCGCGCAAGGTGGCCTCCTCGACCAGCAGGCGCGCCCGTTCGGAGGTCAGTGGGGCGCCCTGGAGGATCAGGGAGCCGTCGCCGGCGACCGTCGCGGCGGCAAGCGCCCTTTCGATGGCCTCAAAACCTTTTGCGGCGGCGGCATTTGCGGCGCGAATGCAATCCAGCTCGGCCGGGGTTTTCCGTGCGCGGGCCTCGAAAAACGGTGTGCCGCCGATCTCAAGATGCAGGCCCAGTCCGGTTATGCGTTTGTAGAGGCTGGCGGGGAATTCGGGCGGCACGCTGAAGGCCTGGATCCCGTGCTGGCGGGCGAGCACAAGCACGACCTCCCCGAGGCCGGCCTTTGGATCCTTGGCACGCGCCTCGCGCAGAAGTTCGTTCAAATCCAACACCACGTCCAGGGTGGACTCTTTTCGCGCGCGTGTGACCTCAAGCAGCGAGACGGCGGCATGGCGGAGTCCTCCCGCGCTGAATGCCAGAATGGGGTCTCCGGCATGGAAACGACTGAACCAGAGCATGTCCGCATTGCCATTGGGCGCGGCGTAGAGCAGGACATCGGCGGGCGGTTTGGTGTTGGTGGCCATGATTTCGCACGGTGTTACATCCGGCCCGCTCCCCGTCAATGGAGGAGCATTTTTTTCGCGGTTTCGCGCCGTTTTCCCCGGCGCGCCGTGATGCCTGAAGCCTGCCAGAGTGGCGCCTGGAACGGTCGGGGGAAGGTTTATGCGCCAAGCGCCGCGCGAATTTGCCCGATGGGCGGCATCTGGCTCGGATCGTCGCTCGACCAGGCGTATTCCACGCGTCCGTCGATCCCGATGACGAATGCGGCGCGCTTGGCCACCCCTTTGTAGTTGAGCGCGCCGGGGAGAAAATGGTTGTCCAGCACGTCGTAGGCGGCCGCCGCCTCGCGGTTGAAATCGGAGGCCAGGGTGAAGGCGATCCCGGCTTTTTCCGCCCATGCTTCCTGCGCGAACGGACTGTCCACGGAAATCCCGATCACGTCGGCTTTCAATGCGTTGTATGCCTGGATGGATTCGCTGATGGAGCAAAGTTCTGTCGTGCAGACACTTGTGAATGCGAGGGGAACGAAGAGCAGGAGTGTGCGCCCTTTGCCGCGGTTCCGGGTGAGTTCAATGTCCGCCAGACCGGCGGCCGTTTTGCTTTTGAGTGAGACGGGGGGCGCCATCGCGCCAATGGAGAGTGCCATGGGTCTTGGATAAACCGTTTGATGGAACCTTTGTTCCAGCCCGGGAAGACGCCCGTTTTTTTACGATATTTTGGTAACAATCATGCCGTTTTGCCTGTTTTTGATGAAAACCCCCATTTTTCTCCATGAGTGTCATTTCTCGTTCGCATGCCCGGATTCTCCCACGCGGCGTGTCGCTGCCTTCCCTGTTTCTTTGGGCATTGCCGACGCTTTTGGTCTTTGGGCCTGTCTCAATGGCCGCGGCGCCTTACATTGAGTATCTATATCCCGCCGGGAGCCGGCCGGGGAGTGTGTTGGAAATTGTGCTTGGCGGAAAATCGCTGGATGGCGCGAAGGAGGTGTGGGTCAGCGGGGAGGGTGTTTCCGGGGAGGTGCTGGATGTGCGGGAGCCGACCGCGGCGCAGATAAAGGCGTCGCGGGAGCGCGATGAGGTGGCCTCGCAGACGGCGCGGCTGCGGTTGAAGGTCGCGCCTGATGCCGCCCTTGGGGTGCGTGACTTGCGCATCATGGCGCGTTCGGGTCTTTCGAACCGTTTTCGTTTTGAAATCGGGGGGATCCCCGAGTTCCTCGAGGCCGAGCCAAACAACACCCTTGAACACGCCCAGCCCCTGCCGCCGCTCCCCGTTGTCGTCAACGGGCAGATCACCAATGCCGACCGCGATTTTTTCCGTTTTCGCGCCACGGCGGGCGAGCGTCTCGTTTTTCATGCCAAGGCACGCGCCATAAAACCCTACCTGGCGGACGCCGTGCCGGGATGGTTTCAGGCAAGGATCGCCCTGTTCGACGCCGCCTCCGGGGTGAAAATCGCCGAGGTGGATGATTTCCGGCATGACCCCGATCCCGTGCTGCTTTGGGAAGTGCCTGCCACGGGGGAATATATCATTTCCATCTGGGACGCCGTTTCGCGTGGACGGGATGATTTTGTCTACCGCCTTGGCATTGGCTGCCTGCCGTTTGTCACCGACATCCACCCGATCGGCGCGCCCGCCGGGAAAACCGTCACAGTCACCGCGCGCGGCGTCAATCTGCTTTCCCGCAGCCATTCCAATCCTGCCGGCGGGGCGCTGGCGGCACCCGCACGGGGAAGTCCTGTCTCGCCAGCCCCGGAAATTCCGCCCCTGAGGCTTGATGTTGTGCAATTCAGGACGCATTCCGACAAGGCGCGGGCGGGCATCCAGCCTCTTGCCCTTGAGACTGTCGCCGGCCTGGCGAATGCCCGACTGTTTGCGTTTGGCGCCCTGCCGGAGGTGCACGAACCCGCCGCCGCGCACGACATCCCCGCCCGCGCATGGCGTGTGAACCCCCCCGTCGTCATCAATGGACGCATCGACGTGCCCGGTGGCGCGGACTGTTACTCGTTTGCCGCGTCCAAGGAGCAGTCTTTTGTGATCGATGTGATGGCGCGCCGTCTGGACTCGCCGCTTGATGCCCGCCTGCGCGTCGGCCCCGAGGATGCTTTTTCCGTGCCGCCCAAGCCGCAGGCCTCGAAAGATCGCGGGGATGGCGTGGCGCGAAGGAAATCCGCCTCAAAAAACGAGGACCTCCGGGGCAAAAAAGAGGCAAAAGGCGCGAATGACGCCCGGCCGCCCCGCCCTGCCCGTCCGGCGTTGACAACCACGGCTCCCGCCAACGACGACACAAAGGACGAGCGCCACGGCCTTGTCACCCACCACGCCGATCCGCGCGTGCAGTTCACGGCTCCACGTTCCGGCACTTACTATGTCACCATTGAGGACACGCAGGGAAAAGGGGGGCCGGAATTTTCCTATCGGTTGCGCATTGCCCCGCCGCAGCCCGATTTCGAGTTGCGCGTGATGCCGGACAACATGGGCGCGCCGGCCGGTGGCAACGCGGTTGTGCAGCTGAAGGCTTTTCGTGCGGACGGGTTTGAAGGCCCCATTCACCTGCGCATGGATGGCCTTCCCGCCGGATTCGAGCTTGGCAGCGCGAGCATTCCCGCCGGGAAGAAAGCCGCGACATTCACCCTGGCGGTGCCGCCCGATGCCAGACCGGGTGTTTACAGGCCCAAGTTTTATGCCGAGGCGGATGTCGCGCCAGCGTCCGGGAATGCCCCGCCACGACGCGTCCGACATGATGTCGCTGCGGCCGAGGAGCTTATGCAGGCGTTCTTTTATTATCACACGGTCCCTGTGGCGCAGAGCTATCTTACCGTCGGCCCGCCCTCGTCGTTCATTGTCGAGGCCTTCCCGCAATTCGCCCGCGTGGTGAGACGCGAGGAGTCCGTGGCTGCCACGACGGCGTCAAAGGCTGCCGCCAGCCCGGCGTCCTCCGCCGTGGGAAAAACAGACGCGAAAATGAGCGCCACCCCTGCCAACGCGCCATCCCCGCGTCCCTTGTTGATACCGCTTCCGGCGTCCGCCGCAAAAAAGGGAAAAGGCGGGGGGACGGCCAGCGCGCCCTTGCTTCTCCCGGCGGTTGGGGAAGTTGAGATCCCCGTCCGTGTCCTGCCAAATCCTGCCGCTGCCATCGCGCCGGGGAGTTCCGCATCAGATCCAAAATCGGGCGGAAAGCCCGCAGCGTCGGGGGTTGCGCCTGCCGATGGCGCCTCGTCGAAACGCAAACGCCCGGAGGCGCGGCGTCCGGAAGAGGCGCGCGCGAGACAAGCTTTTGTGCGCGTCCAGGCCACCCGTGGCGGGCGCGGCATTGTGGCCATCCCCGCGAACATCCCGGCGGAGGGCGGCGAGGGTGTCATCCGGATTCAGTGCGACATGCCGAACCGCGTGGGAGAGGAGGGGGTTCTCATCATCGAAGGGGTGCAAAACCTCAAGGGACGCCGTCTTTCCGTTGTGGCCCCGGCTTTGCCATTCAAGGTGATTCCCGCCGGCACGGTCAAAAAGTGATGCTGTTTGGGTGACGGCCTGCGCGAAAGTGGCGGCTGGCAAGCGCCACGCACTGGGCGCGGCATTGCCGGGGGAGAGGCGGCACGCGGGAGGAACGGCGTCAGCGGAGACGTTGGCGCATGGCCCGCTGGATCTCGCGCTTGTCATCGCGTTTTTTCATGTCCTCACGCTTGTCATGGAGCTGTTTGCCTTTGGCGATGGCAATTTCGAGTTTCGCAAGGGCGTCCTTGAAGTAGAGCCGGACGGGGACGATGGTGCAGCCGCCGGACTGGACGGCCTCAACGAGTTTTCTGATTTCCCGCTTGTTGAGCAGCAGGATGCGCGGGCGGTAGGGGTGGTGATTGTTGAGATTTCCGTGGTCGTACTCGCTGATGTGCGCATGGTAGAGCACGGGGATTCCGCCATCCACGCGGACAAAGCTGTCGGCGAGGTTCACGCGGCCCGTGCGCACGGCCTTGATCTCGGTGCCATGCAGGACGATTCCAGCCTCAAACCGCTGTTCCAAAAAATAATCCCGCCCTGCCTTGGCGTTGCGGATTTCGCGCTGGGGCGGGGCGGAATGTTTGCCGGGGGGTGGCATGTTCAAAGAAGGGGAAAAGGCGCAAGGGAGGGGCGGACCGGCGGCACGCCCCGCGCGCTGGCGCTATGCGCTTTGCTGGGGATTATAAAGCTCGTACCCGATTTTGCCCTCAATGATTTCCTTCAGTGCGATGTCCTCCGCCTCCAGCTTTTCGAGGGTTTGGTAAAGCGGCTCCACGCCCTGCTTGAGTTGTTTCACACGGCGGGAAACAACGTTGATGAGGATGTTTGGGTCGGTGATGACTTTGTTGGCTTCTTTCAGGTATTCGTCGCGCATGAAATTTGGGAAATGGACGCGGCACCCTGCCTGTTTTGGGGCGTGTCGCAAGTCCCAATTTTGGTGTGTAAGAAAGGATGCGCCTTGCGGGGGCGGCGCGCGCAGGGAAAACGCGCAAGACAAAGGACATGCGCGAGTCCTTGTCTTGCGCGTTGTGGAACAGGGAGGGGCTAGTGGCCGTTCCCGATGGCGCAGCCGGGGCAGGAAGGCTGGCCATCCAGCTGCTGGAAGAAGTCGTTGCCCTTGTCATCCACAAGAATGAAGGCGGGGAAATCCTCGACCTCGATTTTCCAGACGGCTTCCATGCCCAGCTCGGGGTATTCAAGGATCTCGACTTTTTTGATGTTTTCCTTGGCGAGAAGCGCCGCGGGGCCGCCAATGCTCCCAAGATAGAAGCCACCGTGCTTTTTGCAGGCGTCGGTGACCTGCTGGCTCCGGTTTCCCTTGGCAATCATGACGAGCGAGCCGCCCTCAGCCTGAAAGGCGTCCACGTAGCTGTCCATGCGCCCGGCCGTGGTGGGGCCAAAGGAGCCGGAGGCGTAGCCCTTGGGCGTCTTGGCCGGGCCGGCGTAATAGACGGGGTGCTGTTTAAGGTAATCCGGGAGACCCTGGCCGGCGTCAAGACGCTCCTTGAGCTTGGCGTGGGCGATGTCGCGGGCGACAACGATGGTGCCGTTGAGGGCAAGGCGGGTCTTGACCGGGTGTTTTGACAACTCGGCGAGGATCTCCGGCATCGGGCGATTCAGGTTGATGCTGACCAGGTTGGGATCCCGGCGTTCGCCACGATATTTTTCCGGGATGAAGCGGGCTGGGTTTGTCTCCAATTGCTCAAGGAAAATGCCGTCGGGGGTGATTTTTGCCTTGCAGTTGCGGTCGGCGGAGCAGGAGACGCCCATGCCCACCGGGCACGACGCACCGTGGCGCGGAAGGCGGACGACGCGGACGTCGAGCGCGAACCATTTTCCGCCAAACTGCGCCCCGAGGCCGATTTTGTGCGCGGCCTCAAGCAATCGAGCCTCCAGCTCAATGTCCCGGAAGGCGCGCCCATGCTCATTGCCGCTGGTCGGGAGGGCGTCGTAGTACTTTGTGGAGGCGAGTTTCACCGTCTTCATGGTTGCCTCCGCCGAGGTGCCCCCGATGACGAATGCGAGGTGGTAGGGCGGGCACGCGGCGGTGCCCAGGGTCTTCATTTTTTCAACGAGGAATTTTTCAAGACTTTTGGGGTTGAGCAATGCCTTGGTCTCCTGGAAGAGGTAATTTTTATTGGCCGACCCGCCTCCTTTCGCGACGAAGAGGAACTTGTAGGAGGCACCTTGCGTGGCATAGAGGTCTATCTGGGCCGGCAGGTTGGTGCCGGTGTTTTTCTCGGCATACATGTCGAGCGCGACAGTCTGCGAGTAGCGGAGATTGTTTTCCGTGTAGGCTTGGTAAACGCCGTGCGAGAGGGCCTCCGCGTCGTCGGCGCCGGTCCACACCTGCTGGCCCTTTTTGCCGACAATGGTGGCCGTCCCGGTGTCCTGGCAGAAAGGGAGCACCCCGGCGGCGGCGACATCCGCGTTTTTGAGCATGGTGAGCGCCACGGCGCGGTCATTGGCGCTGGCGCCGGGATCGTCGAGAATGGCGGCGACTTGCGCGAGGTGGGCCGGGCGCAGGTAGAAGGCGATGTCGTGAAAGGCCTGGCTGGCGAGCAGCGTCAGCCCCTCGGGGGCGATCTTGAGCATGGGCCGGCCGTTGAACTCGCCGAGGCTGGTGTATTCTTTCGAAAGGAGACGGTATTGCGTGGTGTCTTCCCCGAGCGGGAAGGGGTCCTGGTAAATGAACGGAGGTGTAGCCATGGAGATCGCAGGAAATGTGTTTCGTTGGAAATTGGAAGTTTTCTTGGGGAAATCCGGCGTTCCGGCGCCGCCGGCCTGGGGTGCCAGCCCCCTGCGCCGATCCCCAACCCTCCCGGCGCCGCGCAATGGCGGCGGGAGGAAAAAACGGATGCGGGACGCCGGGGAAAGCGGCGCGCTCACGCGGTCGCGCCGAGAAGTTCGCGGGCGCGGGCGACGGCGGCGGGGATGTCCCCCAGCACATTGTCGCGGCCGACGAGGTCAATGAAGCCCTCGCGCTCCATCAGGGCATAGGGCTGGGTGTGCGGGCCGCACAGGACGAGATGCCGCCCGTTGCGCAGGAATTTCTCACGCATGTTCTCAAGGCGGTCCAATGCCGTGGCATCCAACGCCGAGACGTGCTGCATTTGCAAAATCACAACCTTGGTGTCGCGCATCTCGCGTCGCAGCACCACGTCAAGCCGGTCCGCCGCGCCAAAAAGCAGCGCGCCAAAAAGCCTGTAGATGATGACACCCCGCGGCACCTCGACATGCGGGTCGAGATCCTTGTCGCCCTCTTTTTCTGACATCGCGCGGACCTGCGTGGTGTCCGCCACGCGCTTCACGAAGAGCGCGGCGGCGAGAATCATGCCCACCTCCACGGCCACGGTCAGGTCCAGGCAGACCGTGAGCGCGAATGTCGTGAGAAACACGGAGGCATCACCCAGCGTGCGCTTTGGCAGCCGGCGGAACTCCTCCCAATCCCCCATGCGCCAGCCGACCACGATGAGCACCACGGCCAGCGCCACGAGAGGGATGTGCAATGCAAGCGGCGCGATGAACAGCAGCACGAGCAGCAGGAACACGGCGTGCACGACGCCCGCCACGGGGGACGTACCCCCGGAACGGATGTTTGTCGCCGTGCGCGCGATGACCCCCGTGACGGCGATGCCGCCAAAGAGCGGCGAGAGAATGTTGGCAATGCCCTGGCCCATCAGCTCCTGGTTCGAGTCGTGCCGGTCATCAATGATCCCGTCGGCCACCACGGCGGAGAGCAGGGACTCAATGGCGCAAAGGATCGCGATGGAGAACGCCGGGGCCACGAGCACGTTGAGCTTGCCCATGTCAAACGCCGGCAGGGCAAACTTGGGCAGGCGCTCCAAAACCGTCCCCGTTTCCAGCGTGCGTTTCACATCAGGGAAAACGCTGCCGATGGTCTCCAGGTCGAACGCGGCGATGCCGCGCGTCCACGGCAGGTTGTGCAACACGGCGGCGGCCAGCGTCCCGAGGATCACGGTCACGATGGACCCCGGCAGGAAACGCCCCCACTTCGCAGGCCATTTCAACTGCATCGCCAGCAACGCGGCGCCGAGCACGAGGGCGGGGATCTGCGTCGTGGGAAGGGCCTGCGCCAGCACGCCGATCTTGTGGAAAAACTCCGCCGGCTCCTTGCCGCCATCAACCACGCCGGCGAGGTCCAGGCCGAGAAACGGGCGGACCTGCGTCAACAGGATCGTGACGGCGATCCCGCAGGTGAAGCCGGCGGTGACGGGCTGCGGGACAAAGCGGATGAAGCTCCCGACCCGCGCCAGCCCCATGACAAACAGGATGACCCCGGCAAGCATCGTGCAGACAAGCACGTTGGAAAGCCCGATTTGCAGGTTGGTGACCAGCATGTATATCATGCCGACAAACGCGCCCGCCGGCCCGCCGATCTGCACGCGCGAGCCGCCAAAAAACGACACGCAGAAACCGCCGATGACCCCGGTGAACAGGCCCGCCAATGGCGACACGCCCGAGGCCACGCCAAGGCCGATGCAAAGCGAAAGCGCCACGATCCCCACGGCAATCCCGGCCATCACGTCCTTTAGGAAACGCTCGCGCCCGTAATCCTTCAGGCATTCAAGGATGCGCGGTTGAAACTTGGCGGGGCGCAGGCTCCGCAATCCTTCGGTCAACATGGGTGGGTGCTTTCGCTGGGAAAAGCCCGGACGGGATAAGGGGAGGCAAAAAGAATGGAAGTCAAAAAAGGGCGCGGGGCGCGGCTTGCCATGACGTGCGCCGCCTTGCTTTCATTCCGCAAATGGAAAAGCCCGCTCTTGTCTGGCGCAGGGTCTGGCGCGCGTTTCGCGTTCCGCTCAAAACGGGGGCGGGCGTTTTTCATGGTCGTGAATCCATCCTGCTGCGCCTGGCCGGCCGTGATGGAACGCCGTCGGGATTTGGCGAGATTGCGCCGTGGGCGGGCTTTGGGTGTGAGACGCTGGATGCCGCGGAAGACTGGCTGCGGGATGTCGCGCAAAATGCCGCGCCGGACGGCGCCCCGCCGGTTCCACCCGCCGGGCTTCCGTGCACACGGGCCGCTTTCGAGATGGTGCGTGAAATGGCATCGCCGGCGCCAGGATCCAGCCTGCCGCTTCGTTGTGCCGCGCTTCTTGCGCCGCCCGCCGGCCCGCCGGGCGGGGCGGACGTGGCGCATCTCCTTGATGGGGCGCGCGCCGCCGGTTTTCGCACGTTCAAGCTCAAGATTTCCGCCGATCCGGACTCGTTTTCCCTCGCCACCCGTCTGCTCGGGAACCTGCGCGATGGCGAACTTCTGCGCCTTGATGCCAATGCCTCCCTGGCTCCGGGCCTTGGGGACATCCCGCAGGCCCTCGCCTTGTGGCTGCCTTTGCTGGAAAACCCGGCCATCGAATTCCTTGAGCAGCCATTCTCCCCAGCCCGGATGGAGGCACTGGGCTTGGGTATGTTCCCGGCGCGTTTTCACCCGAAAATCGCCTTGGACGAATCGGTGGGGGCGGGCAGGGAGTTCCCGTCAGCGTGGCCGGGACCGCTTGTTGTGAAACCCGCGATGCTTCCAGACTGGGGTTCATTCCGACGCTGGAGAATGGAAAACCCGGCGTCCGTCGTCGTTTACTCTTCCGTTTTTGAAACGGCAATCGGACGCGAGGCCGCGTTACGCCTGGCCGGGCGCGACCCTGCCGCCGCCGCTGGTGCCCATGGTTTTGGGACATCCTCCATTTTCCCCCCCGCCGACCCATGGGGAACTCCGTCCTCGCCGGATAGTGTGGCGGCGCGCCTGAACTGGTCGATGGAGCAATGGGACTCCTGGTTTTTTAGGAACGCGGGAAATTAGGAACGCGGGAAACGCCGCGGGAATCATTGTCAGGACGTGTCTTGGATCTGATCTCGCCATCACGGGGTTGGATTCGAAGTGGCCCCGGAAAAAACGCATGGAGTTTTTTTCCGACGTCTCCCACCGCCACCGCTGTTTTCCAAGCCATCCGGGCATTCCGGCAAACCGCCCGAACACCCTCGAGGCATCCTGCCCCGCCAATGTCGCCCAAAACGGCACGGGGATAGCGCATTCCAGAGCGCTCCGCGCCTCCCGCACCCGGGAAAGCCATGAAGAGGCCAGAAGAGCCGCCGCCCCCCTTCAGCTGGCCAGCGGGGTGGCTGGCGGGGCGGGGGGGGTGTCGTAGCGGTCGAGCTTGCTTTCGACGCGGATGGCCGAGAGCTGCGCAAACCTTGGGACGCCACAG
>JAIRPL010000070.1 GCA_031256995.1 Puniceicoccales bacterium
CCGTTCCAAATCCATGTGGTAATTTGCGCACACGCTTTCCCGCGCGACCATTGGCAGGGGAATCAAGTCGCGGTTGTCCCCGTATGAATTTGAAAAAACCGTGCCCGCCAAAGTGACGATGAGAAGGATGGTTTTGAAAAGTTTCATGTCAGCGACGTTCTTGGGAGATTATTGAGGATGGAGCGGGAGTGATTCATATGAGTGGCCTTTGCAACGGCATTAAAGCGATCACAGCGCCAGCGTGTCCGCGACGATGTCCACCGGGCGTTTGGCGCCCAGGTGTTCCGTGCGGGCTTTGCTTGCCTGGTCGATGAAATATACCCGCAAGGAGTCCTGCGAAGGGTCGATCGCCTCCAGCAGCCGCGCCCGCAACGCGACCCATTCCACGGGGCCGATCTGCATCTCGAAAACCGATTTCTGCACGCGCGTCCCGTAGGAGACACATGCCTTGGCCACGCGCCGCAGACGTCGCGCGCCCGCCTTTTCGTCCGTCATGGAAACATCGTATGTGAGAAGTAAAAACATGGGAGGGAAAAAAACAATCGCGCGCCGTGGCCTTTTTTGTGCCGGGAGGCCTGTCAGGTGAACAGATGGGGGGAATACCCGGTTTTCTCGCGCAAGGCGCGGGCCAGCAGGCGCGCCTGGATGAAGGGAAGCTGCCCGTGCCGCACCTTCTCCTTGAACAACGGATGCGACGTCTCCTCGCGCTTGCGGGCCTGGTAGGCGCTGACCAGCGTTTTGCGCGACGCCTCGGGAAGCTCCACGGCCCCGCCCTCGCGAAAGGAAAAATTCCCCGGCGCCAGCTCGCCCCGGTTCAGCACCGTGACCGCCAGCCGCTCCACCCAGGGGCGGAATTCCTCCATCAAATCAAGCGCCAGCGATTCGCGCCCGGCCCGGTCCACGTGCAAATAACCCACAAACGGGTCAAGCCCGGCCGCCGTCAACGCCGAGACGCAATCATGGCGCAGCAGCGCGTAAAGAAATGACAGCACGCAATTTACAGCGTCGCGCGGCGGACGGCGGTTGCGTCCGTCCACCGGGAATTTTTGCCGTGTCTGCGGGCGCAGGTGCCTCGCGAACACCTCGAAATGCAGCGCGGCGGCCCGCCCCTCGACCCCGCGCGCCCTGTCCACATCCTCCTCCAGGGGGAGTTGCCGCAGGAAATGGCTCAAAACATCCGACACCGCGCGCAACGCGTCCGCATCCTCCGCCTCGACGGCGTCGCGCGCGCTGCGGTTGAGGAGCCAGCGGGTGTTGTGGATTTTCCCCGCGATGAACGCCCGCGCGACCTCCAGCGCGCGCGCCGGGTCGGAGGCCGTGGCGTGCTGGATGCGCCGGAGGTGGACCGATCCTTGCGGGACGCCCTCGACACGGGCCTCCAGGCGCCCCCACTCGGTGAAATAACACACGCTGGCCCCGTTTTCCCAGCAAAGCCGCATCGCCGCCGGCGAGACATAGATGTCGGGGCCGAACACCAGCATTGACTCGCAATTATGGATGGGGAGCGAGAGTTTGAGCTGGCGATCCTGCTCAATGCGCAGCGCAAGCCCATCCCGGTGGACGGAAAGCTTGGGCGTGAGCAGATAAAGGGTGTTTTGCAGAAGCTGCGACAATGCGGAAACGAGTGGGAAACGTTGTTGGAAACGAATGACGGGACGAACAAAAAATCAGGAGTCGCCGTCGGCCACACCGAGGAACTCCTTCCAAGTTCGGGACGAATGAATGAACGAACGCGAAATCAGGAAGCGTAAACGAGCGGTTCGTAGAGATGGCGTGCAGGTGGCCTGCCCGCAGCCTCGGGCAGGCAGATCTCGTGCAGGGAGCACCCCTCGCATTGCGGACGCAACCCGGCGGGCGGCATCTCCCCGGCCTCGATCAACCGCCGCAGGCCGGCGATCGCCGCGCGCGTCCTGGCGCGCAACGCCTCGTCAAAGCAGACATCGCGGCGCCGCTGCGAGGACACATGGTAAACGCAGCCCTCCGCAATCCTCACACCGAACATTTCCTCAAGGCAAAGCGCCTGGGCGCAAAGCTGGGCATCATCATTATCGAAACGCCGCCTCGGCCCCTTCTTGTATTCAACAGGACGGATTTCGACAATCCCCCCCGGCTTCCCGCCCGCTGCGGACAACCCCGCCGTGGACGAACTCGCTTCGGACGAATCTGCCGCAGACGAACCTGCTTCGGACGAATCCAGCATGGACGAACCTGACGCGGGCGAACCTGACGCGGACAAATCCAGCATGGACGAACCCGACGCCGACGAACCTGCTGCGGGTGAACCTAACGCAGACGAACCCGCCAGTGGCGAACCTAACGCGGACGAGTCCGCCGTGGACGAACCCGCCGCCGACGAACCCGTCGCCGATGCGCGCCGGACTTCCACCAAGTCGGCTTTTCCCGAAAGCCCGAGCGTGTCGGAATAAAGCGGCAGCGCGCGCAGCAAAGTCCATCCCGCGCGCTGCTCGTATCCCGGAAAATCGACATGCTTGTGCGCCAGATCGCCAAGGAGGGTGTGCTCGTTGGCCGCAAACACACCCTCGGCGTGGATCAAATAGGCACGCCGGGGGCAGTAGAGATATTGGTTTATGGCGCTAAGCGGAAAGACCGTCATGCGGCGTTCTTTTTGCCCACAACGAGAGGGGCCGAATGGAGGTGGCGTTGGCGCAATTGCACGCCCTTGGGCAGATTTTCCGATGTCCACGTGTTTTCGATTTCGTAGTCGGCGAAGGATTCGGGGAACTCCCTGCCTTCTTTGAGGGAGACTTTGATGCCCTCGAAAAGCTCGTGGGCGTGGGCGCAGCCGAGCTGGGCTTCGCGCTTGTTTTGGGCGGAATTGGTGCCGGGTTGCGTGCCAACGTGCTCGAAGTCATAGAGACCACGCACAACCATCTCGCCGCGGGCGGCGGATCGGTCGTGTTCAAACATGTGAAGCAGTGCCTCGAAAAGAAGGTCGAGGTCGGCCTGTGTGAAGCCGGTGCGCGCCGCGAACGACGGGGAGACATATCCTTTGGCGACGTAGAGCGCATAGGGGACGATGTGCTTGTTGCCCATTGTGCGATTGTTTCCGGCACCCGCGGCCCCGTCGGCTGCATTTGTCACCGCACAGCGAGTAATGGAAACTTCGAGTGGTGTGATGGGGTGGGCGGATTGCCCAAACGTGAATTGTACGGGGCCGCGCACCTGTCCCCACGCAGAACCTTTGAAAATTTTATTCCCCGTGGACAAAACCATGCCGAAAGCCCGCAGGTCAAAATAACGGCTACAAAGCCATTTAAGCGCAGCATGTTCCCATTCGTCTTGTTTGTCCCGACTTTGCGCTGCATTGGCAAATGCTTCGGCTTGGTCAATCCTGTTGTTCAAGATAGCACCTTGCTGGATAAAAATTTGATTGGCCGCAGGATTGTAGAGTTTTTCTTTTTCTTCGGAGGAAAGCACCGGTGTCGCACCGGGGATGCCGTTCGCTTCCGCGCCTTGTTCCGCGAGGTTTTTCAGTTCCACAAAGTTGCGGACTTTGCGTTTGAGGCAGACGTCGGTGACGATGCCGCGATTGGTATTGGGATCGAGGCGCGGCATGTTGCCGGCATCGGGATCGCCGTTGGGATTTCCGTTGGTGACTTCAAAGAGAAGCAGGAAGTCGTGACGGTTGTTGAGGACGTCTTTGGTGTCTTGTGTGTTGGACATGATATTGTGTGTGTGTGGTGGTTTGTATTATTGTGGTTTTCAGGTGAACAAAAAGGGATGCCTTGGTTATTATTCCCCGGCGGTCGTGGGGTCGTCGCCGGAGGCGGGCGCGGCGGAGGTTTTTTCATGACCGCGGATTTTTTTGTATGCCTCACCGCCGGCGGCCTCGATTTCCTCCCTGGATTTTCCAGCGGCTTTTGCCTCGTCGCGGGCTTTTTTGGCGGCGCTGTTGGCGGATCTTTCCACCGTGTCATCCGCCTGCTGTTGATAAAAGCCGAGCGCGAAGCGGCCCTGGGCTTGCAGATCGAGGTTGCGCGGGAAGACCGGAGGCAGGTTTCCCTCCCGCTGCTTGAACTTCGCGAGGATGTCGCGGATGACCACCTCTTGGTACCCGCTTCCACCGCCTTTTCGGATTTTATTAAGGTGGTGGCGGTTGAGGCGCAACAGGAGCGGCAGCACCGTGGCGGGTGACGCGCTGGCGGTGCCGAAATAACGTTCGGCGATGCCAGTGAATCCCTTCGGATAGCCTTGCGCGGCTTTTTGTGTTTCGGAGAGGACTGACAGGAGCCGTCCGCAGTTGTAAGCGGCGTCGGGGGTGTCAGCGGTCAGTGTTGGTTGTATTTCCATGTCGGTTTCCTTTCGGTTGCGGTTGATGATTAACTTGAGAAGTGAAAAGCGGCTTTCGTCGTGGATGAGATTATAGTTTTCGTCGCGAACAAGGCGCGATGCAAGCTGGTCGAGGATGGGTTTTATCAAGGCCTTTGACGGCGCGGCGCCCTCAAAGGCCGCGCGGTAGAGCTGCGCGGGAATGTCGGAACGCAAGTCCTTGGGATCGCGGACTGTTGTGGTGGAAAGCCAGTAAACAGAGAGTGGATTATACTCCGTCTTTTTTTCCTCCTTTTTTGGCTTTTCGGGGCTTTTTTGCCGTGGTTTTTCCGGGACGAAAATCCGCAGGTCCTCAAACCATTTTTGGAAATTTATCGTGGCCTGTTCGAGTGTCTCCTGAAGCCAGTGGCGGACGACAACGCGACCGGAGTTTCCAACGAGCGTGACGGCGAGAAAATTGTCCTTTTTTGCAAGTTCGCGCTCAACTCCGGCCCACGGGGAGGTGAGGAAATTGCGGACTGTGAGCGGATCGGGTTTGTCCAGCAGTTTTGAAAAACGAATCCCGGCTTTTTTGTCCTGGACGGCCCAGAAGCAAAGCGCGGTCGGGCCGAGGCGCAACGATGTGTCCTTGCTGTCAAGCAGGCTGTTAAGGGCGACACAATAGGCGGTCGCCGCCTCCTCGGAAGTGGGTGCGTTCCGGCTCTGGTCAAAGTTGTAGGAGCGGAAGGCGGGTTTATCAAAGGAGACAATTGCCGCGCCAAAGGATTGTGTGTTTGGGACGCCTTTTATTTTCGGATTGTGCGTCAGCGCGATGGGCTGGTCTTCGGATCCAGTGACAAGGCAAAGGCCTTTTGGCAGGTCATTGCTTGTTTCTTTTCTCTCGGCTTTGGATTGTTCGCGCCACCATTGGCGGATGTCTTCGTTTTCAAGAAGAAGCTCCCCATTGACGCGGAAGGTGAAGTTTTCGGGGCCGAGTTTTTTCTCCTCGCCGGAGGAGACGCGGAGCCACCAAGCCGCCTTGGCGTTGTTCTTGGAGGCGTATTGGAGAATCGAATCAAGAAAATCCTGCGTCAATGAACCGCCAAAAGAGGTTAGCGAGGAAAGTCCGACGTGATTTATTGCCAAGGCGGCTTCTTTGATTTGCCTCCAAAAGTCCGTTTTTTTGTCGGCATTGTTTTGTTTGCGGTCCTCGAGTTTTTTCCTGGCTTTTTCGGCCTCTTTCCCTGTTCCGCTTGCCTTCTTTTCCAGTTCTTCGACTTCTTCCATCTTCCCTTCAAGTCCGAACACCGCTGTCAGGCCATCGGCAAGAAATTCCGAGACGCCGCCGGCAGTTTTTGGGCGTGTTGTTTGCGGGCAGGAAAATTCCTTGCCGCGTTTGTCATCGTCACCGGCGGTGGTTTGGACGATGCCGAGAAATTTGCCGCCGGCGTCGAGGTCAATGATCCAGCGGACGGCCTTGGGGGCGAAGGCGAGGTCGTCGAGGAGATTTCGCGAGATTGCGTAATCGTAAAGATGTTTGAGCAGCATGGTTTTTATGCTTCGGTGGTTTGTGACAGTATTTTAACATCGTCGGGGTGGCAGCGCATGACGGAGTCGCGGATTTCTGCCTGAAAGAAGGCGGGGTGGGGCGTGATTTTCTCCCCTTTGAAAGGCCGGGGCTGGGCCTCGCGTTCCTTGCGGCGCTTGGTCTGCTCGCCTTTTTTCAATTCCGCGATGGAATCCGCAAACTCCTCTTCGGACTGGGAAACTTCGTCGGTCACCTCAAGCGGGTCTCCGGGGATTTTGTGTTTTTGGTAGTCCGCCACCCATGCGGCGTCGTGCAGCCAGCGGAAGCCGGATTCGCGCCGCCGGGGATCAAACACGTCGTAGAGCATGAGGCCGAGCGGTTCGTAGGGGATCGGGAGCAGTGGCGCGCCGGCGCGGTCGAGTTCCTGCCGACGCCGGGCGAAGGCGGCGTCGGCCCCGGTTTCCTCCAGTGCGAAATTCGCGTCGAACTCGCGAACGCCAAGGCAGGGGCGGTGGAAGCATTTTCCCGCGCGGGCGCGGGTTTTGATTTTGTCGATATATTTGCGCAGGTTGTCGCGGGGCGGCTGGGCAAGTTTTGTCAGGCGAATCTCGGCGGTGATGAGGTATTCGACTTCCTCAAGGGCGAGCATGTTGCGCTGCGTGCCGTCCTCGGCGCCGCCGCCGGCCTGGATTGGCGAGACTTTTTCCGGCTGTTTCATCCATGTCTTGGCGCTGTCGAGGCTGATGACGGCGGTGACTTCGTTGCGCCGCACGGAGAACCAGCGCCCGCGTTTGATGATGTGGATGGTGTCCACGAGGTAGCACATTTGCGGCTCCCAAAAAATGGCTTCGAGGATGCCGCGCGCCGCCGAGGGCGTGATGACAGGGTAGCTGACGCGTTCGACCTTCATTTCTGGACGCGAATAGCAGGCGAAGTCTCCCCAGACGCGGAGGGTGAGGCGGTTGTTGTCTTGAGTGTTGTTCATTGGAGAAAGTCTTCCGGGGGATGGGTTTCGACGAGGAGTCCGAGTTCCTTGTGATAATCGCCTTCCTGGAGGATGAAAATCTCAAGGTTTGGCAGAAGCGGATGGAGGAGCTCGCGGGCCTGAAGTTTCAGGAAATGGTGTGTGCGGACGTTGACCATGTGGCGTTGGAGGCGGCGGAGGTCGTCGCGGGTGAAGCGCTTCCTCCCCGCGTCCGGTTTGCGGGCGCGGATGGCCGCGATGTGGCGGCGGGCCTTGCCGATGGGGATGACGACGGGGCGTCCGTTGTCCTGAATGACCCTGGCGCGTTCCGCGACGGTGCGAAAGCGGAGGTTTTCGCGTTCTTTTTGGATGGTGTTTTCCCCGCGTTTGGCGTGGTCGGTGTCCACCAGCCCGAAAAGCATGTTGAAGTAGCGTCCGAACACGGCGGGGTCTGTGGCAAGCTGCCCGGCGGCGTTTTCCCCGAGGCTCCTCAACATCACCTCCGTCTGGCCGGTGGCCGTGGAGTAGATGCCGGGCGGGAGCTTGTTGTCCTCCGGGGTGAAAATGTGCACCTCGCCCGCGGGGCGGCGGCCTTCGCGATTGCAGCGCCCGGCGACCTGTGCGATGGAATCCAGCGGTCCCATGGCGCGCCAGACCTCGGGAAAGTCCACATCCACGCCGGCCTCGACAAGCTGGGTGGCGACGACGTGGCAGGGCTGCCCCGCCTTGAGGCGCTGCCGGATGCGGCGGATGAGGGCGAGGCGGTGCGCGGGGCACATGGCGGAGGAGAGGTGGATGGGGCGTGGCGCGCGCGGCATCTCTTCACCCTCATGCGCCCAGCGATGCCTCTCCGCCAGTTCCCTGTTCAGCGCCTCCCACAATTCGCGGGCATGGCGCGTGAGGTTGACGACGCAAAGCGTTTGTTGCGAGGGCGAGGCGGCAAGTTTCCTCGCGAGGGCTTCCCACGGGAGCGGCTCGTTGTGGAAATGGTAATTCACACGGCGAAGCTGGTGGAAAAGCGCGGAAGGCTCCGGGATGATCTCGCGGAGTTCGCCGGGGGTGAATCCGTCGGGAATCGCGCTGCCGCGCAGAAAGGCGGGTTGCGTGGCCGAGCTGAAAACAAAACTCGTGCCGTAGTTGGCGGCGAGTTCGCGCAGGACGCTGAACATGGGCGTCAAAAGATGCGTCGGGAGCGTTTGCACCTCGTCAAAAATGACGACGGAGCGGGCCACGCGGTGCAGCTTGCGGGCGCGCGACGGGCTGGCCGCGAAAAGTGACTCGATGAACTGGACGGATGTGGTGACGACGACAGGGGCGTCCCAATTTTCCGAGATGAGTTCCAAGCGGCCATTTTCATCCTCGCCGGCGTTGTCATCCGGCTTCACGGAAGAGTGGTTTTCGAGGACGATGCCCGTGTTTGCGGGATCGAGGACGCGGCGGTATTCGGCGGCGTTTTGCTCGATGATGGAGAGGTAGGGTATGACGACGATGACGCGGCGAAGCTGGTGCGCGTGGGCATGGGCGAGCGCAAAGGCCATCGCCGCGAGCGTCTTGCCCCCGCCCGTGGGAACGGTGAGCGAGAAAAACCCGCGCTCCCACTCGCCCGCGCGGACACAGGCGTCGAAAATGGCATTGCGCGCGGTGGACATGGGGCTGTCGGGATTGGCGGCGCGCTTGCGGTCGCGCTCGGCGCGCACGAGATCGAGGAGCCGGCCGGAATCGAGCGGGATGTCGTCGGGCGGGGATTCCGGCCAGAGCGCGGAGTCGAGCCGGTCGGCGTCCACGAGGCAGGAGAAAAGCATCCGCGTATGGAACTCAAAGGCGAGCATCGCGGCGGTTTCGGAAACAGCCCCGACGCGGGCGACGTGCGCCGGTTCGCCTGGAAATTGAATCAAGGCCCCCGGCAAATCGGATTCGAGCAATGCGCACAGCCGGGCCGCATCCTCCCCCTTCCCGGCTTGCTCAAGCGCGGCCTGAAGGCTGGAAAGATCGTGAAGGCCCGCATGGTGCCCGGCGATGGCGAAGGCGGACGAGGGCTGGCCTTGCGTTTCGGCATGGAGCGCGCCGTAAATGGCGTGCCGCGTATCGGCGCCGCCGGGGCGCCCGCCCCGCAGGTATTCCTGGAACGCCGCGCGGTATTTGCCAAGATCGTGGAGAAGCCCAACGAGGCGGGCCTCATGGAGAACTTTCTCGTCGGACAATCCCATCGCCCCCGCAAAGCGGACAACAATGTCCGACACGGCCTGCAGATGAACGTGGAGCCTCTGCCAGCACTCTTCCGGCAGAAGCTTGCCGGAGGCGTCCCTGGCTGTGTGGGCGTGGTGGCGCGCGGGAGAGGGAGCCGGCGCAAGGACAGCGCGGGCCGCAGCGGCGTCTTCAGCAATGTGGGGCGGTCGGGGCACGGGAGGATGGGCACGGCTGCGCAAGCAGTCCGGACGGATTGAAATTGAGGGGAAAAACCGGTGTTTGCCAATGTTTATCAATCTGTTTCGTGGGGGCGCTTGCGAAAGTCTCATCCGTGAGACCGAAGACACCTAAAATCCGTGCTGTAATCTTTTCTACATAAGCAATGTTTTCGTGAAATGTTTGCCACTTTCCGGAACTTTTGGGGCGCTGTTTTTCAGGATCGTTTGGATCGTTGGCGGTATGGTGGGATGGGGTTTGGTGTTGGATGGGGCACAGTGGTGTCGCGCGGAGCCGGTTTTATTCAATCCAAGCTTGGCAAGATTGGGATGATTTTCGGTTTAACGATAAACTATTCTGACAGCTGCTTGTGCGGGACGGACGATTTCTTTTGGCTGATTTGAGGCCATCGGATGGAACCGCGCTGTTATGTTTCGCCGATGGCTTCATCTGTTTTTCTGCCATCACCGCGTCTCTTCGCTTATATTAGCGACCTCAGTGCCAGCGGCACCATATCCCTGTCAGAGGAAGGGATATTCAAAAGAATTTGTCGATTCTCCAGAGAATCGCTCTCGTATTCTGGCGCTTTGGGAATCAGAGAGGGCTGTGGATTGGCCGTGTTCTTTTTGGGGGGGGCGGGGGCGTATGTGGTGCTGGAATAGGAGGGGCGTTTGCATGATCGCGCTTTTCCTCGTGTTTTTTGCAGGGGTGTGAGCCGGACTTTGTTGCCTGCTGGCGAATTTTTCGTCCAGCGCGCGGTTATTCTCCTCTCCTGCGGATCAGGCGCAGACTTTGGCGGGGTCCGGATTTTGCAAGAGACGCGCGGCGAGGCCGTGACGGAGGGAGTGAAGTGTGTGGCGAAAGGCGCTGGCGTGGGTGACCTCGGCGAGGGCGATGAGGATGGTGAGGGCCGCCGGGAAGATGTCGGCGCGAGACGCGGGGAGGCCTGGGAATTTCCGCCGTTCGGGGAGGGGGAGGGCTGCGGTGATGTCGCGGAGGGCGCGAATGGTCTGGATGTCCAGAACAGGGGATTGGTGTTCGAACGTGAGGTTGTTCCGGGCGGCCAGGATGGCGCGACAGATGGTGAACGAGCCGCCACAGCCGACGAAGGCTGGCGCCATTGGGCGGGTGCCCGCGTTTTCCGGAGGGAGGGGGGCGGGCCTGGCGTTGTTTTGCAATGTCTGGCGGACGTGGCTGGCAAGGGCCTCCATTTCGGCCGCCGGGTTTGGGGCGGCCCAATCGGAGAGGAATTCGCGGGCAAGGCGGGCCGCGCCGAGGGGGAGGCTTTGCGCGTCCAGGATTTCGCCGTCGGGTGCGCGCAGGATGCATTCAAGGCTTCCTCCGCCGAGGTCGATGATGTGCAGCCCGTCGGAAGCGGCGCCGGTGATGGCTGGATCGGTTGCCACGCCGTCGGCGATGCCGAGCGCCTCCTCCTCCCCACTGAGGGTTTCGACGGGGTGCCCGGTTTGGGCGTGGATGAATTGACGGAAAGCGGCGGCATTGACGGCTTCGCGGACGCAGCTTGTGGCGACGAGACGGATGGGGGCGGCCTGATGGCGCGCGGCGTGGCCCAGCAGCCGGGTGATGGCGTCGGCGGCGGGTGCGAAAAGACGTTCGGGGATGCGCTTTGGCGGGTCGCCCGGGCCGGGGCTGATGCGCACGTCCTCCGTGAAGTCGGCGACGGGATGGATGGCCGGAAGCGGGGCGCCTCCCCCTTTTTTGGGGTTTGCGCACGGGGAAAGGAGGCGGGGTCCCTGTCGGGCGACGAGAATTTTAAGGGTGTTGGAGCCGATATCCACAACGGCGACGGTGCGCCCGGGGGGCGTGTGCGGGGATCTCATGGCGCGAGGGTTTTCGAGGCTGCCGGATGTCGCGGGGGGGGGTGATGCCGGACGTTGGCGATGCCGGATGTCGCGGGGGGGGAGGCGATTCCGGCGCGCTTTCGAGGGTCTGGCGTGTGGATTTTGGTGTGTCCTGGCGTTTCCCGCAGGGGCTGGATCAGGCACTCCAGGCGGGCTGGAAACCTTGGGTCGCGAGCCAGCGGAGCACGGATTTTTCCGCCGCGCGCATTTTGGCGATGTCGGCGTCGTCGTGGTCGTCAAGACCGGCGAGGTGGAGCCAGCCGTGGACGAGGTAGAGGAGGATTTCCTGTTGGACGGAGTTGCCGTGCCTGGCGGCCTCGCGGCGTGCTTGCGGGACGCAAAGGCAGATTTCCCCCGCAAAGGCTGGCGGCGTGGCGTCGGGGTTGATGTCGTTTTTCCGGGGACTTTGGGCGATCCCGTTCTCCGGTGCCTCCTCCCCTGTCCCGCACGGGGTGGAGTCGCCGGGGAAGGTGATCACATCGGTGGGGGAGGGGTCGCCGAGGAATTGTTGGTGCAGGGCGGCGATGGCCTCGTCGCCAAGAAAGGCCACGGAGATCTCGCCTGGGGGGATTTTTCCCTCGGGGCAGGCGTCGAGCAGGCCGAAGAGGCGGGCGACGGATTTTTTGGAGGGCTGGAAATCCGGCACCTCGTTATGTGTTTCGACGGGGCGTGGGGGGGCTGGGCGCCGCGGGTGGGCTTGCCGGGGCGGCGGGTGTCTGGGCGGGCGATTGCTGTTCATGGGTCGGGTGTGAAAGGGGGGGGGCATTGGGCGGGCGCGAGGTGCTCGGGTACTCAATGCGGTGGTGATACATGTGCAGAAGGGTGTCACGGAGGCTGCGCCGGATGGTCTGGATGTCGCGGAACGTCAACGGGCATTCGTCGAGCTGCCCGTCATTGATGCGGGCGGCCACGATGCGGCCCACGAGTTGCTCGATGTTCTTGGCGCTGTAGTGCTTGAGGGAGCGGGTGGCCGCCTCAAGGCTGTCCGCGAAGAGCACGATGGCGGCCTCGCGGGTCTGGGGTTTCGGGGTCTGGTAGCGGTAGGTGGCCTCGTCCACGGCGCTGTCAGGCAGGCCTGCGGCGCGGTTGGCGGTGAGGGCTTTGTTGTGGAAAAATTCGATGAGGCCCGTGCCGTGGTGCTGCTCGATGATGTCAACGATGGCGCGGGGCAGGCGGCTTGCGCGGGCGAGGGTGGCGCCCTCCCGGACGTGGCTTTTGATGACCGTGGCGCTGATGGCCGGGGGCAGGTGCTCATGGAGGTTGTGCGCCTGCTGATTCTCAACGAAGTACTCTGGTTTCAGGATTTTGCCGATGTCGTGGTAGAGGGAGGCGCAGTGGCACAGGATGGCGTTGGCGCCGATGGACGCCGCGGCGCTTTCCGCGAGGGTGGCGACGTTGGCGCTGTGGTTGTAGGTGCCGGGGGCGATGATCTGGAGCTTGGCCAGAAGGGGTTCGCGGGCGTTGGCAAGCTCCCCGTAGGTGAAGTTCGAGGTGAGTTTGAAGATGCGTTCTAGGACGGGCAGGATGCCAAGGGCGACGAGGCCCAGGACGATGCCCCCGAAGACGCTTCCCCCGAGCTGGAAGACCGTGGTCCAGAGGCTCGTGCTGTCATTGGTCTCGATGACGATGGCTATGGCCAGCGCGGTGGTGGCGCCGGAGAACACGCCCGCCTTGAGGATGGCGTTGCGGGAGCGGGCGTTGTCGCAAAAGTGGATGGCGACGAGGTTGGAGAGCGAGGCGATGAGAAAAACCTCCAGGCTGTGCCCGAGCATGAGCGCCGCGAGCATGGAGACGCTGAAGGCGCCGAGCAGCGCCAGATAAGGGCCGGCAAGCAGGGTGAGAAAAAGGGCGGCGATGGAGGGCGGGGCGAACCACAGGAAAATGTCGGAGGAGGCGGTCGTGCCGACGTGGCGCAGGACGTCAGTGCGGGTTCCGAGTTCAAGAAACAGGCGGATGAGCAGCAAATTGGCGGGGACGAGCAAGGCGACAAGGGTGGTTTGCCGGCGCTTGATGTCGGATGGCGGGGCCAGGCGGGTGAAAAAGACGAGCAGGAAGACGACCGCGAAGACGGGAAGCAGATTCTGGCGCAGGGTGTCCACGGGGCTGGCGGCATCGAGGTTGTGGTTGGAAAGCTCGGCGCGGTAGGCCTCCCAGCGTTCGACGACAACGGGTGTGATTTTTTCCCCGCGCTCCACAAGAAGGTCGCCGGCGGAGACGCTCATGGTGATGGAGCCGACACGTTTTCCGGCCTCGGTGCGCAGGCGGCTTGTGGACTCCTGGTCGATCAGGACATTGGGAATGACGCCGGGGCGGAAAAGCTCAAGCAGGGTGTCGTGCAACCCGGGGTGTGCCGCCGCGAGGGTGGCGATGGCGTCGGCGAGGTTGCGCAGGGCGTCCGCGCGCGGGATCCCGGCGGAGGGGACGGCCTGGATGAAGGGCGGATGCGGGGGCGGGGTGGCGGACGGGGAGGTGGGGGTGGCGCCGCCGCCGGCCGCCGCCGCCAGCGGGATTTCGATGGTGGCGCTGGCGGAGGGAGGCTCGTAAACGCCGCCACGCAGAATCTGGGTCAGGGCGGGGATGATTTCGCGAATGATCTGCCCGCAGGCGGCGGGGTTGGGGGCGTTGCGGATGAGTTTCGCAAGGGTTTCCGGGCGGGTGGCTCCGGGGAGTTTTTCCGCGAGCGGCGCGCAGGCTTTCTCGAGCCGGCCGGCGGGGAGCTTCCGCAGGGCGTCGAAATCCCTCTCGAGGCGTTTTGCGAGGTCCGCATAGGGGGTGATCTGCCGCTCGGGGGCAAAATCTATGCGGTAGACGGGGGCGGTTTCCTGCCGGGCCTCACGGGCGCGCTGGTCCCGGTATTCCTTGCTGTCATAATTAAAGGAGAAGGGCGCGGCGTAGGTGATGTGCGAGACGGTACCTGGAATGAGAACGGGGAGATGCGAGGGATGCCCCCAGAAACAGACGAGGGTCAGCAGGACGGATGCCGTGATGGTGAGCAGGGCGGGGAAAAGGAAGCGCCGGAAGCGTCGCAAAACGTTTGATTCCGTGTCTCCCATCACGCGCCTGAGCAATTCCATGCTTTCACGGTTGTGGCGTTTTCGCTTAATGAAGCCCATGCTTGGCGCACAGTCTGGCATTCCCGTCTCCCGCGCAAGCTGGAATGCCGCGTCGCGGTGTTGCACGCAATGCGCGGCCTGCCGTCCAAAACCAGCGCCCCCCGTGGCATCCCTTGGTGGCGCCCGTTTGCCGGCGCGACCAGGGGGAGGCGCGGGGGTTATTGCTGCGTGAAAGTATACTTTCCGGAGGCAAGCTTGAGGCGTGTGGATTGGGGGGTGGCCTCAAGGATCGTGATGCCGGGGGATTGGCGGGCGGATCGGATGGGCGTGCCGCTTTCGGTGAGTTTGCCGGCGGGGGCGGGAAGTGTCAGTTCGGCTGTGGAACCGACGGGGATGGCGAAGGTGTAGGTGAGGGGTGCGCCGCCGCCGCCGGGGTTGTCTTTCCGCCAGGCGCTTTGGATGGTGCCTTGGGGGGTCTCAATGCTGGCGGCGGCATGGGTGAGGTTGGCGACGACCTGGGGGCGCAGGGTGAAATGGCGGTATCCCGGGCCGGTCTCGCTGGGTTCGATGCCTGCCAGCACTTTTGTGAACCAGCCGCTGATGCCGGTGTAGGAGGTGTGCGTGCGGGCGCAGCCGTCATCTTTGATCTCCCAGCATTCGGGCCAGGTGGTCTCGCCTTTCTCAAGGAAATATCCGTAGCCCGGGTAGGTGGTTTTTGCCAGCAGGGTGTTGAGGATCCCGGTGAAGCGGGGATCGCCGAAAAGCGTTTTGAAGTAGGGGTAGCGCCCGAAACTCCCGGTGTCAAAGTAGGGGCGTTTGCCCGTGAGGTCCTGGGCCAGGAAATTCAGGACGGTTTCGCGCTCACTCCCGGGGGTGGCGCCGGTGTGGAGTGCGAAGGCGGCGCTGACCGGGGCGCCGATGTCGCGGAGGTAGATGCCGCCGCCCTTGTAAAATTTCTGGATTCCACGGCGAAGTGTTTGCAGGCGTTTTTGTTCTGTTGCGAGATCGTCGGTTTTCCCGAGTGCCTGCGCCGTTTTGGCGTGGAGCTGGTGCGCAAGCGTGAGTGTGAGGAGGTTGAAGAGGTAGGCGGGGTCGCCGTTCATGTCCTGCCGGTGCCCCACGGCGAGCCAGTCGCCGAGGAAATAGCCGTCGGTTGTTCTTGTGGATGTGAAATAATAACTTGGAAGACCGTCGGCGTTGGTCTTTTTCCATGCGAGATCGAGCCACTTTTTCTCGACTGGCAGGGCTTCCTCGAGGACGGCCTTGTCTGCGTGGGCAAGGTAGTGCTCCCACGCGAGGTTGAATATCGCGCTGGAGGAGAGCGGGCCGCCCCAGGCGCCGCCGTAGGTTTGGGGCGCGGTGGCGGAGATGGCGCCGTTGAGGGTCTGTGTGTCGGCCCAGTCGCGGATGTTCTTCTTATAGAAGGCCCCGGAGTCGAATGCCGGGAGGCCGAGGCCCCAGGCGGTCATGTAGGCCGTCTCGGCGCCGTAGCCAAGGCGCTCGCGGTTCGGGCAATCGGTGGTCAGGCCCTCGATGGTGCACATTTCATAAGTCCAGAGGTCGGTCTCGTGGATGCTGTTGAAGAGTTTTGAGGAGGAGGTGAAGGTGCCTGTTCGCGGCGCCGCGCTGGTGAGCGCCTGCGCGGTGATGTCGGCGGGGGAGGGCGGGGTGCGCAGTCCGCTGATGTGGAGGTAGCGCCCGCTGGCGAAATTGAAGCGGTTGGTGAAGGTTTCGCCATCGGCGCCGCGTGCGATGTAGCGTTGCTCCTGGTCGAAGGTGATGTCCCGGTTTTTTCGGTCGGAGGTGCGGATGGTCACGACGTCGCCAGCTTTGAGGCCGTTGAATTTGATTTTGATGAATCCTGTGAACGCGCGGCCCATGTCCACACGGCAGGCTCCGTTCCCCGCGGGTGTGACGGTTTTTGCCGGGAATTCGGCGGCGACACGCGTGGGGTCTGTGAGGTTGGCGCTGCTGAGCGCGGGCCAGCGGGCGATTTCCTTGATGGGGGTGGTGATGGCGGCGGCGGGCCATTGGGAATCATCAAATGCGGGGGTGTCCCAGGGTTGGGCGTCGGCGCGGCCGTCCACTTCCTCGCCCCCCATGCCGCCCATGCGGCGCGGGATTTTTCCAATTTCGCGGCTGGAGCTTTCGGCGGTCTTCCAGGAGGCGTCGGAGTGCAGGGTGAAACGGGCGCCGCTGGAGGTCTGGCCGTCCACCTGGACGAGGATGGCGTGGTTGATGTTCGGGTTTTCGCGATGGAGCGTCCAGCCGGGGCCGGTCCAGAGGGCGATGGTGTTCTCCCCGGGTTGGAGAAGCGGGGAGATGTCGTAAGTGACGTATAGTGCGCGTTTTTTGTAGTGGGACAGGGCCGGGGCAAGGTGGCGGGTCCCGACTTTCTTCCCATTGATGTGAAGTTCGTGGTAACCGAGCGAGGCGATGTGCGCGAGGGCGGTGGTGGCGTGGGTGTCGAGGGTGAGCTTTTTGCGAAACCAGAGGTGCGCGGCCTGGCTGGCCGTGGGGTGTTTTATCCATTGCCCGTGCCAATTCTCGCGCGAGAGCGGGCCGGTGGCGAAGTGGGCGGGCTTGCTCCAGGGGCCGGGTTTTCTGTCGCGATCCAAGGTCCGGACTTTCCAGTGGTGAATGCGGTTGGGGGCGAGCCTGGCGGCGGGAGGGAGCGGGATGAGATGGGACTGGCCGGAGTTGACGAGGCCGCTGTCCCAGATGTCACCCGTGTCGGCGGCAAGTTTTTCGGCGGAGCTGGCGACAAGGATCCGGTAGGCGGTCTGATGCTGGTTGCGCGCCGCAGGGGAGCTGTCGCTTTCATGAAGGACCCATGAGAAACGGGGCAGGGCGGTGTCAATGCCAAGGGGGGCAGTGGTGTGCTCAACGCGAAGCTTCGTGGCCTCAAGTGCGAGAAGGCTGGGCGCGCAGAGGACACTGGCGGCAAACGCGGCAAGCGGGACAAGGGGGCGGAACACGGGCGTGGCGTGAAAAATGTTCGCTTTCATGACGGCCGGTAGGGTCATTGGCGGGTGTTCTTTGTTCCGATTTCATGCGAAATGTTTCGCCCCCGTGACTTGATGAATCCCTGCGGGCATCTTTCCCCGCCGGATCTCTTTTCCCCTGCGAACCCTGGCCGGGTCGAAGGCTTCGGAGCTCCCTTGAACCCTGCCCATTCCCAACGTGAAAAAGGGGCAGCCAAGATGGAAACCAGATCCAGCGGCAGCAAATGTGGCGCCAACAGAGGGCAGGCTCGCAATGCGCGCAATGACTTGGAATACGTCGTGGCGCCGCCGTCGTAGCGCAGCGCCCACCGCCGCCCTTGCCATCGTAGCGCGGG
>JAIRPL010000071.1 GCA_031256995.1 Puniceicoccales bacterium
AAGACGGGCCGAGGCATGCAAAATATTGAGCCTCGACCTCTCGCCACGAGACTTCTCGCCCTTCGGCTTCTTGCGAGCCGAACGAAACGGATATCCTTGTCGATGACGATACATGGGGAGAAATGATAGAGGCCGGAGTGGACGAAGACTGTCCTCGCCCGTGAAACAAGGCAACAAGCAATTAAAAGGGAAATCGCATATCCTTCAACCATTCAACGTGTTGTGTGACAATATCTTCACCAGTCGGGTCAAAATGCGTCAACCCGGGGAAAAATGCAACAATAATTTATACTAAAAAATATCACACCAAAAATAAGCAAAGGTTGACCGAAAAGTCGCCTTGCACCTCGCAAAACAGGAGCGGGGGCGGCGCGTCATCCATGCCATAACGCCTCAAACATTCACGCCGTCCCGCCGCTTCAAACATCCAAATTCAAGGCGCGGAAAGCCCTTGGCAAATCTGCGACACGACAGGACACAATTGAAAAATTCATGGCCGGACACGCTGGTTTTGGGGTTGAAGTTGTCCGGGGCAAGGCTTCCTTACGCAATGATTTATGGCGACCTCGTTAAAACTCTCGCAACTTGCGGTATGCAGCTGGTCGGGCTGGCCGGATTCCGTGCAAACGCTCCTTTCCCGGCTGGAGGCCATCGGTTTGAAACGCATCCAACTTGCGCTCGACCCGTTGATTGACAAACCGGAGGCTTGGGGCGGCACGCTTGGGCGTTTGCGTGACGCGGGCATCTCCGTTGTCTCCGGCATGTTTGGCACCCCGATGGAGGACTATTCCACACCGGCCACAATACGCGCCACGGGGGGTGTCGCGCCGGATGCCGCGTGCAAAGGCATTCTTTCGCGCGTGCCACGTTATCTGGAATTGTTGGATGCGCTGGAAATTGACAAGGTGAGCTTTCACGCGGGATTCATCCCGCATTCTTCCTCCGACCCGCGCTATGACAGCATGCGCGCGCGACTTGCGACAGTGGCGGAAGCCTTCGCAAAAGGGGGAAAGCTGCTTTTGCTGGAAACCGGGCAGGAGTCCGCGCCGACATTGGACGCCCTGCTGCGCTCCCTCGCCCTGCCCAACCTGCGTGTCAATTTCGACCCCGGCAACATGCTTCTCTACAGCATGGGCGACCCGGTTGCCGCCTTGGAGCTGCTGTTGCCGCATATCGCGCAAATCCACATCAAGGACGCCATCCCGTCCGGGGACCCCGAGGTTTGGGGGCGCGAGGTTCCGGCTGGCGAGGGAGAGGTGGATTGGCGGCGTTTCTTTGCAATCCTCGAGGCGGCTGGCTACGCGGGGGATCTTGTCATTGAGCGCGAGTGCGGAGATGACCCCGTCGGGGAAATCCGCCGTGCCATCGGCTATCTTAAAACGCATCTCGCAAATTAAATCCTCACCGGGCACTGCTTTGCGGACGCCTGACGGGGTGGCGGACCGCTGGTTGTTTTGGCTTCCTTTTGGAGGCAAATCCGATTGTCTCGAGGACGTTTTATGGAGAAACCTGACAAGACCGGCGTGCCCGGTTCGACAGCCGTTTCCGCGGAGGGCATGGCGCCCGTCCCGGAAACGCGAAGAGCAAGCTGGCTGAAGCGACTCTACAATTGGGTGCTGCACTGGGCGGAAACCCCGTATGGCGTGCCGGCACTGTGCGTGCTGGCATTTGTGGAATCCTCCTTCTTCCCAATCCCCCCCGATGTGCTGCTCATTGCCCTGTGCATGGGCGCCGTGAAAAAATCCCTGCGTTTTGTCTTCTGGTGCTCGCTCTTTTCCGTGCTTGGCGGCGTGTTTGGCTACTACATCGGCTATGCATTCTATGATCTTGTCGGAGCGAGGATTATCGCCGGACTTGGGTTGGTGGAACAGTTCGAGGCCGTGAAAAGCGGTTATGGCGAATACGGGCTTCTGGCGATTGTCACGGCGGGGTTCACGCCAGTCCCCTACAAGGTTTTCACCATCGCGGCCGGCGTCTGCCACGAGAGCATTTCCCTTGGCACCCTGGTGCTTGGTTCGCTCATCGGGCGCACGGGGCGGTTCCTTCTCGTGGGCGGCGCGATCTACCTCTTTGGGGCGCCGGTCAAGCGCTACATAGACAAGTATCTGGAGATATTTTGCATCCTCTTCCTGGCGCTTCTCATCGGCAGCTTTGCGTTGTTGAAGGTGTTGGTCCCCAACGGAAAGGACACCGCCGCGCCGCCCGCGCCACCTCCCGCGCAGCCAAGCCCCGCCGCCCTGTGACACACGCGCCCCGCGGGCGGGCGGGCGCGAGCGGGAAAAAGCGGGAAATTCAACGAATCGCGCATCAATCGTCGCAAAGGCGCCTTGTGATCCCGGAATAGGCGTCGATCCGGCGATCGCGGAAAAAAGGCCAGACGCGGCGGAAGTCTCGCTGCAAGTCCAGGTCGCACCGTGCAACCAGCACCTCTTCCGCCTCGCCCGCGCGGGCCACGACGCGCCCATAAGGGTCGCAAACAAAGCTGCGCCCCCAAAACTCGGTCCCGGATTCGGTGCCGACCCGGTTTGCGACCGCGACATGGCACCCATTGGCGACGGCATGGCCGCGCTGCACCGTCTCCCATGCGCAATGTTGCGCCTCGCCAAGTTGCGCCTTCTCGGCGGCAAGCCAGCCGATGGCCGTCGGGTAAAAAAGAATCTGCGCGCCGGAAAGGGCGGTCAGCCGGGCAGCCTCCGGGTACCATTGGTCCCAGCAGATCAGGACGCCGATGTTTCCGTGCGCGGTGCGCCATGCGCGAAAACCAAGGTCGCCGGGCGAAAAGTAGAATTTCTCCTCAAATCCCGGATCCTGCGGGATGTGCATCTTGCGGTATTTGCCAAGAAAAGTCCCATCGGCATCCAGCACGGCGGCCGTATTGTGGTAGACCTCGCAACCGCGCGCCTCGAAAAGCGGGGCGATGATGACAATGCCGAGCCGGGCCGCCAAAACACCCAATTCGCGGACGCTTGGCCCCTCGGGAATGGGTTCGGCAAGGTCGAAATGGGAGTGGTCCTGTGTCACACAAAAATAGCGTGTGTTGAACATTTCCTGCAGGCAGACAATCTTTGCGCCGCGCGCCGCGGCCTCCTCTATGCGCGGAATGACACGCCGGAGGTTTTCGGCCGGTTTTTCAACCGTGGTGGTCTGGACAAGTCCGATGATTATGTCTGCCATTGCGTCCGCATTTCTCCCATGCCGTTTCCGCCACCGCAAGCCCGCACACATCCGCCGTGCAAGATGAAGGCGCCACCAAGGCGCGCGGCACAGGGCGGCCGGATGCCTGGAAGGTGGCCTACTTGAGGGACGGCTCGAGCGGCGGCGGCGCGATGGGGAGGAGGATCGAGACTTCCTCCATGGAGCAAAGCTCGGGAAGGAGTTCCACGTCCGCCATGAGAAAAAGGCCGTTCTCGCCTTGTTGCAGGGTGGAGACGTCAAAAGTGCCAATGCGCAAGGCGGCGGGAAAGATCCCCCCGGCGCCGGAGGTGAAAACACTCACCATGCCGCCGTTGTCAGGCCGGAAGTTGTAGTCCGCCGGAATGTTGTGGATGATGCCGCGCGGAGGGTCGAAAGGGCGGTTCACAGTGCCTTGGTAGACGGCGGCTCGTTCCGTGCCATCCAGGCTCGCGCTGATGCGGAAGGCGGGGTCGGAAACAAGCTGCACCTCACAGGTGTGAAGATGGACTTTGATGACGCGGCCGACGACGTTTTCGCCGGCAACAACGGGGACGCCCGCCACGACGCCATCGGCCGCGCCGCGCCGCAACGTGACACGGCTCCACCAGGCGTTGAGGTCCCGTCTCGCGACGCGCGCGACGAGCATCCGGTATTCCGCGCGCGGGGGCAGGTCAAGCAGGCGGCGCAGGCGCTCGTTTTCAACGCGGTAGGCAAGGAGTTCGTGATTCTCAAGGTTAAGGGCCTGGTTGGCACGGGAGAGGTCGCGCACGGCGGCCATCATGCCCTCCTTGGTGCGCAGCAAACGCTGCTCCCAATAGCGGCCAAGATCCTCAATGTGCGACTGCGCCGAGATGAACGGGGCCTGCAACTCGTACACCCCGTCCTTGAACAGGCTGCGAACAACCGGCGGCGACGCCCACCAGATGACAAGGGCAAGGGCCAGCTTCAGGAACGGGCGCGGATCTATGCGGGATGGACGGGCCACGGCGGCGTGTTTGGGTGAAATTGCGGGCGCGGGCAGGCCGCGGGAAGACGGCGGCGGGGGTGCGAAGCCGGAACGCGGACTTAGCGGACCCGCCAGCGATTGGATTCGATCACAACGCCCGTGCCATTGACGACGGCGCACATCGGGTCATCGCCCACGAAAACGGGAAGTTTCGTCATGTCGCTCAGAAACCTGTCAATCCCCCTCAAAAGGGCGCCACCACCGGCAAGGGCGATGCCGCGCACGACAAGGTCGGAGGCCAGCTCCGGCGCGCAATGCTCCAGCGAGCTGTGGACCGCGTCGGCAATGGCGGCAAGATTCTCCGCAAGGGCCTCGCGCACCTCCTCGGATGAGAGCGTTATGGAGCGCGGGAGGCCGGAAATCAGGTCGCGCCCGCGCACCTCCTCCCGCATTTCCACCTCCATCGGGACGGCCGAGCCGATCTTCATCTTGATCTCCTCCGCCGTGCGCTCACCGATGCTCAGGTTGTAGGCGCGCTTGACATAATTGATGATGCTCGCGTCAAAGGCGTCGCCACCCACGCGAAGACTGCGCGCATGGGCAATGTCCCCGATGGAGATGATGGCCACCTCGGTCGTCCCCCCGCCAATGTCCACAATCATGTTCGCGGCGGATTCATTGACAGGCAGGCCGATGCCGATTGCCGAGGCCAGCGGCTCGGCAATGACATTCGCGTCATCCACGCCGGCGTGATAGGCCGAGTCGAGCACGGCCCGCTTTTCAACGGGCGTGATCCCGTAAGGGACGGCGATGAGGACTGAAAGGTTCGTGAAAAGGGTCTTCCGGGCCACACGGCGGATGAAGTAGCGCAGCATGTGCTCGCTGATTTCAAAATCGGCAATGACGCCCTCCTTCATCGGGCGGACCGCCTCAATGGTGCCCGGAGTGCGGCCCAGCATCTTTTTGGCTTCAATCCCGACTGCGATGGGCTTTTTTGACTCTTTGTGGATGGCGACCACACTCGGCTCACGCATGACGACCCCCTTGCCCTTGAGATAGACAAGCGTGTTGGCCGTTCCAAGGTCTATGCCAATGGCATTGGAAAATGAGAGGAAGGAAGGAAGATGCTTTAGCATGTTTGCGTTGCGTGCCGGCGCGCGACGCGCTTGGCGTGGTGTGGCAGGGATTGCGGGAGTGCGCGCGGCATGAAAGTTGCCCCGCCTGTGATGTCAACATTGCCACGCCCGGGCGCGCCACAATGCCACCGCAACGGCCTGAAAAACCGTCTTTTTCTCAAAAATCCGCCATCAGAAAAATCACTCCACCGGATGCCTTTCGGAAAAAACATGGCATCCTGGAGATGTGAAAATGTAAAAAGGCGGGAATGTGTGCGTAAAAAAGGAGAAAAATAAACGGACGCGGACGGGTTGTTTTTTTCAAATTCCGGAAATGGGCAATTTTTCCTGCCGCCCTGCCAGCCATCCCAAAAATGCGCGAAACGCACGCCCCCTGTGGCTTCGTTCATCTTTTTCGGCGGGAGAAAGCTGCGCGAACGAGCAGGTTGTGCCCTCAGCGCAAAAGATGGAATCATAGCCAAAACCGCCATCGCCCTGCTCGGCCTCAAGAATCACACCAGGACATTTGCCGCGAAACCAGAATTCAGCGCCATCGGGCGCGATCAACAAGAGCACGCATGAAAAATGGGCGCCACGCCGCCCGGCGGGCGTGCCATGAAGGGCATCGAGAAGCTTGCGGCGATTGAGGGCGGAGGGCGCGGAGGGACCGGCGTAATTGGCGGTCTCCACGCCGGGCGCACCGCCAAGCGCGTCGCAACAAAGCCCGCTGTCATCGGCAAGCACCCAGGCCCCTGCGGGGACCCGTGCGCGCAATGCCAGCGCCTTCTGGCGGGCATTGCCCTCAAAAGACCCCGTGTCCTCGGCCACGGGCGGCATTCCGCCAACATCGCCTGCCCCCAAAAAATGAGCCACCGGCGCCGCGGCGGCATCCCCCCGAAGCATCCGGTTGAATTCCGTGACTTTGTGCCCATTGCCAGTGGCCAGGTAAATCCTCATGCCCGGTGCCTTTGCCCGTTCATGCCACGAAAGGCAACCCTCTTGCCCGCCGCGACACGTCGGACGGACTTCCCCGGCGCTCGATCATTCCACTTTC
Organism: Puniceicoccales bacterium; assembly: GCA_031256995.1. Classification (GTDB taxonomy): domain Bacteria; phylum Verrucomicrobiota; class Verrucomicrobiia; order Opitutales; family UBA953; genus CALNBE01. Next base: position 6,290 of record JAIRPL010000071.1, read on the forward strand.
TTAATGACAATCCACCCCGCGCACCTTCACTGTGCGGAGTCATGCCCGAGTCCCAAAAGACGTTCAACTTTTTCATCAACGGCGAGATCAAGGGGCCGTTTACCGAGGTGGAGGCAAATGCCTTGGTGGCGTCCGGCAAAATCACGGCCGAGACCCTCTGCGCCCCCGAAGGCGCCACGGCCTGGGATCCGGCGGCGAAACATCTGTCATTCGGCAACTCCGCCCCGTCCATCCACCCATCCCCCGCGACCTCCACCCCAAACTTCACCTCCATCAATGGGACTGGCGGCAATGACTCCCCCCAAAACGGTCCGGAACTCCCGCAACATATCCGCCAAAAACTCATCAAGCTCGGACTCGCCTCCGCCACCACCATTGACATGTTCAACGAGCGGCAGGCCATCGCCGCCATCAAGGGCCACGAGACAGGGGTGCGAAAGGCCAAAAACGCCCGCATCCTGGGCGCCATCGGGGGCTTTTCCGGCGGCGCCCTCGTCGCGCTGCTCGTCTGCCTGACGCCCCTTGGCGGCATCATCGGGGAAATAATGGGCAAAGCCTTCGCGTCAGAAAAAGAACGCTACACCAAGACCCGCGCCAGCATCTCCGACGACCTCGCGAGACTCGACAACGAGAAAGGCGCGCTGGACAGCGCCGAGCTTAGGCCCCCCGGCAACGGCAGCTCCGGCGACAAACTCCGCAACCGCGTGCGGATCCCCCTCAACAAACGAAGCCTGCTGCTGGTGAAGGTGGATTTCTCGCAACTTGATCCCGCGCTGCGCCAAAAACCACGCATTGTCTATTTCAAAAAACTGGACTCCTCCATGCGGCGAAAAATGGAGGCCCAGCTCGCCGTCGCCCTGAAATACAAAAACCCCGAAAAACTCGCCGAAAAACTCGATGAAACCGAACTCGCGGCCTCGTGGACCCTTTTTCGCAACGAGGAAAACAACTTGATCGCCGAATTCGCCAAAACCGAAAAAACGGCCTCCGTTGAAATCACCGACACCTCCACGGGCGAATGGCGCATCGAGGGGCGGAGTTCGCAAAACATCGCGCTCGCGGCGGACATAACCGTCGGGAACTCCGCCCCGCTCACCGTCTATCTCCCGATCAACAACGCCACCACAATCGTCACCACCCAGGAGGAGATGCTGGAAACCGAGCGCTACGTCGTGCTCGGAAAGCGCCAACTCGGCAACAAGTTCTACGGCACAATCTTCCGCTTTCAGGGCCGCGCCTACTTTCTTGGGAAAAAATCCCCCGCTTTGTATTACGTGCAAATGCGTCAGGAAGAGTTCCCGAACAGCGCCCCCATCTGGGTTCTCACCACGGAGGAATTTTTCAACAAAACCACGGAGGCCAGCCTCATTCCAACAAAAGAGCTTATGGGACACTCCTTCCGTTTTTACGACAAACCAACCGAGCATGACATTGGCGGAAGGTACAATTTCAAAAGCTGAACCACGCCTTCTTTCACGCCCGCCGAAAACGTTTTCACGGGCACATTCACACGCGAGACGGGATGGCGCAAAACCAGGGACGGCCTTCGACGCCCGCTCCCCAAAAAGTAGCTGGATTGCCGTGATTTGGCGCGGGAAGCATCCACTTGGGGAGGCCGTTGTCGCCGACCGGTCAACGTTGCGGCATTTTGCCATGACTCCCCTTCCGGCATCCCGTTTCCCGCGGCTTTTGCGCTCCATTTCCCGATATTCCTCACACCCAAAGACCTGAGTTCACCCCAACGACGCGCCATGCCATTCCAAACGCCCATTCCTTTGTTATCCTGCGCCGAAAACAATCCCGCCACCGACCCGTTCGCCACTTTGCTCACCGTCGCGTTCACGGTGATTTTTCTCGCATGGCTCGGTTACGACCTCCGCGAAAGTCGCCGCAATGACTGGCGCACCCACACATCCGTCTTTTACTGCCTGAAATGCCGCCATCTCTACTCCATCTTGCGCCGGCCCAAGACCGCCCCCTGCCCCAAATGCGGCTTCACCAACCCCAATCTCCGTTTCTAAAGAAATCCCCGCTGCTCGCAGACACTCAGGTCCAACCCCATGGGGGAGGCGTCCCGCCAATCCAATCTCATCATGGCAGACGCCCGCCGGGCAGGACGGACGCCCTCCGCTTTCTTTCCGCCCTGCGGCCATCCATCCTCCGCGTTTCCCGCATCCCCATTTCGGGCTTTTGCCAATTGTGAGTTTTTTTAACCTCCACCGGCATGTCCCTCAAATCCATGACCGGGTACGGACGCGCCAGCTTTGCCGCCGCCGGTCTTCTATTTACAGTCGAAGCCAGCTCCGTCAACCGCCGCGGCCTTGAAATCAACGTCAGCGCCCCCGCCGAATGGGCGGCGATGCTGGAACGCCTTGCCACACCGTGGGTGCGGGAATACGCGACCCGCGGGAAAATCTTGCTCACGGTCTTTCCCGCGCCATCCAGCCAGGACACCACCCTCGCGTGGGACTCCGCCGCGCTCGCCGGATCCATCCGCAAACTCGGCGCCGAAGCCGAATCACTCGGGATACCTTTCGCCCCGGACGCCACCACGCTGCTGCATCTGGCCGAACTCTTGCGGACGCGCCGGGCCGCGCTCCCGTCACCGGACACCGAAGCCGTGCGTGCCGGGATCGAAACGGGCGTTCGCGACGCCCTCTCGGGACTTGTGGCGATGCGCAAAAACGAAGGCGCAAGCCTTGCCGCCGACCTGCTCGCCCGCATCACCCTGATGGAGTCCATTTTGGATGCCATCCAGCGCCACTCCGCCCACACCGTGACACGCCATGGCGAATTGCTCTTGGCGCGCCTGCGCCAAACCGGCCTTGATATCGATCTCAGGGATGAACGCGTGCTCAAGGAAATCGCCATCTTCGCGGATCGATGCGACACGACCGAGGAAATCACACGCCTGGGCAGCCACTTCGCGCAATTCCGGGCCATCGTCGCCGAGGAGGCCGACGTTGGCCGCAAACTCGACTTCTTGTGCCAGGAGATCAACCGCGAGCTGAACACCATCGGAAGCAAGGCCAACGCATTGGAAGTCACCCGCGCCGTCATAGACGGCAAAAACGAATTGGAACGCATCCGCGAACAGGTTCAAAACGTGGAATGACGCGCCACGCCGGCAAGCGTCTGACTGCGCCGCCAGCGCCGCGCACCCGCTCGCAAGCAGGCCTTGCCACAAAAAAAGGACGCACCCGCCGTGTCGCGGATGCGTCCTTTTCAAAAATGGCGCCCCCTTGGGGATTCGAACCCCAGTTGCCTGGATGAAAACCAGATGTCCTAGGCCGGGCTAGACGAAGGGGACTGACACAGGAAAGAACGGAAGGGCACCGGACAATGCGAACCGGCGCGGCAGAGTCAAGCGGTTTTTTGAAAAAAACCAAAAATCCCCACCGGCATGCCATCTGAAAAACACACTGCGGAAGCGGAAGAGAAACAAAGATGAAAATGGAGCCTGTCGGAATATTTTGGGACAACGCCGGAAAACAGGAACCTCAAGAAAACGGGAACCTCAGGAAAACAGGAATTTCAGGAAAACAAGACACCGCCGCGCCACCCGCCCACCCGCGCACATCGCCAGAAAAGCACCCGCGCCACCTCCGCTCCCCCCCCCGCGCCCCCTGCCCCGCCGTCGTGGCGCGGGTTTCCAAACCTGCTCCTTGAAGCCTGCCCATTCCCAACGTAAAAAAGGGGCGGCCAAGGCGGGAATCAGGTCCAAACGCCTCTTCGATGGACATCTTCGTTGGCCTGTGCCCTCCCTCAAAAAAGCGACTTGAGAGCAGGTTTGGAAACCTGCGTTACGACGGCGGAAGCCTGCCGCACGCCAAGGTAGCCGCATTCCACGGCCGCACACCAAGGACGCCTTCAGCGGCAGCAAAAGTGGTGTCGGCAGAGGGCGGGGTCGCAATGCGCGCAATGCCTTGGAGTGCGTCGTGGCGCGGCCGTCGTAGCGCGGGTTTCCAAACCTGCTCCCTTGAAGCCCGCCCCACTCCCAACGTGAAAAAGGGGCAGCCAAGACGGAAACCAGATCCAGCGGCAGCAAAAGTGGCGCGGCAGAGGGCAGGCTCGCAATGCGTGCAATGTCTCGGCGCGCGTCGTGGCGCGGCTCGTCGTAGCGCGGGTTTCCAAACCTGCTCCTTGAAGCCTGCCCCACCCCAACGTGAAAAAGGGGTGGCCAAGACGGAAACCGATCAAAATGTCTCTTCGTTGGACATCTTCGTTGGCCTGTACCCTCTCCCAAAAAGCGACTTAAGAGCAGGTTTGGAAACCTTATAGGATGCTGGCAAGATCGGCGTAGTCCCGTAACGAAGCTGGTCTTGGCCAGTGGTTCGGGGAGGCGCGTCCTGCAGGACGCACTTCCCCTGTCCGCCGAGAGTCTGATTGGAAACCACGAACCCTGGAGTTCGCAACGCAGCAACAGACACGGCGGGCACCGCTGGCAGTAACTCGAACCGTTGCCCGCGCCATTGAGCGCGTCTCGATAAGAAGGA
>JAIRPL010000074.1 GCA_031256995.1 Puniceicoccales bacterium
GTCTGTTGCTGCGCTGCGAACTCCAAGGTTCGTGGTTTCCAATCAGACTCTCGGCGGACAGGGGAAGCGCGTCCTGCAGGACGCGCCTCCCCGAACCACTGGCCAAGACCAGCTTCATTACGGGACTACGCCGATCTTGCCAGCATCCTATAAGGTTTCCAAACCTGCTTCCCCACCGCATTCCAAAACCCTTCGCGCATTGCGACCCCGCCCTCCGCCGCCGCCACTTTTGCCGCGCTGAGGGCGTCCTTGGCGCGCGGCAGTCTGGAATACAGCTGGCTGGCGCGCGGCAGGCTTCCGCCGCCTTGGAGGGCATGGGCCAACGAAGATGGGCCAACGAAAAGCGCTGGATCTGGTTTCCGTCTTGGCCGCCCCTTTTTTACGCTGGGAATGGGCAGGCTTCAAGGGAGCAGGTTTGGAAACCCGCGCTACGGCGGCGGCGCCACGATGCGCTCCAAAACCTTTTGCGTATTTGCAACCCTGCTCTCTGCCACCGCCACATTTGCTGCCGCTTAAAGCGGCCTTGGCGTGCGCAGTCTGGAATGCGGCTACTTTGGCGCGCGGCAGTCTGGAATGTGGCATCTTTGGCGTGCGGCAGGCTTTTGCCGTTTTGAAAACGGTCGGGAAGCGCGAAAAACGAGCCGAACGCCCCCCCCAGTTTTCCGACTGCTCTCCTCCCTCAATTTCCCGTCTGATCTTCCAGTTTCAATTTTGTGATTTCCGCCGTGAATGGTGGACACGGAACTTCCGCTCCCAGTCCCCTGGCCTCTCCCGCCGGCAACCTCTCCACCGTCCCTGCTGCCATCCCTATTGCTGCCACCACCTCTGCTGTCGCCGCCAATCCCTGTTTGCCTCGGGGCAAGGTCCCCATGGGGCTTTCCGGATGGTGTGGAATTTGATCACGACAAAAAGCAACCTCCCCTGTCGCGGGAGGACAGCGGGAGGTGTTTTTACGGTTCCTTTGTGCGCGGGGATGGTGGTGTTTCCTATGCGCGCCCGAGATAGGATTTGTCCTCGGTGTTGATGCGGATGCTTTCGCCGGCCTTGATGAAGAGGGGGACGTTGACGATGAGGCCGGTCTCGAGGGTGACGGGCTTGAGGACGTTGCCGGAGGTGTCGCCTTTGATGGCCGGCGGGGCATCCACAACTTTCATCTCAACGGCGCCAGGAAGATTGACGGTCACCGGTTTGCCATCCACGAACATGATGTCATAGCTCTGGCCGGGGACGAGAAAGCCGACAATGTCCTCGATGATGGAACGCGGGACGGTGTTTTCCTCGAATGTCGAGGTGTCCATGAACACGAAATTGCCGTCGGCCTCGTAGCTGAGTTCGAGGCGTTTGACGTTGTTTTCGAGTGTCTCAAAGGAGGCGCCGATGTTGGTGCGAACGGGGATGACGCGCCCGGAGCTGAGGGAACGGAGTTCCATCTGGCAGTAGGAGGCATTGTTGGGCGGTGTGCGGACGAGGCACTCCAGGACGAGACAAAGGTCGCCATTATATCGTATGACGTTCTTTTTGCGGATGTTATTGACGGTGGTGTTTGGCATGGACTGAAAGTCTCCCAGCGTTCGATTTTGCCCCTGTGGGTCAAGCGATAAACGTGTTTTGTCCGGAAAACACGGACGGACCCCGGCGTTCCTCCGTGCCGGGATCCGCCGAGGTTTTCCGGCGCATGGGTGCCTGGGGCTTCAGGTGTCCCTTTTTTGCGATCCTGCGGGGAGGGAGGTTTTTGAGATCTCAATCCTCCTCGATGATCGGGCGGAAGCCGACGTTATGGACTTTTTGGTAGGATTCGTAGGGGAGCCGGGTGGCGGATCCCACGACTTTTGGGCGGTCGGCGTGGGAGCCGCCGCGGACGACCTTGGGCTTTGTCGCGTCGAGGTTGTTGCGTCCGTCGTTTTCGTTGTAAGGGTAGGGGGCGTAGTGGGAGCGTGTCCATTCCCAGACGTTGCCGATGGTGTCGTAGAGGCCCCATGCGTTGGGGTAGTATTGTTTGACGTAGTCCACGGTGAACCATTTGTCGTGGAAACGGTCGTCGCGCAGGGGGTAGGCGCTGTCCATGGGCCAGTAGCGGCGGTGTTTGAGGAGTGAGCCGTTGCCGGCAGTGAAGTTGTGCGGGAGCTGGCGGTCGACCCCGTCCCAGCTGTGGGTTCCGCCGTGGCCCTCGTTGCCTTCCGTCTTGCGCAGGGAGGCGTCGGCGAGGTTGGCGTGTTCGGAAAAGTCGGCGAAGCGATGGCCAAAGGGGAAGGTTGTCGCGGAGCCTGCGCGTGCCGCCCATTCCCATTGGGCCTCGGTGGGAAGCGTGACTTTTTTCCCTGTTTTTTCGGAGAGCCATTTGCAGAACCCCATGGCCTCCTGCCAGCTCAGGCGCGCGGCCGGCTGGTCGGGGTGGTTGGCGATGTAGCCAGGTGTGACGTGGTCCATGCCGTGCTCGTTTGTGTAGCCTGTGTCGTGTTCCGGGTCAAAGGTGGCGTACTGGCCGTTGGTGACCACGGTTTGGGCGATCCAGAATGGTTTTTTTATCTGCACGGGCGCGCGCGGGCGCTCGTCGGGGAAACCGTTGGTGGAGCCGATGACGCAGGCCCCCGCCGGGATGCGGACGAAGCGCAGGGTTTGGTTGCCGGCGAGGGGGACGTCCAGCGTGATGGCGCCATTCACGGCGGCTTGTTGCTGGAGGCGCGTGGCGGTGGCGTGGGTGAACGGCCAGCCCGGAGCCTGCACGTTGTCCGGCACGGAGCGCGGGAGCGGCCCGATGGCGCCCTGGCCGCGTTTGTGGCCGCTGTCCGGGAGGTTGAGGAGGGCCTTGATCTTTTCGACGGGGAGGGCTGCCGCGGGTGCGTTGGCGGGATTGGCGGCGACGCGGGCGGCGGTCTCGCGGTAGGCCTGCTCGGGGTTGGTGGCGTGGCGTGCGTAGCGCTGCTGGAGTTTCAGGCGCAGGTTTTCGTTTTTCGGGTTCTGCCAAGTTCCGCGCCAAGGGGCGTTCAGGTCGATCCATGTGTGGAGGCGTTCCCAGTCCTCCCGGCTGAGTTGCACGCCGTGATGCCCGCGGTTGAGGCGTTGGATGAGTTCGCTGGTGGAGGCGTGGTAGTCCATCGGCGTTTTTGTGGCGATGTCGCCCTCAAAGCCCGGCCGGCGCACGTAGGGGTGAAGGGCGTTGTAGGCGTTGTCGTCCTTCCAGCGGATGGCCTTGGGGGAACCGGCGAAGGATGGGAGGCCTGTTTGCGCGCGGCTTTCGTTGTTGTGGCAGGGGAGGCACTTCTGGTTGAGCAGGGGTTGTATCTCATTTTGGAAGCCGAAGGGGCGGTCGGGACCCAGCCAAGGCTTGATGGCGCGCGGTGGATTCATCGCGGCGAGGGTTTTCCGCGCGGGGACGGCGGCGTTGGAATTTTCGTGGCACCCCGTGCAGGAGACGTTTTCCCCGGGCATGATTGTCAGCCAGCTTTGCATTATCTGGATGGCCGCGCCTTTCTCGTCGAGGACTTGCAGGGCGATCGGCGTGTTGGCGGGGACCTTGAAGAAGGCGGAGCCGTCGGTTTCCACGGGCACCGTGCCCAGGACGCGTTTGATGTCCCACGAGGCGGCCTCGCCGACGGTGCGGTAGCCCGGCGGGGGCGCGCCGTTGGCGTGCCAGTATTCAAAGTGGTAGGCGATGACGCGCAGGGCCTTGGCTTTGCCGCGCGGGATGCCTGGGAGGCCCCGTCCGTTGTGGATGTCGGAGATGTAAAGCGCGCCCTCGGTGGCGTCGGGGTCGGTCATGTCCGGGATCACGGGCGGGCGTTTGCGTCGCAGGATGGGGATTGGCTCGAAAATGTGGGCGTCGGGCAGGTCGTGGAGCTTCACGAAGTTGTCAAACCGGTCCACGAGGTAGAGTCCGAACGTGCCCTTGTGGTCGATTTGCATGCTGGCCAGGAAGTACTTCTCGCTCAGTGGGAACGGGGTCGCGAAGGTGTATTTGCACTCCCCGCCCTGGTTGTCGAGCACGTTGCCCACGACATCAAGCCCGTGCCCTGGGATTTCCTGCACGCACCCCGTGACGGATGCCGGATAGACGCGCGGTTTGATCTCAAAGTGTGTCCCGGGGACGCCCCAATCCTTTGTCTCCGGGTCGTGCCGGAACGGGTAGTGGGTGCCCATCGCGGGATCCACGAGCATGAGGCGGCCTTGCTCCGGCAGCGAGTGGTGGCCGGAGACAACGCCCAGCACCATGCTTGGGTGCCCTGGGACGGGGCGGATGTGTTTGAACGCGGTGGGAAAAAAGGCGCCGCTGCCCCAGAGTGCCTTTTGCTGGCGTCCATCGGGGAGCATGGTGAAAAGGACGCGGTCGAAGTAGTGCGGGGTGTCGGTGTACTGCCAGCGAAGGTACATGACGCGCCCGTCGTGGGCGAGGCGCGGGTGCCAGCCGCTGTCCTGCTCGAAGGTCAGCTGGCGCGCGGTGCCTTTCTTGTGGTCGAGCCGGAACATGCTTGCCGCCTTGTCGTGTCCCCCGAGGCATGGGACCCCCACGACGCCCGCCGTCGAAAATGCGAGGAAGGTGTCTTCCTCGGGCAGGTAGCAAGGGTCGAACCACTGGGTGTTCTCGGCGTCGCGCGGGGAGATTTCCCGCAATCCCTTGCCGTCGAGGCCGATCTCGAAGACGGCCCAGTTTCCGGCGTTGTTGATTGAGGCGAAAAGGAAGCGGTCGGCGTCGAAATGCAGGTCGAGGTCGCGCATGAGGGCGCTGTTTGGCTGCTGGTGCACGGGGGTGAAGAGCGGCTTTTCGGAGCGCAGGTTGGAGAGGATGCCGATCTGGTTGTCCCAACCCGTGCGCGAGAGGGAGTCGTTGCAATGGTAGTTCATCATCTGCCCGGTTTTGGGGCCGCGGGACTTTGGGTTGTTTTTGCGGCGCACGAGCAGGATCTTGTCGAAATCCAAGATTGGGTTGGCCAGCGCGGCCTCGCGGATGAGGGTGTCAAGCTGGCGCTGGCGTTCGTCTGACGGGACGGGCATTTTCTCGATCTCCGCCAGCCTTTTCAGAAACTCGCGTCCGCGCGGGTAGTCTTTGTCCCCGTGCGTCCCCATCAGGTCGTCAATCAGGCGTCTTGCCGAGGCTGCGGTGTTGACGGGGATGTGCCCGTTGTCATCCGCGCGCATGACATGGCCGGGGGAGAGGAGGCATAGCGCGGCGAATGTGAATAGCTGCGCGAGGATTTTATGGGAAAAACGTGTTTTCACTTCATTTTTCGCGCGGTTTTTGGGTGATTTCGTCATGTTGGGATGGGACTTGGGCTGCATCGGAGGGGGGGGAGGGTGGGAAACGCGGGAAAAGACACCGTGGCATGGTGGATGTTTCTTGCGGCCTGAGGATCCCCCGATGCGGGATGCCGCGATTTTTGCCGGGGAGCGGTGTGGATGATTCTGCTTTCTGTCATCTGATGCGGGATGGCAGTGGCGGGGGTTATATTTCTTTTGCCACCGTTGTCGTGACAGGCATTCTGCGGGACTTCCAAAACTGAACCTGAAGAACCTCATGTCATTCTCTCTTTCGCCTGTTTTTGCGGATGCCGCCGCCGTTCCCGCCGCTTCCGCGCCTGCGGCTCCCGCTCCTGCCGCTCCCGCCGCGCCGGTTGCCGTGCCCGCCCCTGTTGCCGCTCCCGGTGCCGTCCAGTCGGAGGTGGTGAGCCAGAAAACCGTGGCATCCCCGGCGCCGCGCCAGAACGATTTTGCTGACAGCGTGATCGGCATTCTCCCGTTCGTTCTTATCGTTGTCGCGTTTTATTTCCTGCTCATCCGCCCCCAGCGCCAGCGTGAGAAGGAAATCCGCAAGCGCCAGAGCGAGCTTAAGACGGGGGATAATGTGCTCACCACCGCAGGAATTTACGGCAAGGTCGTCACGATTTCGGGCGAGAAGGTCACGCTTCAGATTGGCGAAGGTGTCCGTGTGGTTTTCCAAAGGCAGGCCATTGTCGGTTTTTCCACTTCCGAGGGGCAGGATGAGAAATCCGAGAAAAAATAAGTGGCATGCCGCCTTGGGGTGCCGCCATCGTTTCGCATGGGAGGTGTCTGGCGGGTGCGGGTGTGGCGGCGCCCGGTTTCATTTTTTCCGGCACGGACCCCGCCCCTGTCTCCGGCCCGGCACAGAATTCATCTGAACCAGCATCCATGAAACAAGATATCCAAAACACACGCCCTGTCCGCGTCTTGGCTGCGCTGGCATTCGCCTGTTCCTTTTCCGCAGGGTGTGCCAATATTGAAAACCCGGACGAGGATGCGCCGCGCGCCCCGTCGTCCGCGGTTGCCGCGCCTGCCGCCGCCGCCACCCCGGCTGCCACCCCGGCCGCCAAGCCCGCGCCCGCGCCCGGGGCGGAGCCGGCTTCAGGAGGTGCCGCCGCGCCGCGTGCCTCCAGCACGCCCGCGCCATCCGCGGCGCCTTCCGCGCGCCCCGCGGTTTCTCCTTCGCCACCACCTCCCGCGCCGCCTGCCGCCCCTGATGCCAGCGCCGCCGTGGCCAACGGCGGTCTGGAGGCTCGTCCGGTTCCCGCCACTGCCAAGGAGGCTGTTGTGCGCCCGGGGCTTGAGCTTCGTCTTGCGCATTGCGCCTATTTTCCGGCTGCCGGCGCCACTGTGCACAAACTTGTGGGTTTGCCCGAAAATCCAGCCAACCCCGCCTCGCCTGTCTCCGAATATGAGGTGCTCGCCGGCCTTGACGGTTTGCTTTTTTACGCAAAGCCCGCCGCGGAGTTTGATGAAAAGGATGTTGCCGCCGTGGAGCCTGGCACCACCGGTCTGGCCAGTTACGTCATCTACCGTTTGACGGAGGATGGCGCGCGAAAGCTTCGCGAGGCCACCGAAAAGGTTGCCGCCATGAACAACGTCCGCGGCAACGGTCACGGGCGTCTGCTTTTCGTGCTTGATGGGCGCGTGGTGCTTGCGTTCAGCCTCGGCCGGGCCAGCGAGAACGACAAATACCAAGGTTTTCCGGCCACCAACACGCCGAACACCATCAGCATTGATGCCGAATCCTACGCCGCCGCGGATGCGCAGGTTGCCGCCTTCACCCGCCGCAACAATCGATGACCCGCCCTTGCCGCGTGCCCTTTCGCGCGCGGCAAGCCCGTGTTTTCCCCGTTTCATAATGCCCGTCTGTCGCAAGCAATGCGTTTCATGCCGCTCCTGCGGCGGCATCCCCACACCAAGCCCTTTTGCCTCTTAATCACATGTCCTCCAAAATCCTCTGGAAACAAATTCTCTCGGCGCTCTTTCTTGCCTATGCCGTCATGCATCTTGTGCCGTTTCAAACCACGCCGTTTGAGACTTACATGCAGGAGCGCGCCGACAAAAAGCAGGAGGAATACAGGAAGCTCCTCGACGAGGCCGAGGCACGGGTGAAGGCGTGGAACGATCCGGCCGTCCCGGATGAGGCCAAATCAAAGACTTTTTATGCCGCCGTCCGGGACATCGGCCTTGGCAAAGGTTCCGCCACGGGCGTTTCCGGCGGCAAACCCTTTGACCTTACGCAGTTTTTTGACGTGCGCGTCGTGGATGACCCCAATATCGCGCGCCGCAACGGGTTTCTTCTCCAGGAACTGCTCCGCCAATCCCAAGGCAAACTCAGGCTCGGCCTTGATTTGCAAGGTGGCGTCTCCTTCACGTTGCGCATTGACCCCAAGAACTTTGAACCCAAGGAGTCCGAGATAAAAGACGCCGAAAAGCGTATCCGTCAGCAACTTACAAAGGATATTCCCAATCCGGACAATGCCGAGGCCGTCAAAGGCCTGACGGAGGCGCAAAAGAAGGACGCGCGCGCAAAGTGGGATGCCGCGCTCGCCCAGGCGCGCGAACGTGCCGAGACTGTGGCAAAGGAAAACGCGGCTGCCGCTGAAACCCGCCTCAAGGAGGGACTCGAGCGCGCCATTTCCGTCATGGAGGGCCGCGTCAATGAATTTGGCGTCGCCGAGCCTCTCATTCGCATCGTCGGGACGGACTCCATTGAAATCCAGCTTCCGGGCGAGGATGCCGCGAACAACCCGGATGCCATCGAAAAACTCAAAAAGCCCGCCAAATTGGAATTTCGCATGGTGCACCGGTATGAGCGTCCCGCCGCCGGCGCGCGCGAGCACGACATCAAGGCATTGCGCGAGGATCCTGGCAACACGGCTTCCGCGGTGAAACTCTACGAGGTGCTTTACATGCGCCATGAGGTCCGCCGTTCCGAGGCAGGGCAGGGGGCGTATGCGAACAACAAGGCCGGGGAGGTCGTTGAGACGCCGTTTTACATCGAAAAACAGTCGGCCGCCGAGGGGAATATCGTCAAAAAAGCCTATCCCGCGTCACAGGATGGCTTCACTTGGCAAACCTCCATCAACTTCACCTCCGAGGGCGGCAGGAAATTCGGCGAGCTTACCGGGAAAATTGCCACGGAGAACAACCGCCTCATGGCGCAAGGCTCTCCCCATTATTATGGCCAGATGGCCATCGTGCTTGACGGCAAACTTGTCTCCGCGCCAGGCATCAAGCCGGATGCCAACGGGCGTTACCATGCCATTGACGGCGGCAGCGCCATGATCGAGGCCAACAGCCAGAAAGACGCCGCCGACCTTGCCAACGTGCTGAACAATCCCTTGGAATTCCCGTTGGAACTCGTTGAAAGCAAGCAAATTGGATCCACGCTTGCCAAGGATGCCCAATACCGCTCAGCCCTTGCCGCCGCGATCGGCATTTCCGCGACATTTCTCTTTCTCATCCTCTACTACCTTTGGGGTGGCTTTATTGCCAGCCTTGGTCTCGCCCTCAACACGGTGCTCATGCTCGGCATCATGGCGGTTTTTGGCGCCACGATCACCCTCCCCGGTGTCGCTGCCCTTGTGCTCACAATCGGCATGGCGATTGACGCGAACATCCTTGTCTTTGAGCGGGTGCGCGAGGAGGTTTCCGCTGGCAAGCCATTGCGTTCCGCTGTCCAGGACGGCTACAACCGCGCCCAGGCCACCATCATTGACGCAAACCTTACCTCCCTCATGGCGGCGTTGATCATGATCGTTCTTGGCACCGGCCCCATCAAAGGATTCGGCATCATCCTTTCCATCGGCATTGTGACGACCGTTTTCACCTGTCTTGTCACTTGCCGCAGCCTGCAGGAACTTTGCATCAATGTTGGAATCATGAAGGCCGTTTTTGGAGTGAATCTCTTCAAAAAACAGACCAATTTCCAATTTCTCGACGCTGCCAAGCCCGCCTTCATTGCCGCGATCGTTGTGACGCTTGTGGCCATCGGAAACATTTTCCACAAGGGCGCGGATGCCTTCAGCAAAGACTTCAAGGGGGGGGAGGCTGCGGTTTTGCGTGTTGACCAGGCCAAACCGGAAATCCCCGTCACGGACATCATCAAGACCATCAATGACGCGGGTGTGAACGATGTCACCGCCAGCTATCAATATGCCCTTGGCGGAGATCAGCAACGCACCCTGCGCATCGAGACCGAGCTTGCCGCCCATGCGAAACCCACCCCAGGCAAGGAACCCTACAGGGCGACCACAAAGCGCCTGGCCAACTATCCCCAGGCCGAGCAGGCGGCAAAGGCCCTTCTTGCGAAATATCCGGACCATTTTCCGCAGGGTGTCGCGCTTGACGACATCATCGAAAGCGGCGATTCCATTGGCGGGGCCGTCTCCGAAGGCCTCAAGGTCAACGCCATTGCCTCGGTGTTGCTTGCCCTCTTGGGGATTGGCGTTTACGTGGCCCTCCGATTTGAGATGGGCATGGGGTTGGGCGCCCTTGTTTCTTCCCTTCATGACGTGTTGTTGACCGCCGGGCTTTTCATTCTCGTCGGGCACCAGTTCTCAATGTCCATGATTGCCGCCCTGCTGATGGTCATCGGTTATTCAATCAACGACACCATTGTGGCCTTTGATCGAATCCGGGAGGAAATGAAACTGCATCCCGGCAAAAATCTGCGCGAGTTGATTCATCTCGGCCTCAATCGCACCTTGGGGCGCACCATTCTCACCTCGGCGACCACCCTCTTCAGCGCCCTTGCCCTTTGGAGATTTGGCGCCGGGGATGTCGTTGAGTACGGGCTGATTTTTGTCTTCGGCATTCTTGCGGGCACTTTTTCCACAATTTACATTGCCAGCCCCATTTTCTACTGGTGGCACGGAGGGCGTCGCGAGTCCCTTGAAAAGGCCGAGGCGCAGGTTCGGTATGATTGGGAGGCGGGCACGCAGCCCAAGAAGGCCCCGGCCCTTTCCGCTGGCAAAACGGAAGAGTCCGCAAAGGCCGCCTTGGGGAGTGACAAGACCTTGGCGCGGAATTGACGCGGGATTCTTGGTTTTTCACGCACCGGCCTGTTGTCTTGAAAAAGACAAGGCTGGCTGGCGGGCTGGCTTCCATCGCGCCAAGCCCGCTCCTTGCTCCGAATGAGTGGCGGCCGGACGGTTGTCCTATGTTGACGCCGCAGACGGATGACCCCCCCTGTGCGGAAGCGGGGAACGCGCACCGGCCGCAGCCATTGGAATTTCCCGGCCATTTTCCACCATGAAAGGTGGTGGCAGAGCGGTTTTTCGCAAAATGCCCCAAGCCCCTGCAAGACGGGGGCTGGACTACGCGGGCTTGGATGGGGAAGGAGATTCGGACGGCGGCGCGGGCGGTGTCCACGGATGGCCGGATTTGCGGGCGCGAAAGATGGTGGCAATGCCGGCGAGACCGAGAACGACGGAATAGATCTGGCCGCGCGAGAGGCCGCAGATGAGGGCGACGCCGTCGTCGGGCTGGCGGTAGATCTCCCCAAATATGCGCACGACGGCATAGGCGCACATCCATTCGCCCACGAGCTGGCCCTCGGGGAGCCGCCGTTTCCAAAAGCTCCACTGCGTCCAGGCGAGCAACAGCAGGCCTTCCATGGCGGCCGCATAGAGCTGGGATGGGTGCCGCGGCTCAAGGAACGCCATGCGCCCCCAGGCGTCGCGGATTTGGAAAATCACCGCCCACCGGACATCGGTTGTCTTTCCCCAGAGTTCGCCGTTGATGAAATTGGCAATCCGCCCAAAAAATATGCCTGCCGGGGCGAGCGTGGCGGCCATGTCAAGCAGACGCCAGAAGCGGACTTTCGAGCGTTTCCAGAACCAGAGCACCGCAAGCAGCACGCCGATCATCCCCCCGTGGCTCGACATGCCACCCTTCCAGACCTCGAGGATCTTGAGCGGATTGCGCAGCAACTCCGGATTTGTCTCGAACCCATAGCCAAGGATGTAGCCCAGCCGCGCGCCCCCAAGCACCCCGAGGACCAATGCAAACATCAGGGTGGAGACCTGGTCGGGATTTAACGGCGAGCGCCCCCGCTTGTGGTAGGAGAGCAGGAGCAGCCAGCCGACGGCAAACCCCGCGAGATAGGCCGTGCCATACCAGCGGACACCGTCAAGCGGCCACCCTTCGGGGAATCGGAAAATGAAAGGATCAAGGTTGTGTACCCAGAAGCCCGGTGCCGGCTCCGGCGTGGTGACAGGTGAGGCCATATGTCGTGCTTTGATGACGGATTGGGAAGAACGGAAGGATGGTGGGTGAAAAGTGGAGGCCGGCATGGCGCGCCCATTCGCGCCGCGCCGTCAGGCCTGATCGTCGAAGCCTGCCGGATGGTTCCTATGCCAGCGCCAGGCGGTTTCGACGATGGCGTGAATGTCGGTGAAACGCGGATTCCAGCCAAGCCGGGTGCGGGCGAGCGAGGCGTCGGCGCAAAGCTCGGGCGGATCGCCGGCGCGTCGCAGGTCACACGTGAACGGGACGGGCAGTCCGGAGACTTTTTCCACGGCCTTCACAATCTCCATGTTGCTATAGGGGCGGCCCAGGCCGAGGTTGAAATGGAGCGCCGTCCCGGGCGTTTCGAGTTTGTCAAAAGCGGCGATGTGGGCGCGTGAAAGGTCGTCAACGTGCACATAATCACGCAGGCATGTGCCGTCGGGAGTCGGGTAATCCGAACCGAAGAGGTGCAATGCCGGGCCGGTGCGAAGCGCGGCGCGGATGACGTTCGGGACAAGGTGCGTCTCCGGCGTGTGATCCTCCCCGATGGAGCCGTCCTCCGCCGCCCCGCAGGCGTTGAAGTAGCGGAACACCGCAAAACTCAGCCCGTATGCCCTGGCGAAGGCCCCGAGCATGTTTTCGCAATCAAGTTTTGTCTGCCCGTAGGGGTTGATGGGAATTTTTGGGGCGGTTTCTGGGATGGGTGTTTTTTCGGGAATGCCGTAAACCGCCGCCGTCGAGGAGAAGATGAATTTGCCGACCCCCTCTTCCTGCATGGTCTCCAGCAACGAAAGTGTGCGGGCGACATTGTTGCGATAGTACTTGATGGGGGCGCCGACCGACTCGCCGACAAGGGTGAAGGCGGCGAAATGCATCACGATGTCTATCTTTTCACTGCGCAGGACGCGCCGCACCAAGGGCTGGTCCCCGAGGTCTCCGTGATGGAAGGGAACGCCGCCGGGAATGGATTTTTTGTGGCCGTGGACAAGGTTGTCGAGCACCACGGGGCGGTGTCCGGCGGCGGCGATCTGCCTGACACAGTGGCTGCCGATGTACCCGGCCCCTCCGACTACGAGAATGTTCATCTGACGCTGAATGTGAACGGAGTAGCCGGCAGGAGGCGAGGCGAAAACGATGCGGACCGCCCCTTGGACGTTATGCCTGAGAGGGAGGGCGATGCCAGGTGGCCGCAATGACGCCCTTCCTGCCGCACCGCGTCCGTTCCCCCAATTTGCGCGTTGGGAATGGCGCGCGCGGGCGGACGCCGGCATGGCATGCAAACGCCTTCGTCCGCGGGGCGTGGCAAATTTGTCACAGTTCCACTGGCGCCGGTTTGTTTGCCTTGACTTGGCGTGGCGATTTTTCACAGTGCCCCACTGTTTCCGAACGTTACAAGGCGCGGAGAACACAAACAATCCTGCAACAACTCATGCCAGTCACCACCACGGATGCACCGCAAGCAGCGAGATCGCTTGTCCGGGAGCTTTTTGTCGCGAACCGCAATGGGATTCACGCCCGTCCGGCCTCAATGATTGTCCGCCTTGCCAATAAGTTTCCCTCACTCGATATTTCGGCGGAGAAGGATGGCGAGAACGTCAACGCCAAGAGCATCATGGGATTGATGCTTCTTGCCGCGGGATCCGGGTCGAAGATCACCTTTCACGTCGCCTGTTCTGATGATGATGAGGTGGACAAGGGACAGACCTTCCTGACCCTCCTTGAGGAAATCTTCAACCGGAAGTTTGACGAACCATAAGCCGGTCTACGCCCCGACGATCGACAGCCCACCCGTTCCCCGCCACGCGAATCCGCATGCCTTCCCATAAAATCGATTTGGATACCATTCAGGTTGTCCTTCAGCGGAGCGAGCTTGATCCGCGCAAGGTCGCCGAGATCATGGAGGATCTCCGCAAACAGCTTGCGGAGCAGGAGGAGGGGACGGAGGAGAAGGCCCCGCCTGTCAAAAGGATGTACGTCCCCGTCATCAGCGATCCGGAAGGCCGTCTGGGGGACGAGCCGCTCGTCGGCTGGGTGGTGCAGGTGCCGGAGGATATTCCGCCTGCCGAATCCCTGAAGAAGCTCTATGAGGCCGCGTACGAGCATAATGTTTCCAAAAAAGGCAGAAAAATGCCCATCGAGACCATCGGCGAGGCCTGCGAGATGCTTTCCCCAAAGGTCACAAAGGAACTGGGTGTCTGGATAAAAACGAGAGAACCGGTCGAGTTCGTTCGTTCAGACAATAAAATTCCGCTTGAAAAGACGGATAAGCGTGTGAAACACGGCCCGCGTGGGCAGGAGGCGTTTTGAGGGGCGCCCCCCCCTTTTTTGCGGCCATTTTCGCGTTTTTGTCTTTTGAACCATGCGGCGCCTTTCCGTTTCCAGTCTGGCTTGGCCTGTGAGCCAGGATGCCGCCGTGCGCGCCCTCTTGCGCAAGCATGGCGTCTCTGCGGTGGATTTTGTGCCCTGCAAGTTGTTTCCCGACATCGCGGCTGCCACGGATGCCGAGGTGGTGGAGAAGCGCAAGTTGTGGGAAGGCGAGGGCTGTTCCTTCCAGGGGGCGCAATCGCTCTTCTTCAATGCGAATGTCCCCAATTTGTTTGATGGTGCGGACGCGCGGGCAAGGATGCTGGCCCATTTGCGGCATGTTTTTCGCGTCTCGGCGGGACTTGGGGCGAAATACCTCGTCTTTGGTTCGCCGAATAACCGCCGCCGGGCCTCCATTGACCTGGCCGCCGCCAATGCCGTGGCGACCGCCTTTTTCTCCGATGTGGCCGTCGTGGCCCGGCAGTTTGGTGTCGTCCTTTGCCTCGAACCCAATCCAGCCCAATATTCGGATTGCGATTTCATGCGTGACTCCTCCGAGACCGCGCAGGTCGTCCGCGGCATCGGCAGCCCCGCGGTTCGAATGCAGCTGGACACGGGAGCCCTCGTCCTCAACAAGGAGGATGTCCTGGATGTTGTCCAGAAGCACGGGGATTGCATCGCTTACGCGCACATCAGCGAACCCTGCCTCCGTCCGGTTGGCATGGACGCGGACCACGGGGCCGGGCATCAACACGTTTCCCAAGTGCTGAGGGACCATTGTCCCGATCTTCCGCTTTGCATTGAAATGAGCGAAAACAGGATTGGTGAAGCCGAGAATCTTCTCAGCTTGGAACGGGCGATCGCCTTTGTGAAAAACATTTATCCATAGGACAACATCCCAATGCAGAATGAATCCAGGCATGATTCCGCCACCAGTTGTGCGGGGCAGGGGGCGCAAGGTCCAGGTTTCGCGTGTGACGGGACCACCCGGGCCGCCCCCATGCCGGCGTCATGGGTTGTCCCCGATTTTCAGACGCTTTTCCATCGCGGCAGGACCGCGGATTGGGTCGTCGTCATTCCCGTCATCAACGAAGGGGCGCGCATCCTGAGTTTGCTCGAAAAAATGAGCGGGCAGGGGATCCCGGCGCAGGCTGACATCCTCATTGTTGACGGGGGGACAACCGACGGCTCCCTGGATCCCTCGGTTTTGCAATCCCTTGGCGTGCGCACCCTTCTGTTGAAAACCGGCCCGGGGAAGCTTGGCGCCCAGCTCCGCTGCGCATACGCTTTCGCGCTCTGCGAAGGCTATGCCGGGGTGCTTACGATTGACGGCAATGACAAGGACAACCCATCCGCGATCCCGGCGTTCATCCAGGCGCTCAAGGATGGCGTGGATTTTGTGCAGGCCTCGCGTTTCATCCCCGGAGGCCGTGCCGGGAACACCCCGCGTTCGCGCGACCTTGCCATCCGCCTTGTCCATGCCCCGCTGCTTTCGCTGGCCTCCGGTTTCAAGTGGACCGATACCACCCAGGGTTTTCGTGCCTACAGCGCCCGGCTCCTGCGCGATGAGAATGTCGCCCCGTTCCGGGCGGTTTTTGGCACCTACGAATTGCTCGCCTACCTCTCCTATTGTGCCCCGCGCCTTGGCTATAAATGCGTGGAACTCCCCACCGAGCGCACGTATCCGAAGACGGGCGGCGTCCCCACGAAGATTTCCAGTTTTCGCGGCAATTTTGAGGTTTTAAGGATTCTCTTCGCGGCCTGTCTTGGCAAATATGACCCGCCGCGTCAGACGCCGCCCCCGGCCGGCCGGAATCCGGCAAGCCCGTTTTAATCCAGATCACCGACATGAGCACCACCCACATGCCAGCTTCCAACAACAAGACGACCATTCTCAAGGAATATCCCCGCCCCTATGATCCGGCGGCGGAGTGCGAACCCTATTACCCGATCAATAATCCGGAAAACAACGGGATCCACCAGCGCTACGTCAAAAACCTTGAGGATTTTCCCAACGTCATCCTTTGCGGACGCCTCGCCGAGTACAAGTACTACAACATGGACGCCGTCATTGAACGCGCCCTTGCTTGCGCCGAAAAAGCCAAGGCAGAAACCGCATGAAGAAGAAGGCATACGAGATACTGGGCGACTTGCGGGAATTCAGCCGGACGCGCTCCTGGGCCGGGTTTCAGCAAACGCGGGCTTACTTTGCCTGCCGCCAGATTTTTTTCTACGGAATCATCGGATGCGGTTGCGCCGCCCTCGATTTTTTCCTCTACCTCCTTCTCTCCCGGGGGGTGGACTGGACGCCCAAAATACTCTTCCTTGTGGATTCTTTCCAGAATCTTGCGCACATGGACCCCGAGTCCCTCAAGATTTTCCACAATGCCCATTGGAACGTCTATTTTCCGAATTTTTTGAGCGTCAATGCCGGGATTCTTTGCAGTTTCCTTTTGAACGCCTATTTCAATTTCAAACGCTCGGACAATCTGCATATCCGGGCGCTCAAGTTTTTTGCGGTTGGTTACTGCGGACTTTTTCTCTCGATGGCGATTTTGCGGTTTGGGGTCGTCGTTCTTCACGCCCCGGATTGGATGGTGAAGATATTCTCCGCGCTCTTTGTCGCGGCCCTTCAGTTTTTTCTTAATAAATTTTTGGCCTTTGGAATGGCTGGAAAGCAGCCCGCCCGCCCGACCGACGCCTCCGCTTCTCCGGCGGATTCCGAATGAAAGTTTTTCCATTTCTGGCTTGATCGGCCCTGCCTGCCCAATCACCCTCCGCCTCCTTTTCCGATATCATGTCTCAGCTGCAAACAATGGAGGGAGCTTCGGGCGACTGTCTTTACATCATCATCCCGGCCTACAACGAGGCCGTGAACATTCCAGCGGTCGCCCGCGAATGGCATGAGGTTGTCGCCAAAACCGCCCACGGCTCGCGTCTGGTCATCATTAATGACGGAAGCAAGGACAACACCAAGGAAATCCTTGAATCCCTCCGCGAGGAGCTGCCCCTTCTCCACCCGATAACGAAGCCCAACGGCGGACACGGTTCCACGGTGCTCTACGGATATGACTATGCGATGAAAAACGGGGCCGATTTCGTCTTCCAGACCGATTCCGATGGCCAGACTCTCCCTGCGGAGTTTTGGCCCTTTTGGGAGCATCGTCACGAGTATGCCGCCCAAATCGGTCACCGCAATCGCCGCAAGGACGGATTTTCCCGCGTTTTTGTCACAAAAACGCTGAAGTTTGTTCTCTGGTTTGTCTTTCGCATTTCCGTCACGGACGCCAACACCCCGTTCCGGCTCATCCGCACGGATATTCTCCGGAAATACGTCCCCAAGATTCCGGAAAATTTCAACCTTTCCAACGTGATGCTCACGGTCTGCCTTCTTCGGTTCAAAGAAAAGGTGCGCTTCATTCCCATCACCTTCCGTCCCCGCCAAGGCGGCGTCAATTCGATCAACCTTCCCAAAATCTTCAGGATCGGCTGGCAGGCCATAAAGGATTTCCGGCGGATCAAAAAAGAGTTGGCCAAGGAATAGTCCGCCCATTTCGGAGGGGAGGGGCGTCCCATCCGAGGACGAATTTTCAGGCAGAAGTGGCGGAGAGACCGAAAGCGGAAAAAGATGGCCGGGAAACGGCGGCGACCCTCCCCCAAAAAAGCGCGTGAAGCCGCGACGGGGGCGGCGCCGGATCCAAGGCGCATCACCATCGGGGAGGCCGGTACCCGACCCAGAAGAGGCGAAAAAAGGGTATCCGCGAAGGCAACGAGCTGAATTCCGGCAAACGGATGAGACAAAAACTGGATTCCCCATGCCTAAGCCATTTGCCCTCCGCGCCATTTCCAGCATTTTTTGCGCGGATGACATCCATGCCAGAAACCAGTGCCAGCCGGCTCATGGGCGCCACCAAGGCCCTTTCAGCGGAACTCAACGCCCTGCGCTTTTCCCCGCCCGTCTCCCATGTCTACAATCCGCTGGACTATGCGTGGGAAATTCATGCCGAGTACCTGCGCCGCCATGCCTCCGGGACCAAGCGCGTCATTTTTCTCGGCATGAACCCAGGCCCGTTCGGGATGGCTCAGACTGGCGTGCCGTTTGGCGAGGTGAATGCCGTGCGTGACTTCCTTGGCCTCTATGGCCTCGTCGGCTCGCCCGCGCGCGAGCATCCCGGAAAACCCGTGGAAGGCTTTGCCTGCCCGCGTTCCGAAGTCAGCGGGCGCCGCCTTTGGGGGCTTTTTGCCAGGCGTTTCCAGACCGCCGAGGAATTCGCGCGCGATCATTATGTCCACAACTACTGCCCTCTGCTCTTTCTCGAAAACACAAGGCAAGGCCGGAATCTGACCCCCGATTCCCTGCCCGCGTCGGAGGCCTTCCCCCTCTACTCGGCCTGCGACACCTTCCTGCGCCTGCTCACGGACACCCTGCGGCCACGCTATGTCGTGGGTGTGGGCGGATTTGCGGAGGCCCGCGCCGCCGAGGCGCTGGCAGGGCGCCCCGTGCAGGTCCTGCGCATCCTGCACCCCAGCCCCGCGTCCCCCGCCGCCAACAAGGACTGGGAGGGGGCGGCCACCGCCGCGCTCGAGGCCGCCGGCGTCTGGCAGGCCGGCCAGCCACCGGCACGGGCGGATGCGCCCGATTGCAATCATGCCGCCCTGCCGCTATTCCCGGAGCATGAAAAATAGTACGGAGGAAGGCCATGACCCCGCCCCCCGCGTCTCGTTTGCCATCCTGCTTGCGGGCGGAAGCGGAAGCCGGATGCGCGGGGCCGTGCGGGACAAATGCCTTGAGCCGCTTTCCGGCCTGCCCGTCATCGCGCATTCCGCCAGGGCTTTTCTTGAGTCCGGGGCGGTTGGCGGCTTTGTGGTCGTGCACCGCGATGACGCCCAGCGTGCCGCCATTGAGGAGGCTTTTGCCCTGGTGCCCGGAATGCGTGGCGCGGGCGCGCCCGGCGTCCTCTGGGCGCAAGGTGGCGCCGAGCGCCAGGATTCCGTCCTGAGCGGCCTGGAGGCCTGCCCCCCGGAAACGGATCTCGCATTCATCCACGACACCGCGCGCCCGCTCATCCACCCCGAGACCATCCGCGCCCTGGCCCGCTCCGCCGGCGAGCACGGTGCCGCCGTGGCGGCGCACCGCGTCAGCGACACCATCAAGCGCATCCGGGCGGGGGACGTGCCGGGGCTGCCGGCCTCCTTGGAGGATCTTGACCGCTCGACACTCTGGGGGATGGAGACGCCGCAAGTCTTCCGCCATGCGCTCATCCTCAAGGCCCTCCGCGAGGTGGCCCGCCTCGGTTTGCATGTCACCGACGATGTTGCCGCCGCCACGCGCGCCGGGCACGGCGTGGCCCTTGTCGAGTCCGCGCACCCCAACCCCAAGCTTACCACCCCTGGCGACATTCCGCTCCTTGCCCACCTGCTTTCCGCCCGGGAGGCCTCCGCCGCGCCGCGCGGCAGGCTGGTGAAGCTATGCGGCGTCACCCGCGCCGGGGATGCCCGCATGGCGCTTGCGCTCGGCGTTGCCTTCGTCGGCGTCAACGCTTGGGAGCATTCCCCCCGTTGTGTCCGTTGGGAGGACATGCCGGCCCTGCTGGAGGCCATTCCCCAAGGAAAGCGCGTCTATGTGGACGTGGATCCCGATGATGCCTCGCTGGCCCGGGCGCTGGGGCTTGGTTTTGACTTTGCCCAGATTCACTTTGACCCCGGGGCGCCGGGCATCCGCGAGCGCGCCGCCCGTTGGAGCGCCCTGGCCATGCCTTCCAGGCTCTGGCTTGCCCCGAGGCTTGCCCCCGGCGCCCCCTGGCCTGAATGGGTGTCGCCCCTGGCGCAAACCTTTCTCTTTGACGCCTACAAGGCCGGCTCTTTCGGCGGCACGGGATGCCTGGCCGATTCCGCGCGATTCGATGAGATCCGGCGCGCCTGCCCGGGGAGGCGCTGGGGCCTTGCCGGGGGCCTTGGGCCGGAAACCCTTCCCGCCCTGCGCCATGTCGCGCCCGATTTCTTCGACTTGAACAGCGGTGTGGAGGAGGCCCCAGGCATGAAATCCGCCGAAAAGCTTCGCGCAGCCATGGCGGCCCTTGCGTGAGGCCGGCATCCTGATTGCCTTCCAGGCCCAAGCCACGAAACATCCCCCGCCCAATGGACATCGCGGAACTGCGAAAGGAATATACGAAGGAGGGCCTGAGCCGGGAAATGCTGGCCCCGGAGCCGTTCTCCCAATTTGAGGCATGGTTTTCCCAGGCCACAAAATCCGGGGTGCTTGAGCCTAATGCCATGAGCCTGGCCACGGCCGACGCCTCCGGCGCGCCCTCCTGCCGCACGGTGCTGTTGAAATTGTTCGACGCGGACGGCTTCGTTTTTTTCACCAATTACACGAGCCGGAAGGCGGAGGAGATCGCCGCCAACGCCCGTGCCGCGCTGCTTTTCCCCTGGCTGGCCTTGGAGCGGCAGGTGCAGGTCACCGGCACGGTCGAGAAGATCGGGACGTCGGAGTCCCTGCGCTACTTTCTCTCCCGCCCCTATGGCAGCCAGCTTGGCGCCTGGGTCTCGCACCAGAGCAGTGTGATTTCCTCCCGCTCGCTCCTGCTGAAAAAACTCGATGAGATGAGGCGGAAATTCCTCGAGGGCAGGGTGCCCCTTCCCGATTTCTGGGGCGGCTACCGCGTCATCCCGCAGGCTGTCGAATTCTGGCAGGGGCGCCCCAACCGCCTGCATGACCGCTTTCTCTACACGAAGGACGCGGCAGCCCCGTCCGGTTGGAAGATTGAACGCCTTGCCCCCTGACGCCCCCCCCCTCTCCCCCATCGCCAATCCACATGCACATCGAGATCACCCAGTTGCTGGAACACGAGATCTGCCACCACGCCTCCACCGACCTTCTTTTGACAAGCAAGGGGAACCGTGTCTTCGCGGAGCGCCGCCCGCCATCCGCCGCGCCCGTGCGCGCGGAGGTGCTCCTCCCGGTGCGCGGCTGGAAACGCTGTCTCCTGCCCTTTCGTGTCGCCCGCCGTGCCTGCCGTCTGGACAAGATGAACGTTGTTCCTGTCGAAGGCGGCCTGGTCATCCTTCATCAAGGGAGGATCTATCGCGCCGAGTGGCCTGCCGATGCCCCGGACAAGTCGAACCTCACCCCCGTCCAGACCGGCATCCTGCGCAATTGCCGTAATGTGCTGCACCAGTCCATTTGCGTGCTTGATGGCGGGCGCACGCTCTATTTTGGGGAATATGGCGCGAACCCGGGGCGGGGTGAGGTGCCTGTCTGGCGCAGCCGCGACGCCGGGCGCTCCTGGGAGGTCGCCTTCCTTTTCCCGCCGGGGAAAATCAAGCACATCCATGGCTGCTACCATGACCCTTTTGAGGACAGGATCTGGACGCTCACCGGGGACTTCGCCGGCGAGTGCTACCTGCTTTGTTCCGACCGGGATTTCCAAAATGTCGAATGGATCGGCAACGGGGCGCAGGAATACCGCGCCTGCAACCTGTTTTTTGAGCCGGACGGCATTCACTGGGTCATGGATTCCCAGCTGCAGGATTCCCGGCATATCCGGCTTGACCGCGCCACACGCCGCATCTCGCAAGGGAAGGTTTTCCCCGGCCCCGGCTGGTATTTCAAACGCCTTGCCGGAGGCTGGAAACTGGCCACCACGGCTGTCGAGATCGGCCCCGGCGTGCATGACAATTTTGCCCATGTCCTTGCGACGCGTGATTTTGAGGAGTGGACGGAGGTCGCGCGCTTCCGCCATGACGGGCTTCCCAAGCGTTACTTCAAGTTTGGCGTGCTCGCGTTCGCCGATGGCGGGCAGGCCGAGGACGCATTTTACATGTTTGGGGAGGCCCTGCGCGGCATTGAGGGGCGCATCGCGCTTTGCCGCCTGAAAGGGATCCCGGACCCGAAACCGGCCATGGCCATCACGCCGGAGAACAAAAGCGTCCCGACGTGACGGAAAAAAGTGAAAAGTCTCGACATTTGTGGCCTTCCAACGAGCATTGGGCACAGGTTTTGAGAAGAATTTGCAAACCAACACAACTCTTTGTCTCCCATGAAATTACAACCATCTTCCCCCCGCAGGAGCCGCCTTGTGAAGGCCGCACTTTTAGCCGCAACCAGCCTCTCGGTATTTTCCCAGCCCGCGCGCGCGGATGTTCTCTCGCACAGCGGCGATTTCACGTGGGACGCGAATGACGCTTCGGCAATCTGGGTCGGAAGCGGCGGCGGCAGTGCCGCATGGGGCGTGGGCGGGCCGCATCAAGCCGTCCTTGCTGGTGGCGTTGTCTCGCTTTCGGGGGAAATCGTCCTCACCGGATTGCTTTCGGATATCGATCCTGGATTGCGCGTCTCGGACGCCGGCACCGTGATTGACACGGGCGCGGGGTATTTCTCCGGAACCGGGGGCATTGTTTTTGGCAACGGGGGCACGATTCGTGGCGGCGGGCAGAGCACGTACGACGGCGGGACCCTCGTCAGCGGAGGCACCCTCACCCTTGGCGGCACGGGCCAGGCCGCCCCCCTGTCCGGCGGCGTCCTCGGTTCGGGTGCGGTCA
Source organism: Puniceicoccales bacterium (assembly GCA_031256995.1). GTDB lineage: Bacteria > Verrucomicrobiota > Verrucomicrobiia > Opitutales > UBA953 > CALNBE01. Next base: position 22,336 of record JAIRPL010000074.1, read on the forward strand.
CCCTCGCGGCCGGCGCAACCTTGAACATCGCCGCGGCGGCGGCTGGAAATCTTTCCAACTTTTTCTTCAACAACGACATCGTCTCCACCGGCGACAACACCTCCCTTGCCATCTCCGCCCAGCATGGCACCACCACGCAGAAGGATAATGTGCGGCTTGGCGGCAGCGTCGTTTTGCGCGGGGACATCCTCCTCAAAGGCAATGGCGCCGACGTCGCCTCGTTCACGCTTGGAGGGGACACCACGGTGGGCGGAAAACTTCGCGTGGAAAACGCCACGTTGCAAATTGGCAATGGCGGCAATGGAGGTTCGCTGGCGTTCACAGGCCCCGACGGCATTGAGCTTGCCGCCGGATCCAAGGCCATTTTTGACCGTTCCAACACCGTTGGCGGCGCTCCGGAAAGCATCTCCCTTGGCGCCGCCATCTCGGGCGACGGCATCTTCATCAAACGGGGCGAGAGCGCGCTGACACTTGACGGGGTTTTGTCCACCACGAAGGGGCTTGCCGTCGAAAAGGGGTCCCTGACGCTCACGCGCGCGGTGGGCGGCGCATTTGGGGGCGACTCCGGGTCCATCCGGGTCACCGGTGTGACGAGCAGGCTGGAGCTTGCCCAGGCGTCTGCCCTCGCCGGCGCCTTGGGAGTCCCGGTTTCCGTCGAGGCCGGGGGCACCCTTGCCGCGCAGGATTACAATCCCGTTGGCGCGCTTGCGCTCGACTCGGGCAATTTGCTTGTCGCCAGGGGGGGGAGCGCGGGCAACGCGCAGTCCTTCGCCCTGGGGTCGACCGTCAATGTCTCCGCCACGGGTGGCTCTCCCTCGGACATCAAGGATTCCTTCATCTCCGTCGCCGCAGGCGTTGTGTCGAACCACGGGGTGCATCTTTCCGAGACGGGCACGACATTCAATGTCGCCGCCAATGCCCGCCTCACCATTGCCGTGCCCTTGCTCAACGCCGGCTCCACCGGCAACGCCGCCAGGCTGGTCAAGACAGGGGAGGGCTGGCTTGTCCTGAATGGCGACAGCTCCAATGGTTTTTCCGGCGGGGTGACGCTTGCCGCGGGCGTCCTCGTCCTCAACTCTCCCCGCGCCTTGAATGCCAATGGCGTGGCCCATGCGGTCACAGGGGAGAGCACCCTTGTCCTGCAGACATCCGGTAATTACGGCGCGCCTTGGAATATCGGGGCGAATCTCTCCGTCAAAAACACCGACCCCGCCACGCTTTCCGGGAAACTGACCGGCAGCGGCGTGCTTGTGAAGGAGGGGACGGGATCCCTCGTGCTTGCCCACGCTGAAAACACCAATGCCGGCCTTGGCGTGAAAATTCGCGAGGGCACCCTCGAGATTGCCGACAGAAATGCCTTGGGATCGGGACCTTTGACACTCGACGGGGGCACCCTCCTGCTTTCCGGCCTTGAGCCGCAAAAGGATTTCTCGTTCCAGATCAATCCAGTCACCGTCACTCGCGACAGCCGTCTGCATGTCGAGTCCGGCCTTTCCCGGACCTTCATTGGCACGATGGGCAATGGCGGCACCCAAGCCTCGCTCGAAAAGACGGGGAGCGGAAAACTTGTCTTCAAGGGGGTCTCGAGTGTGCCGTCGCTGAACATCTCGGCGGGCCAGTTCATTGTCTCCGGCGCGGGCGTGGCTTGGAATGGAAGTGTGACCGTGGCCAATGACACAACCTTTGGCGTCACGGACGGCGCGACGGCGAACAATGTCACCGTCAGAAATGGCGGCACCTTTGTCAGTGGCCCCGGAAACGTTGCCAGGCTGGAGCTTGGTGGCGGCACCGGCCTCTCCCCGGTCATCCTCCCTGAAGTCGCCGGCGTGACCCAGGTGGCGGAGCTTGCCGGCACGGCGGCCGGCCTGATGCTCGACCCCTCCCTGCTTGTTTCCAAGTTTGAGGAGGCGATCGCCAGCGGCACCCCCATTCCCATTCTGGATTACGGCACCAACGGACTTTCCACCGCCCCTGCCTGGGGCATCAAAAATGAGGACATCTACCGTCCGGACCTCTCGGTGGCCGACACCGGGACGGGTTATGTGCTCAACGTCACCGGGCAAATGTACGCCGTCCTCGTCTGGAACGGAACCGCCGTGAACAGATCGTGGGACACGACCTCCAGGATTTGGAAAAACACCGGGAAATCCGACGCCCCGGACCGTTTTCTTCAAGGTGACGAGGTGGTTTTTGATGCCACGTCCGCCGCGGCCGGGCACGAGATCAACATTCCCGGCGCGGTCTCCCCGCGCAGTGTCAAGGTGGACACCCCGGATGAGAACCTCGGCTACGTTTTCACATCCACAAGCGGCGGAAAGATCACGGGCGGAACGACATTGGTGAAGACCGGCCCCGGCTCCCTCATCATCAAGAACAGCAATGACTACACGGCCAGCGGCACGTGGGGCACGGAGATCCGTGGCGGCACGGTCCGCGCGGAGACCGAGAACGCCCTTGGGGCGGCCCCAATCCTGATCCGGAACGAAGAGCCGTCACAGCCCATCTACCTCACATACGAGACGGTCGGCAAAGGGAACGTCCCCAACAAAATCGAGGCGGAAGGGGGCAATGTGTATGTCAATGTCCAGCGCGACATCCCCAGCGGCATCTCGTTCGCGGGCGAGAATAACTTTCTTTACCTCCATTCCGGCGCCGCTGGCTCCACGGTCGCCGCTCTTACCCCGATCGCGGTGGGCGAGGGCGGCAGGCTCACCCTGTCGCTTCCCTCCGGCTCCGTCTACACCGGGCGCCTCACTGGAAAAGGCGAGCTGACCCTGGCCATCCCTCTCGACCCCAACAACGAGCGTTCCCTCCGGATCGAGCCGGGTGAGGCCTGCGATTTTCAGGGCACATTCGTTGCCACCGCCGGCACCTATCGTTTTGCCGGCGCCAGCGCGGATTGGGGCGGCGCCACCCTTGCGACCGCGGGCACGGCCACGCCGACCATCCGCTTCGAGGGCACGGGCGCCAGCGATGGCCAGATCGTCAAAATCAAGGAGCTGCGCCTCGCCTCCGGCAATCTCGCCGTTGAGGGTGAGGCGTTCAAACCCTACGCGAGCCACCAGCCCATCCTCGACATTGTGGGCGGGAAAATCACCCACATTGAGACCGGGAGCGCCTCCACCTCCGACAAATGGCGGGACATCCGGCTGGATGGCTACGCGACATCCTCCGCCGGAACCTTGACCATCGACACCTCCGCCGCGACAACGGCGACGACCTGGGGTGCCTTCACCCTCGTTGGGCAGGGTGTCATCCAGTTCTCTTACGACGATGCCACAAGCACGGTCACGGCCGCCCCCGGCGGGAGCATCAGCCCCGTCAATCTTGTCAAAAAAGGCTCCGGGACGCTGTTCCTCACCGGCGGCTCCATCCCTGACGCGCTTAATCCCAACGCCATTTTCACCATCGAGGACGGACTCGTGCAAATCGGGGCGGATGCGCAATACGGCAAAACCATCTGCATCCAGAACGCCGGCAGCCGCCTGCGCGTTTCCGGCAGCCATGACAAGCCGGTCTCCGAGCGCACGTTCATCCTCGACGGCGGCGCCCTTGAGCTGAATTCGTTTTGGGCAACCGAGACGCCGGTCTCCACGATGCAGAACATCCAGATCCAGGGTGCGGGTACGGGCGCGGGTGTTGGACGGCTCGAGCTTGACCGCGCCAGCCTGCCCCTTGGGAGCGGGAGCCGCGTGTTTCTTGACGGGAATTCAACCATATCCCTCAAGGATTCCACCCTTCGCCACCTCACCCCTTACAGTGCTGGCGTGGAGGCTTGGACGGGCAATGAGGCCGCGCTGGAAATGGACAGCCCCTCCAAACTCGATTTGCGCGGCAACTCCGTCACCATCGGGAAGCTCACAGGCTCGGGCGAGATCCGCAACTCCGCCGCGAACACGGTGGCAACCCGCACCCTCACCATAGGCAATGGCACTGTGGAGGGGGATGTCTCCCTCTCCTCCGCCCACATCAATTCCCAAAACACCAACCAGACCAGCAACACGCCCGAGGGCCAATCCTCCGGGGGCACCTACGTCCTCACCGCCGCCGGCCCCGTGGATCTCGTGAAGACTGGCGGGGGAAAACAAATCCTGACCGGCCTGGTCACCTCCGAGAAGGTCGCCATCGACGGGGGCGTCCTCCAATTCGGCGACGTCCAGACCTCCCCCCAATACCAGCCCGCCGGAACCGGCACGCTGAGCATCGCCGCCCCGGCAAAGGGCGTTTTCTTCGCCCCCTTTGCCGCAAGCTCCTCCGTCAACATCAGCGGCGCGGGTTCCGTCGAGAAAGATGGCGCCGGGGTGCTCACCATTTCCGGCGCGGCGCAGACCTATGGCGGCGCCACCCTGGTCAAGGCGGGCACGCTGAGCTTTGCCAATGCCGCCAGCCTTTATCAAGCCACCGACGCCGGCGCAAAAATTGAGATCGCCTCCGGTGGCGTGCTGAAAATCCAGGAAAGCGGCACGATCCGCCTCGGCAGCGGCCAAACCTCCCACGCCGGGCATTCCCAGACCCTTCAGGGCGCTCCCGAATACGACATTGTCGGCAACGTTGAACTCTCGGGGGGGCATGTCCTCCAAGTCGGCGGCACCCATGACAGCCACCCCGCCGACTTTTCCACCCTCCGGATCAAGGGGAATCTCACCATCGCCCCGTCCGCGGCCACCACGATAAGGCTGGACGTCGCCACGCCGGGGGACCACGACGAAATCGCCCTCAGCGGCGAACTCAGGATCCAGTCCGGGTCCACGCCAAGGTTGGAGCTTGGCACCCCCGGCGGCATCCTGCTCCCGCGCAGCGCCGATTCCAACGGCACCTTTTACCCGCTCATCGCCGCCGTGAACCTGACGGATGGCACCTCCTTCAACGCCAGTTTTGGCGCCGCTCCCGACGACGCGTTTGCCGGGATCGGTCTTGCCGGCTCCCCGAGCCTCAAGAGCAACCTTGTCGTCCGGGACGGCAAACTGGGTGTCGTCGTCGAGCGCAATGGCCGCCAGTTCATCTGGGACGGGACCGGCGCAAGCGACTCTTGGGACGCCGGCAGCGCGAATTGGATCTGGGATGACTCCTCCGGCACCCTGAGTAGCGCCTCTTTTGTCGAATACGGTGCCGCCGTGTTGCGCGAGGGGACGGGTGCCGCGGAGATCGACATCGCCCAAAACGTCAGGCCATTGACCGTGGTCGTGGAGGACTCCGCCAGCTCCGCCCCCAACCCTGCCGCCACCTTTACGCTCACCAACCGCGCCGGCGCCAGGATAACCGGCGGCGGGGGCATCGAGAAAAACAGCGCGGGCACCCTCATCCTCAAGGCCGGAAACGACACCAACACCCCGAACGACTTTACCGGCCCCGTTTACGTCCTCGGTGGAAAACTGCACCTTGATAACACCGGGAACGCCGCCATTCCGCTCATTGCCGACAAGGGCCTGCCTAGTCTCCTTGGCGCCGGTTCCCTCGCCTCCGACCTCAACCTCGGCAACGGGGCTGCGCTCCAGTTCAATTCCTCCCAGCCCACAAGCACCAACCGTTCCTTCACCGTGGATGCCGGCGGCGGGAAGATTGAAAACCTTGGCGCCGGCCAGCTCCAGTTCACGGGAACCGAGGAAATCCGCATCGGCGGCACGGGTTCGTTCGCCAATGACGTCCGGACGCTGGAAATCGCGGCAACGCAGGGGGACGTCAGGCTTGGGCTTTCGATCGGCGCGCAAAACCTTCGCCTTCTGAAAACCGGGGACGGGAGCCTTGAACTCGCGGGCATCAATCGCAACGCCGGCCTCATCACCGTCCGGCAGGGCGCCTTGCTCGTCTCCAGCAGCGCCAACGCCGGACCGGAGGGCGTCGTCCTTGACGGCGGCACCCTGCGCAACGCCGCATCCGCCGCCGAATTCTCCCGCCCCGTCGTCCTCGATGGGGATAGTTCCTGGGAAGTCGCCTCCGCCGGGGACGTCTTCACCCACACGGGCGAATTATCCACCCACCTTGGGGTGACGCTTGAGAAACGCGGCGCGGGCACCCTCGCGCTCAACCGCGACAACCCCGCATTTTCCGGGGCCATCCGCGTTGCGGCCGGTGTCCTTCGCCTGGAGCAACGCAATGCCGTCGGCGGGGCCGCCATCACACTCGAGGGCAATTCCATTCTCAGCCTCCGTCCCCAGGGCGTGTCCGAGGTCGAGGTGCGCGGCATCTCGGGAAGCCCCACCTCCGTCATCGAAAGCGCCATCGCCGGCGCCACCAAGACCCTCGTGCTCAACCTCGCCACGGGGGATAATGTTTTTGAGGGAACCCTTCGCGACGGTGCCTTGGAGGCCAGGCTTGCCCTGCGCAAAACCGGCGCCGGCACCTTGATCCTTCGTCCCGATGGCGGGAATGGCGGCAATACCTACACGGGAGCGACCACCGTGTCCGAGGGCATCCTCCGCGCTTCCGCCCCCGAGGCCTTCCACGGCACGGAGAAATTTTTCGTCACCAGCGACACCTCCACCGCCGGGACGCTCGACATCCAGAGCTTCGACTATTCCGCCAAGGCCGCCGAGATTTCCGGCGCGGGGCACGATGGCAAAGGGGCGGTGGCCGACTCATCCGGCGGGGGGACGTTCCCAAGGCTTGAGCTTGCCGCCGACGCCATGATCCGGACCGCCGGCGCCAGCATGCTTCCCGATGTCTCCGCGCCCAACATCAGCCCTGCCGCCGCCACGCCGCTTCTCTCCCTCGCCCCGGATGCCGCGCCGGAAGCCTCCTCCAGCCCGAGGGTCTTCAGGCTTGGCGCGGGCGGGGTTTCGGGTGTCAACCTCTCCATTCTCACCGGGGCTACTCTGCGGCTCACGGGCAGCGACACGCTCGATCGCGCCATCATGATCCATCTCGCCGGCACAGGGCCGGCCGGCGAAACCGACTCCACATTGCATCTTGAGGACGGAGTCCGGCAGACCATCGCCGGCCTTACCGGCAACGGCTCTGTCTCCGGTTCCGGCACATTGACCGTCACCGTCCCCGAGGGGGCGAGGCAGTCCTTCGACGGCACGCTTCGCGGCGAGGTCGGTCTCACGTTGGAGGGGCGCGGCACCTTCTCCCTCGCGCCCGCGTCGGGCGGCAACGAGACAAGCGGCGTCATCACCGTCTCGGGCGGCACCCTTGAGCTGGCCTCCATGAGCACCGTTGGCGACCACGACGTGCTGGGCAAACGCGGGCCGGGCGGCTCCAAGGTTGAGGTTCACAACGGGGTTCTCCTCTTTGACAACGCCTCGGTCGCGGCGACGGACCGCACGATCCTTCTTGCCGGGACCACATCCACCTTTCGCTCCAATGGCGCGGGCCTGACCATCCAGGCCGACGCCTTGCTGGCCGTCGCGGATGGTTCCGCCCACACCCTCGTGCTTGACGGGACCGCCTCCGCGAACGTCCTCGCCGCCGCGCTCACCAACCCGCTGAACGGCATCCTGTCCCTGCGCAAGACCGGCTCCGGCACCTGGGTTGTGGGCGACGCCACCGGCACTGTCTCCAACACCCACACCGGCGGCACGGCCGTCCAGGACGGGACCCTTGTGCTCGCCGCCGACAGCGCCCTTGGCATCTCGGGCACGCTCGTGCTTGGCGACGCCGCCAGCAACACCTCCGGCATCCTCGCGCTCAATGGGCACAACCAGGCGTTTTCCTCCCTTACCGTGGAGGGTTCCGGCGCGAACAACCGTGTCATCAACGGCTCCGCGACGGGCACGGCGACCGTCACCTTTGAGCTTGATGGCGGCGCCGGGAACCTGGTGCGTTTCGCCGGGCAGCTTGGCGAGCGCGGCAACGCCGCGGCCAGTGACTTCAGCGTCATAAAGTCCGGCACGGGGACGCTTGAGCTGTATCTTGATCCCGCGCACTCCAACGTGCAGGCCTTCGTTCACACGGGAGACACCGTTGTGAAGGCGGGCACGCTGAGGCTTTCCGGGGCGACCATCCTGGCCTCGCCCAGGATCTCCATCGCCTCCGGCGCCTCGCTGGATGTCTCCGGGATGGCGGGTGATTTCGGGGTGAGCATCCTCGCGGGCCAGACCCTGGCCGCCGGTGGCGCGCATTCCGCCGGGCATTACGACGTGAATGGCAACCTTACGCTCAATGGCGGCAGGCTTGAGGTCGGCCAGGACGGCTTGCCTGACGCCGCGCGCGTCCTCAATGCCGCCGTGCCTGGCAGCACGCTTCGCGTCCGTTCCGCCTCCGAGTTCCTCTTCCACCTCACCGGCAACATATCCAACCCCGGAAACTCCCTCCTGCTGGTCAACGACCTCCGTTTCGACGCCCCGGCCACACTCCACGTCAACCGGACTGAGGGCACGCTCGCCATCGGCTCCTACCTGCTTGCCAATTACGCGGGCGAGCTTGCCAATTTTGACCAGCTCGCCCTCCCGGCGGGCGTTGACGGCGGAGGGTATCTGGATTCCCGCTACAAGCTGGCGCTTGTCCACACGCCCGGCGTGAAGTCCGTCTACTTGAACGTCACCTCCACCGCCTCCGCCCAGAACACCATCACCTGGGTGGGCGACACCCGTGAGGACGGAAAAAACCTCTGGAGTCCTGTCGTCAGCAATTTCAGGACATCCAATGGCATGCGCGCGGGCTACTTCCCGGGCGACAGCGCCCTGTTTGATGACAGCGCGGCGGGCACGAACGTCACGGTCGGGGAAAATGTCTCCATCGGTTTTGTCACATTCAAGAACGACCTCGACTACACCGTCTCCGGCCTGCCCATCCGCGGGTCCGGATGGCTTGAAAAGCGCGGATCCGGGACCCTCGTCCTGCTCTCGGAAAACGAATACGAGGGCCTTGCCGGCGCCCCGGCCACCTACCTTGCGAGCGGCACCCTTGCCGTCGGCCACGACCTCGCCCTCGGCCGCGGCGCGCTCGCCATCACCGGCCCGGCGACCCTCGCCGCCATCAACGGATCCCGCACCCTCGCCAATGACATATTTGTGGATGCCGGCGTGACCGCCACCTTTGACTCCGGCGCCGCCCCGCTGCTTCTCACGGGCGGCCTTTCCGGCACCGAATCCTCCCGCATCTTCAAGCAAGGCGGCGGCTCCCTTCAGCTCCCGCCCGACGGCGTGAACTTCAAGGGCACCGTGGATGTCCGTTCCGGCGCGCTCCGCCTCGCCTCCGCCGACTATTCCGCCGCGATCATCGCCCTTGGCGACGGGAGCGCCTCCATCGAGCTTCTGGGCGGGAATGCCATCGGCGGGCTGCGCGGCGTCGCCGGCTCCAGGATCACGGGCACCGGGACCCTTTCGACAGGCGCGCGCGGGGAGAACTCCATTTTTGCCGGCAGCCTTCTTGGCGACTTCGCCTTGCGCCTCGACGGGAACGCCCGCACCGCCCTCGTCCTTTCGGGCGACAATTCCGGTCATTCCGGGGCGGTCGAGATCCTCAACGGGCGCCTTCAGATCGGCGACGGCCTCACGGGCGCGGCGGGCACGGGCGCGTTCACCATAGGCAGGGCCGGGCGCCTGACGCTCCATCTGCCCGCAGACGCCACGCTTGAGCAGCCGCTTTCGGGCGCGGGGTTTGTCGAGAAACTTGGCGACAAATCCATCGAGGTCACCAATGCCAACAGCGGTTTCTCGGGCGACATCCGCCTCTCCGGCGGCACATTCCTGCTCACGGGGCAGGGCGCGTTTGGCTCCGCCACGATCGAGCTTCAGTCAGGCTCCCTCCTGCTCGCAAAAGCGGGGGACTATTCGTTGCCCAATGACATTTCCGGCGCGGGTGAGCTTGTGAAGGATGCCGCCGCCGGCTCCGACATCCCATCCTCCGTGACCTGGCTCGGCTCAGGCTCCGTCAACATCCGCGTCCAGTCCGGCGAGTTCCATGTTGGCGACGGCGCCACGGTGCTCCAGCAGCGCCAGTTGCTGTCCACGACGGTCAAGGCGGGGACGGCCCTCTTCCTTTCCCCGGCGGCTGGCGGCTCCATCACCCTTGGCGATCTCGACGGCGAGGCCGGCTCAAGCGTCGTCAAGGACGGCGCGGGCGAGGCGACGCTGACGGGCTTTGTCAATACCCGCGGCCGGCTCGTTGTGGATTCCGGAAGGCTCTCCATTGGCGACGGCACGGGTGGCGGCGCCATCTCGCTCCCCGGCGTCATAAGCGTCCCCGACGCCGGCGGCACGCTTGTCTTCAACCGCGCGGGCACGGTTTTCGTCCCCGGCACCCTATCCAGTGCTGGCAGCATCGAGGTGCGCGGCGGAGAGGTCGTCCTCCAAGGCGCCGCCAATGCCATCACCGGTTCCCTGGACATCCTTGCCGGCGCCACCGTGCAGGTTGGTGACGCATCCTCCGCCTCGCTCTTCAATTCCGGTGCGGCACCGCTCACCGTCGGGATCGCCCAGGGCGCGTTGTTGCGCTACACCGCCTCCGCCCAGCGCCCCGGGCCGGGAGTCCCGGAGGACGGGACGCTCACCGGCGCCTCGTTGCGGTTGCGCGGCGAGGGTGTCGTGGAGCACCTTGGCACCGGGGTGCTCCGTTGGAACAGCGACGGCTCCATCTTCGCGGGGACCTTCCGCGCGGCCCAGGGGACCTACGTTTTCCAGGCCGGCTCGCTGCCTCCCGCCGCCACTTTCGACGCCACCGGCGCCGGCGTGCTGCGCATCGAGGGCGCCGCCGGCTTGAACACCGTCGAGGCACGATTTGGGAATGGTGATGGCACGCTTCTCCTCGCGCCCGGCGCGGGTACGGCGGGCGGCCAGGCCGTTTTCCGCCTCGCGGGCACCGCAGCCGCAGGTTCCCTGCAATCCGGCGCCCTTTCCACGGCTGGCATCGCCTCCACGGCCGCCTTTGCCAATGGCACCCTTGCCGTGGCCTCCGGCGCCACGCTGGAATTCGCCCCTGGCGCCGATGCCCTCGCCACCCGCCTGCTCCACGTGCGCGACAATGCCGCCCTCACCGGCGCGGGCACGCTTGCCGGCTCGCTGCAGAATGATGGCGAGCTGCGCCCGTCAGGGGCCGGCATCAGCGTCTCCGGCGACATCCATCACAACGGACGCCTTGTCGTCACCGTCAGCGGAACCCCGCAATCCGGGGACGGCGGCGCCTCGCTCTTCCGCGCCCCCGCCATTTCCTATGGCGGCACACTGTTCATCACGGAAAACGCCACGTTGCTGCTCCAGACCAGCGGCGCCATTTACGAAAGCCTCCGCAATGGCGGCGAGGTGCAGTTCCTTCACGACACATCGGCCGGCGTGGATGCCCGCCCGGACATCTCGGGCGCCTTCCAGCGTGACGCCATCTCCGTGGACACCGGCGCGGGAGCCGTGCCCACCCCCGCGCTCACCTACTGCAAAGGCGATGGTTATCTGACAATGACACTCTCGGAGCGGATTCTTGACATCGCATCCATCCGGGAGGGGCTTCACAATGGCAACACAGCCTTTGTCGAATACCTTGACGCCACCTTCCGTGAGGACTCGGGAAGGCTGTCCGCCGTTGTCAGCGGATTGCTCAATGCCTCCTCCGGCGCCGCCAAGGCCATCAACCGCGCCTCCCCGGTCGGTCTCGCCAGCGCAACCGCGATGAGCCTTGCCACCGCCCGCGAGGACTCCACGGATCTTCACTCCCACCTCGAGGCTTCGCGCTACACCCGCTACCAGCAGAAGAGCATCGCCGACACCGGTTTTTACATCAGCGGCACCGCCCGCTTTGAGCAAAACACCAGCGCGGACGGCCCCGCGTGGGATTCCAACATCTACGGCGGCACCGTCGGTTTTGACCAGGCCATCGGCCTGAACTTCCTCGTCGGCCTCGCCGCCGGTTACCACAAGGGCCGCGCCACGCTCGACTACGAGGCGGGCCGTGTTTACCAGGATCACAGCCGCCTGACCGCCTATGCCAGCACCCAGATTCGCGAGGACCTCTACCTCGATCTCGCCGTCCGCGGCGGCTACAGTTACTACGACATTGACCACAACAGCGGCCGCCCTGCCGCCGCATCCAACGCCGCCGCCGAGCGCATCGGGAGCGCCAATCCGGAAGGTTACGACTTTGGCGCCAGCATCACCCTCGGGGGGGCCGTCGGCCTCGCCAAGACCTTCTCCATCAACCCCTACCTCGCCGCCGAATACGATTATGCCCGCGTCAACGCCTTCACCGAGAAAGGCTCCCACGGCGGCCTCAATAATGACGCGGCCCTTCACATCGACGCCTTCGCGCAGGAATCCCTCCGCCTCAAAGTCGGTGCCAGCCTGAACTACCTCCTTCCCCAGGAAGTCATCCACTCCGCGCGCCTTTCCCTTGATGTGGCGTATGCCCACGAGTTCCTTGACCGCGAGACCACGCTCAACGGCGCTTTCGCGGTGGACTCCTCCGGGCGCGGCTTCTCGGTGCACGCGCCGTCGCTGACCCGCCATCGCGCCCAATTGTCCCCCTCTGTCGATCTTGGTTTGACGGAGAGCCTCTCCTTCCAGTTCACCTATCGCTTCGAGACGGATCTCTCCCAGCAAACCGCCCACCATCTCAACGCCTCGTTGCGCCTTCGTTTTTAGGCCCGGCCGCCACAGGGCGCGCTTGGGCGCGGATCCGAGAAAAATTCCAGAAAGAGAAACGGACACGTGTGATGTCCGGCGAAGCGGTGTGGCTGGTTGCCGCGATCCCATCCGCTGTAAGCCGCCTTGGAGTGTCGCAGCCCAAGGCGTCTTTCAGCGGCAGGATCGCCTCATGAGGCTTCTTCCGGCGCCTCATTCCCGCTGAAGGCTGCAAGACGGCGGCGGGACGGGAGCACCCGCGCCGTATTTTTTCTGTCGCGTGAGGAGGGATTTTTCAAATTCCGTATCGCATTCCTTGGCGGGAATTAAAAAAAGTATTTGACACGTACTGTGCTCGATGTTTGGGTGTTCCGGTATTCGTAATACATTCTATTAAACGCATACCAAACTCATGACCAATAGCACCCATAACAACAACAATTTGGCTCGGCCGCTCCCCCCCCCCCCCCCCCCCGAGAAATCTTATAGACACAATTAGGAGCGCTAATTGTGTTTTTTCTGCGCCGCGCCGGCTTCTGGGCAGAAAGATTCTTAAGATCGCCGCCTTTGCGGGAATGGCAGGGGAAGGAGGTAGCA
>JAIRPL010000001.1 GCA_031256995.1 Puniceicoccales bacterium
GTTTGTGATATTCCTCGTAAGAACGAATGAATTGTGTTTGCGCAAAAGAGGAGGCAAGAAAACACAACAAAGGAATGACCAGATAGCGGGCGAAACATCCTTTTTGCAGGGAAGCCACCGCTCCCCAAAAAACCCAAAATAGAAGAAAAGCCGAGAAAGTGGCCTTGAACAACACGGCAAGGATGGAGGCAAGGACGCAGGCCAGAATCCAACCCCTCCGCCGTGACAACCAAAAGTAAATGGCCGAAAGAAAACATGCCAACCCGGGTATATTTCCAATAATCGTGGGCAGGTGAAGGAAAATGGGAGAAAAAGAGGCCGTCAACAGCAGCGCGATCGCCGTCGTCTTGTTATCCTTAAAAATCAAATCGGAGATTTTTCCGGCACAGGCAACGATGACGAGCAAGGATCCCAAGTTTAGAACAAAGAAGGCGATGTAATTTCTGGCTCCCAAAAAATGGTTAAAACAGCGTATTAAGAATATAAAGGGATCCTGATGCGCCATCTTCAACTGATACGTCACACCCCCACCCTCACCCTCCGCCGCCTGAAAACAGACGGCGTTATCCCCTCCCGTGGGAATGTAACCAGAATTCAGCGACAAAACCAGGAAACCACCCACAACCGCCGTGTAGATCAGAGCCCCCTTGAAAATTTTCGTTTTCAACTCATCAGTCACGTTTCCAAGGATCTTTTTGACGCCCGCCACAACGATCACCCCTCCCAAGCCGCAGGCCAACCGGATCAGCTTGTCCAAATAGTCTGTTTTCCAGACAATGGAATTCACAAGCAGCACCACCGCCATCACAATGGCCAGAAGAAAAATGAATTTCTGCAGTTTTGGCCACCACGGGGTTTCCAAAAAACTCCAGGGCGTTTTCCGGGAAGGATTTGTTGATGCTTGTCCGTTCATGGGGAAAATGTGGACGTCTTCAGAATTTGAGGTTTTTCCGGACTTTTCACAAGTGAGGAAAAAAGCCCGGCAAGGCTGGCATCATGGCGCGAAACGCCCTGGGGTGCCTCACTCCCACGCCGCTTTGGAAAAGGCTCATCTCTTCCAAAGCGGTGAAAACTCATACGATCGCACTGCCTGCCTTAATTGGAATCTTCACGCTTCAAAAGACGTCACGCTTCAAAAAACTTCACGTTTCAAAGCCTGATGCCGCCCCGTTCCTCCCCGCCATCCCCCTTCATCACGACGCTTTCGTCATGGAAAACGGAATTGCAACGGGGCAAGGACCAAGGTCGCCATTCCCGCCGCAATGGCATCTCCGCTGGCGCGCGCGAATCCGCTCTTTGCCATTCATCCGGAATCGTTGCTCTCGTGAGCCATTCCGCTGTCACGCCTTCTTGGAGGATTTTCGCCGGCGGCATGTGAAGGCGAGGAGGAGGACGCCAAGACCGCCGCAGAGGGCATAGGTGGATGGCTCGGGGACGAGCGGAGCGGCGCGCACGGCACGCAGCAAAAGTTCCATCCCGGTACGGTTGCCGCCCCCGTCATAGGTTTCCCGCGTCACCGCGACAAACTCGTTGCCATCAAGGGAATAAGTATCCGTGGGGAGGCTGCCCCCAATGAGGCCGTAAGCGCCGAGCGGATCGGCGATGGCGCTGGCTATGACAAATTCTTCCCCCACGTGAATGCGCCCGCCGACATGGGCCAAAACCAAGAAACCACCATCAAGTTGGAGAGAACCGTTAACGACGAGAAGGTCGGCCGTGCCGCCAGCCTGAAGGTCCACAATGTAGCGGGCGCCGGATTGAAGAAGGACTTCAGTAGCGCCAAATGAGAGAGTGCCAATAGAGCCAGGGGTGAGACCGGGGGAGATGTCGCCGCCATGAACGGTGTACCAAGAGCCTCCCGAAGCCGTTCCAGAGCCGGCGAGGGTGCCGCCAGATTCAATCCACCCATTGCCCGTATACAGGTCGACATTGGCAAGGATGAGGGTGCCACCTAGGATGGCGAAGCTGAAATCACCGGTTTGATTGGCGGTCAGGGTGAGGGTTCCGTCGCCGCTTTTGACAAGACTCCCCGTGCCGCTGATCGTGCCGTGATAAGTGTAGTTGTTGCCAGCGGATCGGTTGAACTCGATGGTCGCACCGTTGGAGAGCTGGACATTCTGTGCGTCGCCAACGCCAAGCCTGCCGCCGTCGGCGAGGACAAGTCTTCCGCTACCGACTTGCACGCCCGCGACAGGATTTCCTCCGAGGTCCAAGGCGCCCGAGCCGGGGAACTGGATGGTGTTTTTGATGATGGCCGTGGCACCGTTGCGGATGTGCAGGGTGCCGTCGGTGCGGGGCTGCAGGGTGGGTTCGAGAAGGGCGTGGTAGGTGGACTGATCGGTGGCACCAAGGATCTGGCCGCCGGAAAAAGTGTAGGTGACGTCGCCATCGACGGTCATGCTGCCGACGTTGACGCCCGCGGCATCAACGGCGACGGCACGCTTGGTGTCGGGCGCGGTGCTGTTGAAAAGAACAAGGTCGCCGTGCAGGAATGTGCCCACCTGGACATAGGTGTAGCTGGTGGTGTCGCCCGAGGGGACTTGCCCGCTCCAGTTGCCGGGGGCCGAGGTCGAGGAGTCGCTTTTCCACACCGTGCTCTCGGTCCCCTTCCACGTGTTCTCGGTGTTGCCCGCCACGTCACCGATCTGGAGATAGAGCTTGTTGTTGGAGCTGTCCCCCGTGATCAGCCCGGCGGTGATGTAATTGCGCCCTCCGGTGGTTGGGCTGCCGGTCAAGGGAGTCACGGGGTTGCCGTTGATGTGCAGCTGGTCCAAGTTGAGATCGCCGGAGGTGGCGACGGAGCCGTTGCCCAGCGCCGTGGCGTCCAACAGGAAATATCTTCCGCCAGCGACCAGGCTACCCGAGACCATGACCTTGTTGGCCCCTGGAAGCACGTAGCCCGCCCCCGTCGCGGGCATGCCCCCGCCCTCAAGTTTGAGCAGGGCGCTGGTGTTGCCGGAGAGAAAGCCCTCCTGGAGGGCAAACATCAGCGTGGAATCCTCCGCAAACCGATGTTGCGCGCTGGCGATCACATGGCCCATGCCGGCGACGCCGATGGAGGCGCCTGATTCAAGCGTATAACTGCCAGAGGGCGTGGCCCCCTCGGCATAGGTTTGGTAGCGCGCGGGGCCATTTGCGTCGGTGATCATGAATCCATGCAAACCGCCGTGCACCGTGGTCTGCCCAGGGATGCGTATGATGGCACCCCCGAATTGCACAAATTCCCCTGGGGAGCTGCTTCCGTAGGGACCTGTGGTCGGATGTATGGAAACGGTGTATCCGGCGGTGTTGCCTGCGGCGGCGACAGCGTCAATGCCGTCCCCAATATGGATATCGCTTCCATTCCCGGTGGCAAAAGTGATGTTCCCGGAGGAACTGCCGCCCGTGGCGCCACTCTTGAGGTAAATCGAGCGCCGGATGATGTCGGAAACCTCTTCATGACCGACAAGGTTTTCGTTGAAGATGAGCGATCCTCCATCTTCCATGTTACGGGTGTCAAGGACCAGATTGGCCTCGGTGGCACCCTCGATGTGAAATGCACCACCCGTGTCGGGAGTCGCGCCCACACCATAGCCGGCCCGGTTGCCATAGACCCAGCCGTCACGGCCACCACCAGAGACACCCAGTTGGACTTCCAGCGTGGCGGCGCCCGTCTCGGCGAGCAGGTAAACCACTCCCCCCTTGCCATCCGCGACATTTCCGAAGATCTGCATTCCACCTCCAGAGACCAGCCGCCCATGGGCGGGTATTGGGACTGGGACTGTGCCCGTCGATGACGCGTCCAACTCATTTTGCACGCTGACTGCGGAAATGATCCCGCCGTTGGGATTGGCGGCACCAAGGGCTTGGTTATTCGCGAAATAAAGATCCCCGGCGGCGGACAAATCAAAAAGCAGGCCGTTGCCCGCGGCGGCGATCGCGCTTGAGGCTTCCGCCGTGGAAAATACAAAGATGGCGCCCCCGCCGGTGAATTTGTCGCTGCGCCCTTCGACCCAATCTGCCCCCTTTTCCAAGGTCAGCTCGTTGTGCTGAATGGAAAGGTGTCCCGATGCATCAATGCGAACGCCCGCCGACCCCCTGTAACTGGTATGATCCGGTGGACCACTCGATGCGAATCCCCCGGCTGTGGCGGAAATGGCGCCACCGCCCATCGCCGTGCGGAAGGCGTTGGTGGGGAAGCTGGCGGTCGAAGTGTTGGAACCAATGTTGATATCGCCGCTGGAATCGCTGGCACCAGATGTCTTAATGACGATGTGGGTGTTCAAGGAATCCGTACTAGGGCGGCTTTGCGCAAATATCCCTGCGCCCGTCCTCACCCAGGCCTCGCCGTCGGATGGCGAAGTATTGTGGGAAAGGGTGATGCTGTCTTCCGCCTGTATAAACACGGCGGGGAGGCCACTGTTCTCTTCCACGGGATTTCTCCACTGTTCCAAAAAAATGGCACGGTTGGTGTTACTGCTGATATCAACCTGCTTGGCGTGCATCTCCAGCGTTGAAGCCCCTGGGGCACCGCCGCCACGAATATCCACCGCCCCACGGGAGTGTTGGTAGGTACTGCGTGTGATATTTTGGCTGATGTCGATTTTCCCCATTCCGGCATTTAGGAAGATGAAAGCCTCCTGCCCTGAGGAGGAATTCGCCGAAAAATTATCAAAGGAGATGGCCGCCCCGGAGGTGGCCGCGTTGTTTCGAAAGACAATGTCGCCATCCCTGGCGGTCAAGAGGATCTTGGCGGAAACGTTCTTCGCCGTGTTCGACCCACCCGCGGTCACACGGATCGCGCCGCCATAAGCGTCAGAACCCGCGAGCTCATTGCTATTGTTCTCGAAAAGAATACTTGACGCGGTAATTACGACAGAGACTTCGCTGCGAATGTTATCGTTGTTATTGTAGATCTCGGCGAAGATGGCCCCGCCAGCGGAGTATGCATAGTTGTTGCTAAACTCAATGACACTGCTGGCCTGAAGGTTGACGTGCGCGCCAGTGCCACTGCCTTTGCCTTGGGCAAAAATGGCACCGCCAAAGTTGCCGCTGACGCTAACGCCCCCCTCCGCTCTGTTGTGCGTGAAGGAAATGGAGCCCGCATTGATGAAGACATCGGCTTTCTGTCCCGCGCCAGCGACGGCGCCAATGGCACCACCCTGCGCGTAACTACCGCCCCCGACGCTATTGTTCTCAAACCGCACCTCGCCAACAGTCCCGCCAAAGTAGTCAGGGCCGATTGCAAAATTCGCGCCCGCTTCGATGGAAATCGCACCTCCGTAGATAGCGTCAGTACCGGACGTCGTCCGTGAATGATTCCTGAATGTGATCCCGGAACCTTCAAAAAGGCTTATCGCGCCACTTTTTCCACTGGCGATGGTAAGAAAATCCGTCGAATCATCAAAAATGACGTTCGCGCCAACGTCAAAAATGAGCTGCGCCTGCGAGGCACCCAATCCACTCCCATTGAATATGATTTCATGAAGCTTAACAATCTCTTCGCCGAGATGTGCCCCGGAGACACCGTTTAACGCGCTCACGCGCCCCGCGCTCGAAATCGTCAGGCTGCCTTCGTCGTGAAATATCCAATCCGCGCGCACCCCCTGCGGTGCGAGCGCCGCCACCCCGCCAAACGCGATCAGCAGCGACCTGAGTGCCGAGAAGGAGTTACCCCCCCCCCCCCCCCCCTGTTTCCGAGAATTGCGCTCGTAAACGCGCGCTTGGGCTGCGAATTGGCCTTTTTTGGGGAAACGATTGCGGGAGTTCATGTTCATGGGAAAGCGAAAGCGGACAGAATGAGCTTATTTCGAAATGTCAAGCACGCATGAAAGATTTTTTTTCGAGCTGCGGTTAAAACATGAGTGCAGGACATTTCGTGGCTCAAGCTTTTCGTATCGAAATAAAACCTTTTTTCATGGCCCTGCCCCACGATTCGCCGTCAGGCAAAGGTGCCGCAGATCCCGCAGACCCCGCCCGCCGCACGCGTGCCGAAGGCCGGTTGGCGCATATTTGGCGCCCTCCCCCTCCCCCGCAAAATCCCCCGCCAAAAATCGCGCCACCCCGCAGACGGCGGCCGTCCGCCCGCCAATCATCCCGACCGTTCGCCAAGTTCCCAAACCACGGCACATCTCCACGCATCCTTGACGCCGCACCTTCAGCAGCAGTCTGATTCTGCCCCCCATTCCCGAGCCTCAGCGCATCTTCCGGAGGAGTTGGGCTGTTATACTTTGACCAATTCCCCTTGTCACATATGCTTTCCCCCCATGCAAAAGCTCCATGCGGAATCGCTGGAAACCGGATCCTTGGATGGTCTCATCGAGGGCGATCCTGACATGAATGGACACAGCCCCCGCGCCACATCGGTTCAATCCCCTGGACGCGACACCCGGAAAGGACGCAGGGCATCACCGTTGTTTGTGGACGCCCCGGACGAATTTGCCGCCAGCTCAGGCAATGGGACTCGCTGCGAACAACGGCGGCATATCGCGTTTGGCTGGTATGGCGGAAAATTCTCACATCTCGGCTGGCTTCTGCCGCTGCTCCCCGAATGCCACCATTATTGTGAACCATTCGCCGGTTCCGCCGCCGTGCTGCTCAACCGCCCCCCCTCCCCCGTGGAAACTTACAACGACATTGACGGCGAGGTGGTGAACTTCTTCCGCACCCTGCGCGACGCTCCCGAGGCGCTCAAACGGGGCATCGCTCTCACGCCATTTTCCCGCGAGGAGTATCACCTCGCGATTTACGGCAACGCTGCGGCGGCGGACAACGTTGAGCGCGCCCGGCGCTTTTATGTTCGCGCCCGCCAAACCCGGACGGGGCTTGCGCAAACCGCCTCGCTTGGACGATGGGCCAATTGCAAGGACACCAGCCGCGCCGGCATGTCCGGCGTCGTTTCGCGCTGGCCCGGAGGCATCCACGCTCTGGATGCCATCGCCCAACGGCTCCTGCGCGTCCAAATCGAAAACCGCCCGGCCATTGACATCATCAAGCTTTACGACAGCCCGCGCACTCTTTTCTACTGCGACCCTCCCTATCTTCACGCCACACGCGGTGACAGCAAGGCATACGGCTTTGAAATGGACGAGGCCCAGCACCGGGAATTCGCCGAAGTCGTGAATTGCTGCGCGGGAAAAGTCGCCATCTCCGGCTACGAACATCCGATCATGGAGGCATTTTTTCCCAGGGAAAAATGGTTCAAAACCCGTGGCAAGGAAAAGACCATTCACTCCACAAAAGACACGCGTCGCGAGGTCCTTTGGACAAATTACAACCCGCAAACACAAGAAGAGATCGCTTTTTCATGAAACCCGACGAATGGCTTGACGTCATTTTTGACAAGGCGTGCAAGGCGCCCTCAAAGTCGCGAATCCACAATGACGCCATTCGCGAGCGCATTGAATTTGTACGTCGCTGCATGAGCAACCGCGCCGGCGTCCGGCTGCTGATGTCATGTTTGCTCGGAAAATTGGACAAACCCTCGGTTGATCCGAGAAAGCCTTACACCGAAATCAATGGCAAAGACTGCTTCTCCGGCCGCGCTTACGATGAACAATACATCACCGCTTTCATCAACAGGCACCACCTTCCGGCAAATCAGACAACCGCGTTCCTGACGCCAACATTACGGAATATCGCGCATCCCTTGACAACAGGCATCGAGCTGGTCGGCCGCCCGCGCGAGCTCTATCAGAAGACATTGCAACTGCTGGAGGATGTCGCGGAAAATCGTATCACGGCCAAAGAGGTTTTTGTCGATATTGTCCGCAACTTGATAAACATCCGGGACGAACAGCAAGCGCGGATAAATTCGTTGCTTGAGTCGCTAAAAAGATCCAATGGCGTCCTGGAACCGTCCTCCGAGGACATTGTTACTTTGATACGGCAGCATCTCGCGTGCAAAAATTCAAGCCGCCTTCCCGTGTTGGTAATCGCGGCCGCCTATCAGGCCGTTGGAACCCATTTTTCCGAAACCATCCTGCCACTAAAATCCCACAATGCCGCCGATTTGCAAACCGGCGCGCTGGGCGATGTTGAGGTATGCCTGAAAAATGACAACGAGATCGCCACCGTCTATGAGATGAAAATGAAGCGCGTCACCCGCGAGGACATTGATGCGGCCATCTTGAAAATCGCCCGGTCAGCACCCAGGATCCAGAATTATATTTTCATAACAACGGATGTGATTGAGCCATCCATCTCCAAATATGCCGCCGACTGTTACGAGAGAACGGATGGCGTGGAAATTGCCATTCTGGACTGCATTGGTTTTCTGCGCCACTTTCTCCATTTTTTCCATCGCTACCGTTCCCTCTATTTGGATTCTTATCAAAAGCTCCTCCTATCCGAGGCCGACTCCGCCGTCAGCCAGGCGCTGAAAGAAGCATTTCTCGCCCTGCGCCATTCTGCGGAAAGCGATTAGATCCCATTGGCACAAATCATACATGGGGACAAAAGCGGGGTATCGGCGCAGCGCAGGCGGGTGGGCAGGTTTTCCGGAAAGAATTTTGGACGGATTGGAAAACGGCGCCGCGTTGTTGGGCCTTTGCTCCATCCCCGCATCCCCTGCCCCATGGTGGCTGACGTTGTGAAACGTGTCTCGCAAACGCTCTCCCACCCCGCGTTGTTTTGAACCACGTCTCGACAAATTCGCGCGTTTTGTCGAGAATCCGCCCTCTCATGCCTATCGAGCGCCCATTTCAACCCGAAACCTCGCCCGCCAGCGGCGACGGCGAGTTCCTTGAAGTTTCCCTCGGTCCCCATCACCCATCCACGCACGGCGTGTTTCGCATGAACGTTGTGCTTGACGGCGAGGTCGTCACCAAGCTCCAACCCGTGTTTGGCTATCTTCATCGCAATCACGAAAAGATCGCCGAGCAGAACACCTACCTTGCCGCCATTCCCTACACCGACCGGCTTGATTATCTTGCCGCGCTCACCAACAACTGGGCGTATGTCCATGCTGTTGAGAAGCTTGCTGGCATCGAGGTCCCTTGGCGCGCCGAGCTGCTGCGGGTCGTGCTGGGCGAGACAACGCGCATCATCAACCATGCCTGCCTCATTGGCTTCCTTCTCAACGACCTTGGCACCTCGTTTACCCCGCTGCTCTACTCGTTGCGCGAACGGGAGCGCCTGCTCGACATGCTTGAGGAACTCACCGGTTCGCGCATGATGCCCAACTTCTTCCGCTTTGGCGGGCTGCGCACCGACGTCCCGTCCGACTGGTTGCGCCGCTTGGAACGCTACTTGGACGACGGGTTCAAGCGTTACCTTGAGGAGCAGGAAATGCTCTTGAGCGGCAACGAAATCCTTCTTGCCCGCCTGCAGAATGTCGGCGTGCTGCCCCCCGAACTCGCGGTGGCGGCGGGTGTGACCGGTCCGGGGCTGCGTGCCAGCGGCGTCAATTATGACATCCGCAAAGTCGACGGCTACTCGGCCTACCCAAGCCTGAAATGGGGTGTGCCGCTGGGAGCCCACGGCGACACGTATGATCGCTACATGATGCGCGTCAAGGAGATGCACGAATCGGTGAAGCTTGTGAAACAGGCCATCGCGCTTCTTTCCGAACATGACAGGGAACACCCGCCGGCGGAGGGGAGCACCCCGGTTTACAACAACCCCGCCATCAAAAATGCCGGCTTGCGCCCGAAGGCGGGCGAGGTGTACGGGCGCATCGAAAGCCCCAAGGGCGAATTGGGATTTCACCTGGTCAGTGATGGCACAAACAAGCCGGCGCGTTTCCGCATCCGCCCACCCTCGCTCATCAACTTGACGCCGCTGGAGGATATTTGCCTCAACCAGACCCTGGCCGACGCCGTGGTCATCCTTGGCAGCGTGGACATCGTGCTTGGCGAGGTGGACCGTTAGGGACAGCCCCCGCGCCAAGTCGCGCGTCGCCCCTCCCCGGCACGTCCCCAAAACAAAATAGACCCGCGCAGGAAGTCATGCCATTTACCCCGCGACAATGAAAGAGACGGAGCCAGACAACAAAAACGCCAGGACCGGTCCCCACCCCGTGGTGCTCGCGCCATCGCTGCTCGCCGGCAATCACGCCGCGCTCGGGGAAAGCCTCGCCGCCATCACGGGTGCCGGGCTGCGCTGGGCGCATGTCGACATCATGGACGGGCATTTCGTCCCCAACCTCAGTTTCGGCCCCAAAACCCTCGCCGACCTGCGCCCGCTCGCGCCAGCCCTTCATTTTGACACCCACTTGATGCTCTCCGAGCCGCACAAGTACATCGAACCCTTCGCCCGCGCCGGCGCAAACGCCCTGACCATCCACATTGAGGCCGCCACGCCGCACCTTGAGACCCTCCGCCAAATCCACGCCCTCGGCCTGCGCAACGGGATCGCCCTGAACCCGGACACCCCGCCCGAGGCCATCCGCCCCCTGCTTGGCGAGGTGGACCTTGTGCTCGCCATGACCGTCCATCCCGGCTTTGGCGGCCAGCACTTCATCCGCGGCGTCCTGCAAAAAATCGAAACCATCGCCCGCTGGCGCGAACGCGAAAGGCTGCCCTTTCGCATCGAGGTTGACGGCGGCATCGGCGTGGACACCGCCCCGGCCTGCATCGCCGCCGGCGCCGACACCCTCGTGGCAGGCACCGCATTCTTCGCATCCCCGGACAGGCACGCATTCTGCCGCGATCTCTTCACCGGCGCCGCCATCCCCCCGCCTTTCCCGGTGCCATAGCCGCCGGGCATCCGCCCAAGGCATCCGGGGAGGGGCGCCGCCGCCCGTCACGATTCCATCGAAAAGGAAGAAAAAGGTTTGTCACACACCGCCCCCGCCCCGCGATCCCGCGCTCCACGATCCCACGCCCTGCCAGCGCTCTCCAGCGCCCCCCTCGCGCCGCGCTCTCCCGGCCCTTTGCGCAAGGAAAATGTCTTGTGTCACGGAACCTGTTTCGTATGATACTCCAGCTGTCGGAGGAACCCGGTGGTTTCACCGACAGCAACCCACACAACACACACCCGACCTACCACTACATGCCACTTCCCCAGCCAACCGGGCTTAGCCGCCCGCCTTTCTCATCCGAGGGAGGCAGGTTTGGAAACAGTAACCGCCGCGGCAATTTCCGCGGCCCGCAACATCAACAAGGCCCCCGGCGCAACGAACGCATTCGCGCCCCCGAGGTTCGCGTCATTGGCCCTGACGGCCAGCAAATCGGTGTCATGACCTCGCACGCGGCCCTCGCGCGCGCAAGAGAGATGGGCTATGACCTCATTGAGATCGCCGCCGGCGCCCGCCCCCCCGTCTGCCGCATCATGGACTACGGAAAATACCAGTACGAGGAGTCCAAGCGCCAGAAGAAGCAGAAAGCCGCCACCTCACGCATGAAGGAGGTGAAGTTGCGCCCGCGTTGTGACGTGCATGACCTGATGATAAAGATCCGGCGCGCCGAAAACTTCCTCTTCCATGGCCACAAGATCAAACTCACGCTCTCCTTCCGTTTTCGCGAACTGGAGCACCCCGAGGTTGGCCACGAGCTGATGAAACAGGCGATAGAGAAACTCGCCCACATCGCCACACCCGACCACCCGGCGCGCCTCATGGGGCGGTCCATGTCCACCACGCTAACCCCGCTCCCGGTGAACCGCCGGAAACTCCTCTACAACACCTCCGCCGATCCGATTGAGGACGACGAGGATGAGGAGGATGACGATGCGGCGGACGAAAACGACGCTGGCAAGGACAACGATTGAGATCGGCGCCTACCCGTGCGGAACGGGCCTTCCCGCCCTCCCCCGACAAACACATCCTCCAAACGGACAGCCAGAAATGGCTGTCCTGCTTTTTGCAACAATGCCCGACACACCTCGCCTGCACCTCCCCATCCGGCCACGCCGCCTGCGGCGCAACGCCTCCATTCGCGCGCTCGTCCGCGAAACCCATCTCGCGCCAGCCCACCTGATCCAGCCCGTCTTCATCACCGACAGCGGCGACAGCGAACCCATCCCCTCCCTCCCGGGAATCGAACGTGTCCCGCTCAGGCAGCTTGCCGGGCATTGCCGCATGCTTCGCGATCTCGGTCTCGGAGGTGTGGCGCTCTTCCCGCGCACCGACCCCATGCTCAAAACCGAGGACGGACGGGAGGCGCTTAACCCGGAAACCCTTGTCTTGCGCGCAACACGCATAATCAAGGCGGCGACGCCAGAATTCCCCGTTTTCAACGACATCGCCCTCGACCCCTACACCACCCACGGGCACGACGGCGTGCTCAACGAAGCGGGGACGGATGTGGACAACGATGCCACCGTCGAAATTCTCGCCCGCATGGCGGTTCTTCATGCCGCCGCCGGCGCCGATTTTGTCTCGCCATCCGACATGATGGACGGGCGCGTGGGTGCCATACGCGCCGCGCTCGACACCGCCGGCCACTCCGCCACCGGCATCATGGCCTACTCCGCCAAATATGCCTCCGCCTATTACGGCCCGTTCCGCGACGCCGTCGGGAGCAGCCGCGCCACCGGCGCCCCACCCATATCCAAAGCCACCTACCAGCTCGACCCGGCCAACCGGCTCGAAGCCCTCAGGGAGGTCGCCATGGACGAAGCCGAAGGCGCCGACATCGTCATGGTCAAACCCGCCGGACCCTGTCTCGACATCATCCGCGAAACCCGCTCCGTCACGCGACTCCCCGTTGCCGCCTACCAAGTCTCCGGGGAATACGCGCAAATCCACGCCGCCGCCCGCCTCGGCTGGCTCGACCTGCAAAGCACCCGGGACGAGTCCCTGCTGGCCATCCGCCGCGCCGGGGCCGACCTCATCCTCTCCTACTTCGCGCAATTCTGGGCGGCCGACCAGGCCCATGGCACCCCGCCCTTTTCCACATAAGCCCCCCTCCCTTTTTCGACGCGCGCAGAAGAAAAAATTCTCCGTTCACACGCCCGGCGGCCCATCCCCGGACACGCAGCCGTGCAACCTTTCGAAAAAACACCTGTTCACTGCTCCTCCATCATGAAAATTTTCCAATGCACAGCCCTTGTGGCATTAGCCGCCCTCACGGGAATCGCCACAACCCAGAAGGCTTTTGCGGAAAACCTGAGGCTGCCCCCCCTTAAAATCGTCGCGCCCGCCGCGCACGCCGTTCCCGCCGGGGACTGGGCGGCCGCCGGCGGCACACTTGACTTTTCGGAGACAAGAAACAAGGCGCTCCAGGCCGAAAACGCAGGAAAAATCGCCGAGGCACTCACCCTCTGGGAGCGCGTCATTGACCGCACAAAATGCTTCGCCGAAAATCGCGCCGAGGCCCGCCGCCACATCCGGGTCCTGCGCCCCAAAGTGGCCCCGGCCAACACCTCCCCGGAGAAGGCGAAAAAATGGAAGGTCCTCGCGCTCATCTACAACGAGGTTGACATCGAGACCACCAAGCTCGGCGAAAAAGTGCGTTACCACCGCAAGATGAATCAGGAAAACCTCCAAACCATCGCCAAGGAATTGGCAGGCTGGCGCGACCTCGTGTTTGAATATTCCAGCGGACTGCTCCTGCTGGACATTGACGCCGTTGTCGTCGAGGAACCCCTCAAAAAACTTTCGACTTACGGAAAGGGCTACATTGCGGACGAACCAGACGTGAAACCCGCGGCCGAAAAAGAGATGAAAAAGCAGCATTACGACACCGTCATCTCATACATAAAGCACCGCAATGGCGACGGCCCCGATTTGCCACGCCCCCGCTGGGTCGCGGCCACGGTGGCCAAGGCCAGGGCGATGCAAGGTGCCGGCCATATCATGATACCGTGGGGCGACGACTACCCGTTTGTCGGCCGGGGCGAATTTTGGGGCGAGATGGAACTCCATGAATGGCTGCACCAGATGGACTATGTCATACAAGACGGGAAAGGCTTCCTCAGATATCCGCGCGGCGTGGCGCAAAACCCGGACCGCGGCGGCAACAATGGCGAGTATGTCCGTGCAAAAACAGAAAAAAACTGGTGCGGATTTTATCGCTATATCATGGACACGCACATCACACGCCAGGTTTGGACCGAGGTCACCACACAGCCGAACAAGGGACAACGCCCCGGCGATGCGATAAGATAGAATCTCACGGGCAATCCGTGAATGCGCCACCGGGATGGCAGGGATCGTTCTTTGCTGGAAAGCATTTGCCATCCGCGACCTCCCACGATGCCAGAACAAGCCGTTCATGCCACACCCCGCGCCTTGGAAAAATTCAATCCATGTCCGGTTGCCGGACATGGGATGAAAAATATTTTTCCATGGAGATTCCATCGCTCTGCCATGCGCGTTGCCGCCCTTGAAAACGACCTGCCGGCCAAACTTGCAATCCCGCTGTCTTCAACCCATTGAAAGGCCTCGTAGCAATCATCCTATTGGTCATCGCGAACGTCTTCATGACAATCGCTTGGTATGGGCACCTGCGCCTCAAAGATGTCCCGTGGTTCGCGAAGTTGACGCTTCCCGCCATCATTTTATTCAGCTGGGGAATCGCCCTGCTGGAATACATCGTGCAAATCCCCGCAAATCGCATTGCTTTCCGGGAAAATGGCGGCCCGTTTTCGCTCTGGCAGTTGAAGGTGATACAGGAATGCATCACGCTCGCCGTGTTCACCGTGTTTGCCACCGTTCTCTTCAAAAACGAACCCCTGAAATTCAACCATATCCTCAGCGCATTCTTTCTCATCCTTGCCGTCTATTTCGTTTTCAAGGAGTAACAACCGGAACGACAATGATTTGAACGCCGGCAATGGACGGATTTCCCATGGCGGGACGCATCCGGCGAATTCCGCTCCATTTCCAAAACCTTTGCGCCATCCCCATCGATTTTTTCCACAATCCAAGGCTTTTTCGCCGGCTTGCCATCCCAGGCCAATTCTCCCGCCATCCCCGCCATTTCAATTCATCGCTTCACATCCATTTTCATGCAACGTTTCCGCAGACATTTCCTCCTTGCCGGACTAACGCTTCTCGGCATCGCATTCGCCTTCCGTGCAAACGGATTCCAGGGCATCGAATTCTATCTTCCGCTGGCGCTTGGAATCCTCTTAAAAATCATTTTTCTCGTGCTCGTTGTCATGAGGAAACAAGGACTTCCCCTGTTTCCCATCCTGACAATCCTCGCCGGCATTCTCCTGCTGTTATCCTCACGCCCTCTCAAGGGCGAATATCCTGTGGTCGCGGGCATTCTGCTTGCTTCTGCAATCCTGCTAAAACTCACCGGGATATTTCTTCTGCAACACAAGAAATAAAGAAGTGTGCGACCCGTGGAAATGACACCGAGTTTTCCAACAAGAAACCACGGGGACGCCAATCGCCGGGAATAGGAATTTTCGCCTGCGGAACGCACGCGCAAGGTCCGCTTCGGAAAAGGACTCCACACCAAGGCGCAATTCCGACCTCTGGAATCAGACCCGCAAAACACATCCGCGCAAACGGAGCTGAATCGCGGCATGAAATGCAGGCGCCTCCGGGCATGTCGCAAAACCAGGGCAGGGACAAGCGTGCCGTATGTTTCCAATTTCGCACAATCCGCCGCCACATTGCCAACATGGACGCCACGCCGCATCCAATCTTGAAAACACGAATTTTTTTATGGTTTTTGCCCCGTTGATTCTTAGTGTGGCCGCGTATTTCTTATGCCCGAAAGCACCGCACGACCCAACTCAAGTTTAGCAAATGTTCCCGCGCTCGCACGCGCCGCGAACGAGGCACGCGGCCTCGCAATGGACGCCATCGCCGCCGCCAAATCCGGCCACCTCGGCCTCCCGCTCGGCTCCGCCGACATCGGCGCCGTCCTTTTCGGACATGCCTTGCGTCTTGATCCCTCCGATCCCGCATGGCCCAACCGCGACCGCTTCATCCTCTCCGGCGGGCACGGAAGCATGTTTCTCTACGCTTGGCTGCATCTGGCCGGGTTCGACATCCCGCTCGACGAGATCAAGCGATTCCGGCAGCTCCACAGCAAAACGCCCGGCCACCCCGAGTTCGGCGAGACGCCCGGTGTGGAAGCCACCACCGGCCCGCTCGGTCAAGGCACCGCAAATCTCGTCGGCGTCGCCGTCGCCGGCAAAATGGCCGCCGCCCGTTTCAACACCGCCGAGCACACACTCTTCGACCATGCCGTTGTCGGCCTCGCGGGCGATGGCTGTTTTCAGGAGGGCATCAGCAACGAGGCGGCCGCCTTTGCCGGACGCTTCGGCCTCGACAACCTCATCCTCTTCTACGACAGCAACGACATCACG
The DNA here is from genome assembly GCA_031256995.1 of Puniceicoccales bacterium. Taxonomy (GTDB): domain Bacteria; phylum Verrucomicrobiota; class Verrucomicrobiia; order Opitutales; family UBA953; genus CALNBE01. The sequence goes on from JAIRPL010000001.1 coordinate 16,192, forward strand.
CTCGACGCCCCCGCCTCCAAGACACAAAATGAGGACACCGCCGCGCGTTACAAGGCCCTCAACTGGGATGTCTGGACCATCGACGGGCACGATTTTGACGCCATTGCCCGCGCCTATGCGGAGGCCCGCGCCGCGCGCAACAACAAGCCCAAGCTCATTATCGCCAAAACCATCATCGGCAAAGGCATCCCCGAAGTGCAGGGCAAAAGTGCCGCCCACGGGGAAGGCGGGGTGAAATTCGTTGAGACCGCCCGTGCCACGCTGGGGCTTCCACCGGAAAAATTCCACGTTTCGCCGGAAACCCGCGCCTATTTTTCCGCCCGTGCCGCCGAGCAAAAGCGCGCCGCCGATGCCTGGCGCGCCACCTATGCCGCATGGCAGAAGGCGAACCCGGCCCTGGCGGCCCAGCTCACGGCGGGGCTGCTCCGCGATTTTGGCACCAGTGCCGAGGTCACGGCCACCATCCCCCCCTTCGGCACAAACACGCTGGCCTCGCGCATCAGCGGGGAAACCTGTCTCAATGCCATCGCCGCCGCCCGCCCGCTCGTCATTTCCGGCAGCGCCGACCTCCACGGTTCCACCAAAAACTACATCCAAGGGGGCGGTGACTTTGACATCGCCACACCCTCCGGACGCAACCTCTACTATGGCATCCGCGAGCACGCCATGGGCGCCATTTTGAACGGCGTGGCCTACCACGGGATTTTCAAACCCAGCGGCGCCACCTTCCTCACTTTCTCCGATTACCTGCGCCCCAGCATCCGCATCGCCGCGCTGGCAAAACTGCCGGTGTTTTACATCTTCACGCACGATTCGGTGGGCGTCGGCGAGGACGGCCCCACGCACCAGCCCGTGGAGACCGTTTCCGCGCTTCGCGCCATCCCCAACCTCGACGTGCTTCGCCCCGCCGATGCCGAGGAAGCCGCCGCCGCTTACGGACATGCCGTGGCCCGGAAGGATGGCCCCGTCGCCCTCATCCTTTCACGCCAAAACCTCCCCTCGCTCGACGGCCTCCCCGCCGAGGAACGCCGCGCCGGCACCCTCCGGGGCGCTTATGTCATCCACAAGGAAACAGCCCCGCTCGACACGATCCTTCTTGCGACCGGCAGCGAGGTTTCGCTCGCCATTGAGGCCGCAAAGGAGCTTGGGCCGACCGTGCGCGTGGTTTCGCTGCCCAGCTTTGAACTCTTTGACAGGCAGCCTGCGGATTATCGCGAGGAAGTCCTGCCCCGGAACATCACCCGCCGCGTCAGCCTTGAGGCGGGCCGGACCGGTCTCTGGTGGAAATACGTCGGCCTGAACGGCATTGTCCTTGGCAATGACAATTTTGGCCTGAGCGCCCCGGGCGCCGTTGCCCTTCGTGAAACGGGCATCACGAAAGATGCCCTTCTCAACGCCGTGAAAGCATTGAAATAATGCCAGACGGATTCCACCGCATGTCACGGACATGCCGGCAAAAGAACCACCCTCCCCTTTCATGGGCTGGGTGGTTTTTCATTGGGACATCCTTGCGACACATTGTTCAGGATATTTCAGGATATTTTTATTTCATCCCATCAGATCGGGCGGGATGGTTTCCCCGGAAATTGCCGCGAATGGCACGGGCGAACCACCCTTCAATTTTCGACAAAATGAATCGAAAAAGCGATGGAAGGCGACGTTCAGAATGGAAATTTCTGATTGCAGGGAGGCTTGGCGGGACGCCATCCCCGGCAGTCATACCAATACACCACCCAAATTCCCAAACCGCAGCACCGCCACCTTGCGGTTGCATGGCACTTCCGTGCCGCTTTGGACGCCACTGATGGCGCGGATTGGAACATGATCGGAATTCTGCCGCCACCCCTTCACTGGTATCGCCTGACGTAAAAAACGCCAGACGGGCATCCATCCCCATCATTTGGATGCACAACCCGGCCTTGCCGGCGCGGATTTTGCAGGAGCGCCGCCAGATCGGAATTGTCAGGCGGCTGCCGGATCTTACCTTGGAGGCCTTTACGTTTCCAAATGACCGACATCTTTTCCTCCCTTGCCAATGGCGCGCTCGGCGTCCTTTACGTGGTTCTTTTTTTTGGCGGCTCCATTTTTGTACACGAGTTAGGGCACTTTCTGGCCGCGCGTAAATTTGGTTTCAAAATCGAGCGCTTCTCCATCGGGTTTGGGCCGCGTCTCTTTGGGTGGACTGGCAAGGACGGCGTGGACTACAGAATATCCCTGCTCCCACTCGGCGGTTACGTGTCGATTCCCGGACTCTCCGAATCGCCGGAGGACGACGCCGACGTTGATGCCGCCTCCCCTGCCCCGCGCTATTTGCACAAAGTCGTCGTGTATGTCGCCGGTGTGGTTTTCAACCTTCTCTTTGCCTTTTTTCTCGCCTGCATCCTGGCGGTGACCGGCCGGCCCGTGATGCCCAATTCCACCACCACGGTGATCGGCGATGTCGCCGCCGAGATTTCGCCCGGGAAACCCAGTCCGGCCGCCGCTGCCGGCCTGCGTCCTGGCGATGAAATCCTTGCCGTGGATGGCAGCAAGGTCTCCGATTTCACACAAATCATAAACCGGATCCTCCTCGGTGCCGGACGGGACGCCCAAGGCAACCCCAGCGTGACGCTTCGCGTGCGGCGCGACGGAAAGGAGATGGACATCACCGCCCATCCCGAATTGCGCAACCAGACGGGTGACCGGGCGCGTGTCATCGGCATCTCCCCGGCCGGCCAGATCGTCGTTTCCAGCAATCCCGTCGCCGGATACCCTGCCGCCCTGGCAGGACTCAAGCAGGGGGACACGCTTGTCGCGCTTGACGGTGAAAAGCTTTGGTCCTTCGAGCATTTTGAGAATCTCATGGTGACCCGCGCCAAGCCGTCGGAACCCGGGGCCTCCCCCCGTGAGCTTACCCTTCGCGTGCGTGGCGCCAATGGCGGGGAGCGCGACACAAAAATCACCCCTGTATTGCAGGCGCGCACCGGCGATCTCGTGAAAATCAGCCACAAAGAGCAGGGAGTGCGCCGCACGCTCACCCTTGTCCCCGTGCCAAGGAACGCCCTAGCCAAAAAGGCTCCGCCCGCCACGGCCCCGCGCGACGCGCTGATGCTGTTCAGCATCGGAACACCCCAAAAGGAGTCAAAAATTGCCGAGACACTCCACCCCGGGCTTTACCTCTCCAGCATTGAGCAAAAAGACAGTTTCAAGAGCATATCAACCATCGACGACCTGCTTGACGCCGCGCGCACGCACACCGGCCCCGCCACGATCTCGCTTCTTTTTCGCGATGAGGACGGCACAAACAAAACCGTCGTCCTTGATGAATTTGAAGTCCACGCCGAGCCGGCGAAGAAGCTGCCTTTCATCGGCGTCAACTGTGCCACCAAGGCGCCCCTTCTTCACCAGAACCCATTCGAGCAGATCGGGTTCGTCTTTCAACTCACATTCGACTCCCTTGGCGCGCTCCTGAACCGCAACACGGATGTCGGCCCCAATCAACTCATGGGCGTGATCTCAATGGGCCGCGTCTATTTTGACGCCGCCAGCATCCTGCAGATCATCTGGTTCACCATCATGATAAACATCAGCCTGGCGATTTTGAACATCCTGCCCCTCCCCATCCTCGACGGCGGGCACATTGTCTTCGCCACCCTCCGGAAAATACTTGGGAAACCTCTGCCAAAGAGCCTGTTTTTCGGCATCCATTACGTCGCGATGGCCCTGTTTTTCCTTGCAATGGCCTATGTGCTTTTCAATGACGTAAAACGTTGCAGCGGAGACAGTGTCGCCGAGACACGCTCCTTGATCTACGAGCGTTACATCCAGGCGAAACTTCCCGGCTCCATGCCCGCCACCCCCGAGGCGCCCCCCGCAAAATAACGGCATCCGTCGCCGCCGTTCCGGCCATGCCCGCACCACCCTACCGGGGGCGCATCGCCCCAACCCCCACAGGCGAGCTTCACGCGGGCCACGCCGCGACATTCCTCCGCGCCGCGGCACGCGTCCGCGAGGCCGGTGGCGAACTTGTCCTGCGCATCGAGGATCTCGACCCCCTTCGTTGCAAACGCTCCTATGAGGCGGCCGCCATTGAAGACCTCCGATGGCTCGGCTTGCACTGGAGCGAAGGGCCGGACATTGGCGGCCCGTTTGCCCCCTACCGCCAGAGCGAACGGCACGCCTGGTTCCTCTCAATCTGGCGGCAATTGCGCGACAAAGGATTCATTTACCCATGCCAGCGTTCACGTCGCGATGTCGCCGCCGCCGCCAACGCCCCTCATGAGGAGGATGCCGAGCCTATTTTTCCGGTGCAATGGCGTCCCCCCGTGGGGACGGGTGTTGACGCCCCCACGCCTGCCGGGGCGAACTGGCGTTTCCGTGTGCCGGACGGGGAGCGCATATCATTCATAGACAACCGCCTTGGGCAAAAAGAATTCACTGCGGGCGTGGATTTTGGCGATTTTGTCATTTGGCGCCGTGACAATGTTCCCGCCTACGAGCTTGCGGTTGTCGCCGACGACCACGCCATGAACATCACCGAGGTTGTCCGGGGAGAGGATCTTTTGGTTTCAACGGCCCGCCAGTTACTCCTCTACAAGGCACTCGGCTGGTTGCCTCCCGCGTGGTTTCACACCCCGCTTGTTCGCGACGAAAACGGTTGCCGTCTGGCCAAGCGCCATGCCGCCCTGTCCCTGCGCCACCTTCGCACCCAAAATCTTCCACCACCGGAAGATCCCATGGTTTTTCTAAAAAATCCGTCCCCGCTCCAATCCTTTCAGGGTGGGCAGACGCAAACCCCATGCATCAAATAAACATCCTGAGACAGGCGTGAATTTAGGCTTTTTTCACGCCGCCCTTGGTGGCAGTGTGCGGAAACAGCCCGGTTCGCCACGAAAAGCGTCCCCAAGCGACGTCCTTCCTCCGCCCGGCAAGCCATCACCCTCGCACAAAAACATCCATGAAAAACGTAAAACTCCAGATAATCCGGCACTTTGAGTCAAAGATCGGCGGTGTGACGGCCCTGTTTGTCTTTGTGCTTGCCGTCTCATTCGTCACACGGTGCGCGTTGCTCGCGAAGACGGCGGCGGATGCCGGCTGGGATCTTTCCCTTCTGGGCGCATTCGCCTTGGGCATGGTGTTTGACGCCGGTTTTGCGCTCATCCCGGCAGCGGTGGCGGCCCTGTTTCTCGCGGCAACTCCGCCCGACTTTTTCTCGCGGCGCATCGGACGCGCGCTGGCACTGGCAGGCATCGCCATCGGTGTCGGCATCGCATTGTTTTCGAGCATCGCCGAATGGCTGTTTTGGGACGAATTCGGGACACGCTTCAACTTTATCGCGGTGGACTATCTCATCTACACGACGGAGGTTATGGGCAATATCCGCGAATCCTACAACATGGAGGCGCTTTTCGGTGCGCTCGGCGCGGCCACCGTGTTTCTCACGCTGTTATTGTGGCGCTCCCCCCTGTGCGCATGGATAAAACAACAGCCTGCCACCAATTCGCAGGACACGATCGCCCCCGCCGCCCCGCCATCCCCTGTGCGCGTTTGGAAAATTGCCGCAATGTGGATTCTCGCCGCAATCGTCTCGACATTCGCACTCGACGTCGACCGCTCTCCGTCCTTCGCCAACACCTACAACGCTGAACTGGCTCGCAACGGCCCATGGTCCCTTTTCTCGGCATTCTGGAACAACGAAATCGATTATGGACGCCTCTACGCGACGCTCCCCAACGATGAAGCCTTTGCCATCCTGAAAAAAGAGCTGCAAATGCCCGAATCCGGGAAAGATTCCGAACGCGAGGTGACAAGCACGCGCCCGACCATCACCCCAAACATCATCCAAATCACCGTCGAAAGCCTGAGCGCCGAGTTCCTCGGTGCCTTCAATCCCGCCTCAAAACTCACACCAAACTTGGACGCCCTCGCTTCCAAAAGCCTCTTTTTTGAGAATTTCTATGCTACAGGGACGCGGACCGACCGCGGGATGGAGGCGCTTACCCTCGCACTGCCGCCCACGCCAGGCCGTTCCATAATCAAACGCCCCGCCAATTCCAACCTGTTCACACTCGGCTCCGTGCTGCGCACACGCGGCTACGAAACCACATTCATCTATGGCGGCTATGGCTATTTCGACAACATGAACACCTTCTTCTCCGGCAATGGCTATCGTATCATTGACCGCCGGAGCGTGGACAGCTCCGACGTCACATTTTCCAGTATCTGGGGAGCCTGCGACGAAAACCTGCTGGACTGGACACTGCGCGAAGCCAGGGCCGCCACTGCGCGCAATGCCCCGTTTCATTTCTTCGTGATGACCACCTCCAACCACCGCCCCTACACGTTCCCCGAGGGACGCATCGACCTGCCCTCGAAAATCTCGGGGCGGGAGGGCGCCGTGAAGTACACCGACTACGCCATCGGCCGGTTTTTGGAGAAGGCGAAATCGGAACCATGGTTCAAAAACACCGTGTTTGTGATTGTCGCCGACCACTGCGCCTCGTCCGCCGGAAAAACCGCGCTCCCCGTCAACCGTTACCACATCCCGCTGCTCATCTATGCCCCCGGCGGCCATATTGCCCCCGGACGCGTCAGCACGCTCACAAGCCAGATTGATTACGCGCCAACACTCCTGGGGCTGCTCGGGTGGAACTATAAGTCACGTTTCTTCGGGCGGGATGTGCTGGCTCCCCAGCCAACCCCGCCACAAGGCCGCGCGCTCATCGGAACCTACCAGAAATTGGGTTATTTTGACGGATCGCGTCTGACCATTCTTTCTCCCCTGAAAGGAACCGCCCAATACGACTGGGATGCGAAAACCCTCACATCGCGCCCGGCCGCCAAAAAGGTTCCCGAGGCCCGCGCCACGGCCATCGCCTATTATCAAACAGCCTCATGGCTCTATAAAAACAAGCGTTACCCGGAGGCGGAAAACCCAGAGGCGAAAAAATGACCTCAACACCATCTGTCGACACCCCGTCCTCCCACGGGAAGCCATCCCCGGTCTCGCAAACCCGCCCCTCCCCTTTCCCCGCGATGCTTTTTTCGGGGAAATCCGCGATTGCCGCCTTATTCCTGCTTTTCGCCGAACTCGCACTCTTCGAGTCCCCATGGGGGAATCTCGATCTCGCCGTGCAGGATCTTTTTTTCGACTTTGAAAGGCAAAAATGGCTCCTGCCCTCCCCCCAGGCTTCCTCCGCCATCAATGCCTTTTTCTACCTCGGTCCCAAAATCCTCATTATCACACTCGGAATCGCGCTCTTTTTACTCGCCCTTTTTCCCCGCCGCTGGCGTGAAAAACTTCCGCGTTGCACACGAGTCTGGCGTCGACGCGACCTCCTCGTCGCCGTGCTCACCCTCGCCACCGCCCCCTTGTTTGTCGGTTTTCTCAAAGGCGCAACCAACGTCCACTATCCCTGCAACATTGAACGTTATGGGGGGAACGTCCGGTATGTGCGCACGTTTGAGCGCTTTCCAGAGGACATCCGCCCCGCGAAACGCGAACGCGGCTTTCCCGCCGGTCACGCCAGCGGTGGCTTTGCATTGCTCGCGCTGGCCGGCATGGCCACGACCCGCCGTGGAACTTGCGCGACAATCGCCATCGCGCTCGCCGCGGGTTGGTGGATGGGTTCATACCAAATGTTGCGCGGCGTGCATTACTTAAGTCATACCGTGACCACCATGCTCCTGTGCTGGCTCACCTTCCTCGCATGGCGGATGCTGGCATGCCGCGCAAGCATGGGAATCTCACGCATTCTCCAGAAATAAGTTGCGGGGACGCGACAAAGCCCAAAGATCCCCGGGCGAAGAACCTCTCCCATGTTCAAAACCATCCCTTCCATGCGGGTACTCACGATAACCGCCCTTGCCGCACCGTTTTGCCTCCTGTTCGCTGGCGAAACATCTGCCCAGACGGAGACCTCCGTCATCGCGCCAATCTCGAAAAAAACCGATTCCGACACAAAGAAACCCGACAAATCCAAGAAAAAGCCGAAAGGCAAAAAAGGGGGAGGCAAGGAAAAACCCGTCCAAAAAGACGCTCCCGCCAAACCCGCGCCCAGCGCCTCGGAGCCTGCGAAAACGGACACCGCCGCCCCCAACGCCAAGGCGGGTGCCCCGGCCCCCAAGATGGAGGATTCTCCGGAAATAAAAGCCATCCAGAAACAGCTCGCCGAATTGGCCGCCCAGAAAAGCCTCATTGAGGCACGTCTCGCCCTTGAGGAGATGAAACAGCGGGAGGCCGTGGCCAAGGAACGCCAGCGCCTCGGCGCCCCAACCCCGGAGGCCATCGCCGCGGGTTCCCTGAGGCTTGAGGAAAAAAACCGCATTGAAAACGAGCTTGCCCTCGAGACCTCGCGCGCCGGCGCCCGCCTTTCCTCCAAAACCATCAAACTCCGCGAACTCGAGGCCGAGACGCGCATCATCGAAACCGAGCTGAAAAACGCCGCGCTGCAACTGCAGTCCGCAACCGCCCGCCAGAATGCCGAACTGGCCATCTTCCAAAAGAAACAGGAAGCCGCCCGTGTCGCCCTCAACGCCAGCCCCAAGTACCTCAAGGAACCACTCGTGAACGGCACCCTCCACATCAGCGACCGCCGCGTCTCGCTCAACGGCGTCGTCACACTCCGCATGGCCAGGCACGCCATTGAGCGCATCAATTTCTACAACAATCAAAGCACCGAGCACCCCATCTTCCTTGTGATCGATCGATCGCCCGGCGGCTCGGTCGCGGCGGGGTTCCAGATCTTGAAGGCGATGGAAAGCAGCAAAGCCCCCGTCCACGTCGTGGTGAAAGGCTACGCCGCCAGCATGGCCGCCGTGATCACGACTCTTGCAAAACATTCTTACGCATATAATAACACAATAATTCTCCACCACCAGATGTCCACCATGCTCTACGGGAACATGACGGATCTTGACGACCAGATCAAGGTGGCCCGCAACTGGTATTCACGCCTCGCAACCGCCGTCGCAAAGAAAATGGGCATCTCCCTTGAGGAGTTCACAAAACAAATGTACTCCAATTTTGCCAGTGGCGACTGGGAGGAGTTTGGCGACAACGCGAAACGCCTGAAGTGGGTGGACAACATCGTGGACCGCATGGTTGAGACCAGCGTTGTGGACATCCGCCAGCCCGCCCCGCCCCAATCCAAATCATCCGGCTATGCCAGCCCCGATCACGACCCGGAGGAAATCGCCACAAAACTCGACGAAAAAGGGCGCCCCTACACCCAGCTTCCCATGCTCGACGCCTTTGACGCCTGGTGGATCTACGACAAGCGCAACCAATACCGCGCCTGGTAGATGGAAAATGGCGTGAGGGGCCGCATTCCGGCCCCTCACGTGTTATCACAAGGAAACCTTTCTCAGGGAAAACACCGCTGATGAACACTCCAACTTTGCTTGAGCACGGATACCTCACGCTCGCCACCGTCACGCCGGAACTCCGTCTCGGCGACGTCGAGGCCAACACGGCATCCATCACCGCTGCCGCCAGGCGGGTTGCCGCGGAAGGCGCCCACCTCGCGGTCTTCCCCGAGTTGTCGTTGACGGGCTATTGCTGCGGCGACCTGTTTTATCAGGAGACCCTCTTGAACGCGGCCCGGAACGGTCTCGCCCGGCTGGCCGGACTCACAGCCGAGCTCCAAAGCGCGCTCATCGTCGGCCTGCCACTCGCCGCGCACGGACGGCTTTACAACGTCGCCGCTTTTTTGGCAAACGGACGCATCCTCGGCCTTGTCCCCAAAACGCATCTGCCCAACACCGGCGAATTCTACGAACAACGCTGGTTCGCTCCCGCGCGCGCATGGACCGGTGGCGAAAACTTCGCGCTCGACCTTGACGGCACGCTCGGCCTCGAAAAACGCGAGATTCCGTTCGGCACCGACCTTCTTTTCCAGGCCGAAAACATGCGCGAATGTGTCATCGGCATTGAGATCTGCGAAGACCTCTGGGCCGTGGAACCGCCAAGCGGACGCCAGGCCCTCGCCGGTGCCACGCTCATCTGCAACACGTCTGCGGGCAATGAGTTGCTTGGGAAATCGGACTACCGCCGCACCCTCGTCACCCAGCAGTCCGCCCGCTGCCTTGCCGCTTATGCCTACGCCAATTCCGGCCCCAACGAATCCAGCACCGATGTCGTTTTCAGCGGGCATGGCCTCATCGCGCAAAACGGAAAACTCATCGCCGAATCCGAACGTTTCTCCTTCGAGGAGACCATGCTCGTCTCCCAAGTGGACATCCGCCGCCTGCTCCACGAGCGCCGCCTTAACTCCACATGGTTTGGGGCCGCCCCGCCTCGGTTTCGCCGGCAGATCTTTCAATTGCAAACCCCCGCAGGGTCCACGCAACGCCTCCGCCGGCGCATATCCCCCACCCCCTTCGTGCCCTCCGTTCCTGAGAAGCGGGATGAAAATTGCCGGGAGATTTTCTCGATACAAGCCGCCGGCCTCGCCCGCCGCATCCGCTACACCCAGACCAAGGCCATCACCATGGGCATCTCCGGGGGACTGGACTCCACGCTCGCCCTGCTTGTCGCCGTGGAAACCTTCAACCGCCTCGGCCTCGACCTTCGCGGCATCCATGCCGCCACCCTTCCCGGCCCCGGCACAAGCACGCGCACACTCACCAACGCCCGCGCCCTCATACGCGAGCTTGGCGTCACATTGCACGAAATCCCCATCTCTGACGCCCTCGCGCAACATCTGGCGAATATTGGCCACCCGAACGACCGCCACGACCTCACCTACGAGAATGCCCAGGCCCGTGAACGCACCCACATTCTCATGGACCTTGCCAGCCGGACCGGGGGCTTTGTCGTCGGGACGGGGGACCTTTCCGAGGCCGCCCTCGGCTGGGCCACCTTCAACGGGGACCATATCTCGATGTACCACGTCAACATCGGGGTTCCAAAAACTCTCGTCCGCCATCTGGTCACTTGGGCGGCAAAATCCCGTTACGTCGGCCCCTCACGGGCCATTCTGGAGGACATCTGCGCGACTCCCGTAAGCCCCGAGTTGCTTCCGCCCGCGGCGGATGGGAGAATTGCGCAGGAGACGGAGAAAATTGTCGGCCCCTACGAGCTTCACGACTTTTTTCTTTTCCACTTCGTCCGCGCCGGCGCCAATCCCGGGAAAATCCTTTTCCTCGCCACCCACGCATTTGCTGGAAAATACGACAAGGCAACCCTGCGCCAGTGGCTCCGCTTGTTTTTACGACGCTTCTTCGCTAATCAGTACAAGCGCTCTGTCATGCCCGACGGCCCCAAGGTCGGCAGTGTCGCGCTCTCCCCGCGCGGCGATTGGCGGATGCCCAGCGACGCAGAGTCAACCCTCTGGCTCAAGGAGCTGGATGCTCTGGAGACAGCCTGAGTCGGCCGTCTCCCGCCCGCACCACGGATCACGGAAGCGACGCTTTTCGCGCCAATCGCACCCGCCCCCAAAACAGGACGGCGCACCGGCCTTTTTTGCATTGCCGGGGATTGGCCGCCATCCCCACCCGGGGAAATCACGGGCGCAATAGCACCTTGCCGTTGCGCCCATAGGCGGCGGCGCGGGCCAGGGCCTCGGCATATTTTTCAAGCGGCCAAATCGAATCCACCTCCATTCGCAGAGTGCCGCGGCGAAGATTCTCAAAGATCTGCCCAAACACATCATCCCTCTCCTCGCGCGAGGCGGAGCGCGCCCAGCGGTCCATCCAAAAACCACGGCAGGTGATGTTGCTGAAAATGAATTCGCGCGTTGGGAAACGGATGGGGTCGCCTGTCATCCCGCCAAAGGTCACCAAGACGCCGTCACGGCCCAGCGTGCGGATCAACGTGGCGACGCTCATCCCTCCGACGCTATTCAAGGCAAGCCGTGGCGACGCGCCGGCAAGATGAGCCGCCACGGCCTTGACCGCCTCCTTGTCATCGGGAAGCACAATGTCCGCGCCAAGATTCTTGAGGCGCGCCTCGTGTTTTTCCGGGGAACGAACGAGGTTGATCGTCCGCAGGCCGGCGGCATGGGCAAGCTGGATGACACATTCACCGACGGCGGAATTGGCCGCATTTTGAATCACCCAGTCACCGGGGTTTAGCGCGACAAATTTTCTTAATAGAAGCCAGGCCGTCGGCGGGTTGATGAAAGCCATCGCCGCCTGGTCATCAGGAATGTCCGCAGGGACCGGAAGGAGCGCGTCGGCCCGTGCCACGACGGCATCGCGCCAGACACCTTCGTCCTCCGGCATCCGCACGCGATCACCCGGTTTGAGGGCGGAAACACCGGCGCCCACGGCCACCACCCGCCCCACACCTTCGCGTCCGGCGACCGCCGGAAGCGTGCGCAGGCGCCCGTAGGTCCCGGCGATCTGCCCGAGATCGGAGGGGTGGACAACCGCGGTTTCGAGGCGCGCAAGAACCTCCCCCTCACCCGGTTTGACGGAAGGAATCGTCTCAAGGCGGAGCACCTCCTCAAATTTTCCAGTGGCGTGGTAACGCAAGGCACGCGTTTGGGGCGCGGGGTCATGATCGCAAGAAAGCATGGGGCGGAATTTGCGGGAAACATGCCGCAAGACAAGCATCCTGCGATTCAAAGGTTATTTTTCCCCAAAAAACCGCCTTCTATCGCCGCCTTGGCCACGAACGGTGCTCGCGCTCAACGGGTGGGATCGTCTGCGGATGGGCGGAGGCGCAAGCGGGATGGCGCGAGAAGGTGCGGTAAAACTCCGGCGTAAAGCGGGCAAGGAGGGCCGCCGGGAGGGTGGAGTGCAGGATGCGCCCATCGGGCTGGAGCAACCCGATTTGGACAGCCGTCCGTCCGGGATTGGCATCCAGATCCGCGCGCAGTTTCTCGAGAAAATCCACGGCTTCGCCAACGGGATGGAGCACGAAAAGCACGCTTTTCACGATACTGGGAAGGCGTTCGGCAAGGGGCGCGATGCGATGGGCGTTGAGGCTCCATTCATCCCGGTCCTCGCGATAAGAAATTTCGGCGTCGACGAGCAAATGCTGCCCTTCATCGAGCAACGGGCGGGCATTCGCCGGGTGAATCTCCTGATGGAACGCCGCGTAAGCCTCCGGAAACAAGTTGATGGTGTAGGCATCCTGCTTGGAATCGAGGGTGAAGAAAGCCCAGGGCTTCGGCTCCGTCCCCTTCTCCTTGTCGCCTTTGGTCATCTTTTTTTGCACGGCCGTGGCGACCCCGGCAAGGCGGACGGGATGGCGGACGTTTTTGCCTTTCGCATACCCCGAAACCGCCATGGCAAACGGACCTTGCAGGGTGTTGATCGCGGTTTCCAAGCCCGCATAGACGTTCATGGGATGCCCGGAAAGATAAAAGCCAAGAAGCTCCTTTTCGACCTGCAATTTCTCCGCCGAAGGCATTTTCGGGCCATCCCGCCGGATGGCGGAGACGCCGCTTGAGGATGTCGTGGCGGCGTCGGCGGCAAACAAATCAAAAAAGCTGGCCTGCCCGGTGGCCCGGTCCGCCTGGGTGTTTCCCGCGCTCTTGCGGATGCCCTCAATGGAGTCGAGGAGGTGGCGGCGATCCTCGCCCGTGTGGTCAAAAGCCCCTGTCTTCACGAGATTTTCAAAGACGCGGGTGTTGACCGCGCTCGTTGCCGCGAGGCGCTGAATGAAATCCTCAAGGCCCTTGTAGGGACCATTTTTTTCACGCTCGGCGACAATGGCTTTCGCGGCAAGCTCGCCAACCCCCTTCACCGAGCCAACCCCGTAGCGGATGCATCCAGGGGAACCGCTTTGTTTCCAATCCAAATCCGGCAATGGAGTAAAAAACACGCCGGACTCGTTGATGTGGGGGCCGAGGACGCTGATGTCCATGTTGGCGCATTCCTCGACAAAAAAGGCCACCTTCTCGGCATTGCCGCTTTCGGAAACAAGGGTCGCCGCCATGAATTCGACGGGGTAATTGGCCTTCAAATAAGCCGTGCGATAAGAGAGGATGGCGTAGGCGGCGGAGTGGGACTTGTTGAAACCATATGCGGCAAATTTCTCAAGAACGTTGAAAATTTCCTCCGCAACCGCCTTTGGAATCCCGTGGGTTTTCGCGGCTCCCTCGATAAAAATGCCGCGATGGCGGTCCATTTCCTCCTTCTTCTTCTTGCCCATCGCACGACGAAGCTCGTCCGCACCGCCAAGGGTGTAACCGGCCACCACGCGCGCGGCCTCCATGACCTGCTCTTGATAAACGAGAATCCCATAGGTTCCGGCGGAGACATCCTTGAGCAGCTGATGGATGTATTTCACCGAATCCGAATCTTTTTTTCCGGCGATATAATCCGGGATGAACTGCATGGGGCCGGGCCGGTAAAGGGCGATCAGGGCGATGATTTCATCAAGGTTCTCAATGTGGAATTGGCAGCAGAGATTCCGCATTCCCTCGGATTCCAGCTGGAAGACGGCGACCGTTTTTCCCGCGTTGAGCAGCCGGAAAGTCGCGGGGTCGTCGAGCGGGACTTGCGACACGTCCTCAATGTCGAATTTTTCGAGGCCGGCGCGGCGGCGGACATGTTGCACGGCGTCGTCGATGATTGTCAGCGTGCGCAAACCCAGAAAATCCATCTTGAGCAGGCCAAGCTTCTCCACGGGGTCCTTGGAATATTGGGTGGTGAGGGCGTCCTCCAGCAGGGTGACGGGCACGATGTCGGTAAGCGGCCGGTCGGCAATGATCATGCCGCAGGCGTGGCGTCCCAAATTGCGCACCATGCCTTCGATAATGCACCCCTCCTCGACAATTTTCCGGGCCACGGGGTTGTGGCCCATCTCCTCGACAAGCTCCGGGGCTGATTTATAGCCATTCTTGCAATCTTTTCCGGGATTGAGGCTGAATTTCGGGTCATCGGGCACAAGCTTTGCCAGGCGGTTGGATTCGCTAAAGGGGAGATCCAGCACGCGCGCAAGGTCCCGCACGCACATTTTCGCGCCAAAAGTGCCGTAGGTGACAATGTTTGAGACGCGATCCCGGCCATACTTCCCCTTCACATAATCCACCACAAGCTCGCGGCGGTTCATGCAAAAATCAATGTCGAAGTCCGGCGCGGAAACGCGTTCAGGGTTCAGAAAACGCTCAAAGAGAAGATTGAAACGGATGGGATCAATGTCGGTGATTTTCAGGCAATAGGCGACAAGGGAGCCTGCTCCGGAACCGCGCCCAGGCCCCACGGGGATTCCATGTTTGCGCGCCCAATCGATGAAGTCCCAAACGATGAGAAAGTAATCGATAAAGCCCGTTCCGGCTATGACGGATAACTCGTAGTCGGTGCGTTTGCAGAGTTCGGCCGGGGAGGCTTGCCCTTGCGGGCGCGGGGCGTCATCCGCCCATGCGGCCGGGGAGTCGTAATCCACGCCGTAACGGAAACGGAGTCCTTTTTTGCACAAATCGAGCAGATATGTCCCATTTTCACGCATGCTTTTGCGTTTTTCCTCGGGAATATCAAAGTCGGCGAGCTTCCCTTGCGCGGCGAGAAGTCCATTTTTAAGGCTCACATAGCTGTCAAGGATACGGTCAATCTTAAGCGGCGAGGGATTGGGCGGCAAGGGCGGGGGTTGCGCGGACACCGGCGCGCTCTTGTCGGTGGCGGCGGATTTGGCCGCTTGGATGAATTCGTCGCGTTTTTTCGCCTCAGCCTCGAATTCTGCCTTTTCCGTCTCTGCGACCGTCTCACTCCAACCCGCATCGCGTGCGCGCCCGATCTCCACGTTCCGAATTTCCGCACACTGCGCGTCCTGTTCGGAGGTGAGGTGATAAACAGGGTAGTTGTTGCCGCCAGTCTTGAAATCCATCGCGCACATTTCCGCCACAAGGCAGGTGTTGCGCAGCACCTCCGGACGTTCGCCAAAAATGCGAAACATCTCGTCCCCGGATTTCAAATAAAATTGTTTCGCCGGATAGCGCATCCGCTTCTCGTCGCCGAGTTTTGCCCCCGTCTGGATGCACAAGAGCGCGTCGTGCGCCGCCACGTCCCCCTCATACACATAGTGCACATCATTGGAACAGACGACTTTCAGGCCATTTTCCGAGGCGAGTTTCAAGAGTTTTGGATTGAGGTCTATTTGCTCGGGAAGCCCGTGATCCATGATCTCGATGAAATAATTTTCCTTCCCAAAGATATCCAAAAAAGTGTTGAGCGCGGACCTTGCCCGGCCCCAATCGTCACGCAAAAGGGCCTGTGGAATAACTCCCTGCATGCAGCCGGAAAAACCAATCAACCCCTCGGCGTGCGCCGCAAGATGCTCGAGGTCGGTGCGCTCTTTTCCGTTCCATTTGCCGGAGACGTGGGCGTCGGAAACGATTTTCACGAGATTCTGGTAACCCTTGAAATCCTTGGCAAGGACCCCCATGTGGTAACGCCCCCCCTTCCCCGCCTCCCGTTGTTCCGCCTTGTTGCGTTCTATGGCCGGATGGTCCGTGTTTTTATGGTCAAAAACGACATAAATCTCGCAGCCAAGAATGGATTGGATTCCCGGAAGCCCCTTGTCCTTGAGGGATTTTGAGGCATTTTTCGCTTCCATCCAAAAATCAAACGCCCCGTAGAGATTGCCATGATCGGTGATCGCGATGGACCTCTGCCCCAGCTCATGCGCGCGCGCCACGAGCTTGTCTATGCGGGAACAGCCGTCCAAAAGGCTGTAATCGGTATGAACGTGCAGATGCACAAAATCGGGCGGCGCCAGCCCCAAATCCGGTGCGACGATGATATTGGGCGCAGAAATAATTCCCGTCTCTCGAGGAACCTCAACGGAAGCAATGGACATGCCCCACAAGAAACCGTCCAGCCCATCCCAAAGCAAGCCCCCAACAGGCTTGGGCGCCAGGATGCCTGCCATCAACCCGGGGTCGCGGCAAAGATGCTGCTGTCAACCTAAAACATCACGGCACAACAAGTTGCGCGTAAAATGATGAAAAAACGCAGGCTGCCTGCAATGCGCGTTCGCGCGCGCCCAGCACACCCCGCCATCATGCGCAAAAAGCGTCAAAGACACCACTCGCCGCGCATGGCGCGCGAACGCAGGCGGTTGGCGGCAAGGTCGTCCTTGAACTCTTCGCGCACAGGGTCCCATTCCAAGGGACGCCGGAGCTGCATGGCGAGCATGCTGCAAATGCAGATGCTTGTGGTGCGATGCCCGACGGAAAGCGGGGAAATGGGCGTTTCGCGACTGCGGATGCAACGGATGAAATTGCCGATGTGATTGCGGCTTTCATAGAGCCGGATCTCCCCCTGGCCGATTTGTTCCTTCAACAACGCCGGGTTGGAGGCTTTCAGGCCGCGCCGCGTGACTTCCAGCCAGCCATTCTCGCCATGAAAACGAACGCCGCCTGAGCCGCCGTCGGCCCCACGGTTGCAAATCGTCATTTTCACACCATCCGCATAATGGGCTTTCACATCCACGAGTGTCGGGCAGGTGAACAGGCCGCTGCTGGGAAATTCGCCGTACCCCTCATAGCGGACAGGGCCGGTGTCATCACGTCCGAGCGCCCATTGGCAAATATCGACATGATGCGCCCCAAAATTGGTGGTCTGGCCAAGGGCGTAATCGAGAATGAAGCGAAAGGAGTAGTGCGTGCGCTGGCGGGTGAAGGGTGCCCAGGGTGCGGGGCCAAGCCAGAAATCATAGTCAAAACCCTCGGGCACGGGATCCTCACTCCAAGTCGCCGCGCAATGCCGGTTGTTGGGCGGAATCGTGATTTCAACGTGGTGGATTTTTCCAAGCCTCCCATTGCGCACCAACTCACAGGCATGGCGGAAATTGCGCGATGAACGCTGCTGCGTCCCGGTCTGCCCCACGCGCTTATGCGCCGCGCAGGCGTCGGCAAGCGCGCGCCCCTCGGCAAGAGTCAGCGTAAGCGGTTTTTCGACATACACATCCTTTCCATGCCGGATGGCATCCAGCGCCACCAAGGCATGCCAGTGGTCCGGCGTCGCGACAATGACCGCATCCACGTCCGGATGGCGCGTGAGCTGGCGAAAATCTCCAAAGACAAGGCAACTTTCGCGGGATCCGTAACACGCGTCAACCTCGCTGGCGGCCTTCCGTGCGCGAACCGCATCCACATCGCACACCGCGCGCGCGCGCACTCCCAGCTCCGGGGCGGCGCGAACAATGTTTTCAAAATCGGAGCATCCCATAGGACCGCACCCCACGAGGCCAAAATTAATCTGATTTGAGGGTGAACGCGCCCCAAAAACACGGGAGGGAACCCATGCGGGAAACGCGCCAAGCGCCGTCGCCGCCCCTCCCAGCCGGATAAACTGCCGCCGCGTCGCGAGTGCTATCTTTAGAGACATTTCACCGCCAAATGACAATGAACACCGCAATTTGTTGCCCAAAGGCATGCATATCGTCGCAAGGCATGTGGAAAAACACGAATTGCCAGCGATTTTTATTCAAAAATTCAAACCGCCGCCGGCGCACCCTGTCTCTTCGCAACACGGACAATCCTTTTCGGCCAAAAAACTTGTCACCCCCTGCCGCCCCGCCACCATCAACGACGATGAACTTCCTCCTTCTCGCACTTTTTTTATTCACAAGCTCGGTGGTCGCGGGAGGCTGGCTGGCTTGGCGAACAGGGGAGGCTTTTTTTCCAAGATGGCGGGCGGCACGATGGCTGTGGTTCGTCACACTGTCCCTGCTTTCGATATCCTTTTTCGTGGGATTTACGGCGGGGGATGGAAATCCGGGAAAGTCATTACGGGCAATCGGCTCGGCTTGGGTCATCACCCTGCCCTACTGGCTCATCGCGCTGATACTGAACGAGGGAATTGAGTTTGCCGCGCGCGGCTGGCGAAAACGGCATGCGGGGACGCCCGTGAAGTCCCCGGCGCTCAAGCTTCAGAGCGCCTCAAATCCCAAATCGCACCAAAAATGGCGCCGCTTCCTCAAATCGCGCCACCTCGTCACCCTTTTTTCCCGCCCATGCCGGAATTTCAAGGCGGGGGCGGCGGCAGATGATCGCTTTGAAAACAAGGACGAAGTCCAGGTTCCGCCCGACGTCGCGACCTCCGGCGGACAGGCGGGCCGCACAATCTTGCGGCGGCGCCTTTACTGGTGCGGCGTCCCCCTCGCGGTCGCAATCATCCTGTTCCTCGGCAACCGAAATTTTCACCATCCGGTCCTCTCGACAGCGGAATTTGACATAAAAAAGACCTGCGCCGGCCGCGAGCACCTCCAAATCGCGCTCGCAAGCGATCTTCACCTCGGCGAAGTCATCGGGCGCGCTGAACTCAAAAAATACGTGGACGCCCTCAACGCGCTCAACGCCGACCTCATCCTCCTCGCAGGCGACCTCGTGGACAATCGCCCGGAAATCCTCTCCAAGGAAGACATGGGCGAGGAATTACGCCGCCTCAAGGCCCCGCTGGGAGTCTTTGCCGTGCTGGGAAACCACGACGTCTTTAGCGATGGCGGCACGGAGTGCGCCGCGTATTTCACGCAAAACGGAGTGCGTGTCCTGCGGGACGAGGTGGTGACACTCGACAACGGCGCGATTCTGCTCGCGGGAAGACGGGACAAGGCGGAAGGAAAAGAATTGCGAAAGCCATTGAAGGACGTCCTCCGGGGCGCCGACAGCCAAAAACCGCTCCTCGTCCTCGACCACCAGCCCCAGAATTCCCATCTCAGGGAAGGCGCCCAAAATGGCGCCGACCTCTACCTCTGCGGGCACACCCACGGCGGACAGGTCTGGCCCGTCACCTGGCTTCTCTCCCGCCTCTACAAAGTCTTCCACGGCAGCGGACGCGAGGGCGCCATGAACATCCACGTCACCTCCGGACTGGGCCTTTGGGGCTTCCCCGCCCGTATCGGCAGCAATTCCGAGATCGTCATCATCACCCTGCGTTTTCCCCAAAAATGAGTTTCCCGCCGCACAATGCCCCGATCCGCCGCGTTTTTCCCAAGAAAACACCCCGAGATTTGCCGCTTCTTTGGACAGCCGTCCTGTTCTGCCTGTTGACGGCGTTTTTCGCGCCCGGGGCTGGCGCCGCCCACACCAAGGTGGCCTTGCTTGCGGAGCACTCCGCTGTCACGCCCGGCATGGGAACACGACTGGCGCTTCACCTGAACACCGAGGAAGGCTGGCATGCCTATGGGAAAGATCCTGGTGAGGCCGGATTTCCGCCCTCAATTGAATGGGCGCGCCACGACAATGCCACCATGGGCGAGTGGGCATGGCCCCCCTCGCGCGAATTTGTGACAGGCGGAATCAAGACCAACGTCCTCGCCAGCGACGCCGTGATTTTCATCCCATTGAAAATCGATCCGGATGCCAGGACGGGCGGCCAGGTGGAACTCGCCGGAAAAATCTCCTGGCTGGAATGTAACGACAAAACTTGCGCCCCAAACACAATCGACTTCTCCATCCGGATCCCCATCGCCACAAAACCCGCGCTTTCGCCCGAAAATGCCGGGATTTTTCAAGGAAACCAGCCCCCCCAAGCCATCATCCCCGACGCGAAACCCGCAAAACTGCCGGAAACCCGGAAGGACGCCCCCGCCGGCGGGCTGCAATGGGAACCTTGGACGCCGCGGCGGCAGCAGGAACTCCTGGACGCCGGCCGGATCGTCCATGTGGATTTCACCGCCGCGTGGTGTGTGACCTGTCTTGTGAACAAACGCGTTTACTCCAGCCCTGCGGTCGTTTCGGCATTGCGCGAGGCAAACGTCGCCCTGTTGCGGGCTGACTGGACGCTGCGCAACGCCAGCATCGCAACCGAACTCCAGCGGTACGGGCGGGCCGCCATCCCATTCGGCGTTTTTCTTCAACAAGGAAAACCTCCCGTCCCCTTGGGCGAACTCCTGACTCCGGGAAAGCTCACGGCCGCATTGGATGAACTGCGCGCCCCGGCCGCCGCCGCCACAAAGCGCGAACACACACAACAACCCCCGCTTGCGGCACTGGCATTCCTGTGTCTCTCCGGTTTTTTGGGCGGGTTGCTGCTAAACCTGATGCCCTGCGTCTTTCCCGTGCTGGGCCTGAAGCTTCTCAGCCTTGCCACCCTCGGCGAGCCACGCGTGGCGCTGCGCCACGGCCTTGCCTACACAGCGGGCGTGGTCCTGTCATTCTGGGCGCTCTCGGGTTCCCTGCTTGCGCTGCGCAAGGGAGGCGAGGCCCTGGGCTGGGGTTTTCAACTTGGGCAACCCGCGGTCGTCTTTGCCATCACAACCTTGCTCCTGCTCTGCGCGCTGAATCTCGCGGGGGTCTTTGAAATCGGCCTTGGCGCGGCCGGGGCGGGCGAAAAACTGCGGGGAACCTCCGGGGCGCGCGGCGCGTTTTTCTCCGGTTTGCTCGCCACAATCATTGCCACCCCCTGCTCCGCCCCGCTTCTGGGCGGGGTGCTCGGCGCCGCGTTTGACCTGCCCCCCGCACGGGCCTTTCTGCTCTTCACCTGCGTCGCCCTCGGCCTGGCCGCGCCCCTGCCACTCGCCGCCGTCGCACCCGGCCTGCGCCTTGTCCTGCCCAGGCCCGGCGCATGGATGGAGGCCTTCCGGCAAATGCTGTCATTCCCGATGTTCGCCGGGGCCGCCTATTTCACATGGGTCCTCTCCATGCAGGCAGGAGGCGGATCCGGATTCCTCCAAGTCCTTCTCGCGCTGGTCCTTGCCGCCGGCTCGGCCTGGGTTTACGGCCGTTGGGCGGCCCCGCGCCACACGAGGAAAGTCCGCCGCGCGGCCACCGCCGCCGCCCTCCTGCTCCTCGCCGCCGCCCTCGCATGGGGCATGGTCGCGGTTGCCTGAGGCAGGCCCGGCCCCTTCCCTTCGCCGATCCTTCGCCAGCGGATTATTATGCCTTTGCCGCCGGCGCAAACCCACGGCATCAAACCACGGCATCATCCAAATGTCCCAGACCGAAATCCTTGGCACGATCCCGCACCGCCCGCCATTCCTCTTTTTGGACTCCATCGACGAGTGTTCCGGAGATTCCATCACTTGCAGCCAGCGCTTTCAGCCGGATGCCGCGTTCTACGGCGGCCACTATCCCGGCAACCCCATCACCCCCGGCGTGCTGCTCTGCGAATCCGTCTTCCAGGCCGGGGCCGTGTTGCTCTCGCGAAAAATGGAGGCGGATGGCGGCGCCCCGCGCAACCGCACACCCGTGCTCTGCCGGATCGAGGACGCCAGGTTCAAGAGCATCGTGCGCCCCGGCGACTCACTCACCATCCAAGCCAGCCTGCGGGAACGTTTGCAGGATTTTTATTTCCTAAATGGGAAAGTGCTTCGCGATGGAAAGGCCGTGCTCCTCATCCGCTTCGCCCTCACACTCGCCGCAGACAACCCCGCATCCACCGAAAAATAGAGCGCCGCGCACGCCGGCCTCCCCACCAACAGCCAAAGACTCCATGTTGCTAAAAATCGTAAAATACGGAAACCCCGTGCTCCGCCTGAAAGGCGAGATCGTCTCCCGCTTCGACGATTCCCTGGCAAAGCTCTCCGCCGACATGCTGGAGACCATGCGCGCAAACCAGGGCATCGGCCTGGCCGCGCAGCAAGTGGGCATCCCGCTGCAATTCTTTGTCGTGGAAATCCTGCCGTCCTCCACTGAAAAGAACGATTTTTCCGCCACGCTTGACGGGAAGCCGGTGCCGCCGGAGATCCTCTTTCCGCTCTCCGTCGCCAACCCCGAAGTCGAGATCCTGCCCGATGACGAATGGCTCTACACCGAGGGATGCCTCTCCTTCCCCAATCTGCGCGGCTCGGTCGCCAGAAGGGAGAAAGTCCGCCTCAACTACCAGGACCTGCGTGGCGGGGCGCACGAGATCGTTTGCGACAATCTCCTCGCGCGATGCATCCAGCATGAATTCGACCACTGCCAGGGCGTGCTCTTCATCGACCGCATGGAAAAGCGGGACCTCTTGAAAATTCAGGGAAAAGTCAAACGGCTCTATCGCGAAACCCGCGATTCCCTGAAAACCTGACCGCCGGCGCCACAATCTCCACGGCCTTGCCGCGCGGCTTGTCACCGTTGGGGGACGCCGGCATTTTTTCCCCCGCCACCACCATCCAATGCCCCGCGCCTCCCCGACATTCGTCCACCTCGATGCCGACGCGTTTTTCGTCGGCGTGGAATGCGCGTTAAACCCGGCGCTGCGCGGGAAAAAAGTGGCCGTTGGCGGCGGAACACGCGGCATTATCGCCTCCGCAAGCTACGAGGCGCGCGCCTGCGGGGTCCACACACCAATGCCCACGGCGCAGGCCCTGCGCATCTGCCCCGACCTGGTGCTCGTCGGCGGCGGGGAAACCCATTGTGGCGGCATGCCGCGATACATCGAATTTTCCCGCAAGCTTTTCGATCTATGCGCCGAGGTGACCCCCCTGGTCGAACGCCGCTCCATTGATGAGGGGTTCATGGATCTCGGCCCATGCGGCTTTGCGGACACAGCCGCCATCGAGGCCGCCATGCGCGGCCTGCAGCAGCGTATTGCCGACAAAATAGGGCTTTCCGTCTCATTCGGCCTTGCCGCAAACAAGCTCCTCAGCGCCATCAGCAGCAAACGCAACAAGCCGCATGGGTTCACCATCGTGCCGCCGGGAACGGAGGAGGAGTTCCTGGCCCCACTGCCCGTCGGCGTGCTTCCCGGCGTGGGACCCAGGACAGAATCGCTGCTGAAATCCAACGGGATCGTCCGCGTGGGAGACATCCCGCGCCAGCCGGAATCGCTTCTGGCGCACATCCTCGGAAACGCCTGGCGCGAATTCCGGGACATGGCGCGCGGCGTGGACGAATCCCAACTCTCGCTGGAGCACAGGGAGGCGAAATCCTACTCGCAGCAGGAGACATTCCCGAGGGACATCCGCGATTTTTCCGAAATCCTGCGCATCACCAAGCGGATGATAGACGAACTGCTTCCCCAGATTCGCGCCGACGGAAAACGCGCGCGCACGCTCACCGTGAAAGTCCGCTATCCCGGCATGCACGACGATGTGGCCGGGCACAGCCTGCCGGAGGCGGCGGACCTCGAGGACGCATTTTACGGGCTGGCCGAAACACTTTTGCGCCAGGCTTGGCGGCGCACCCGATCCCCGCTGCGGCTCGTCATGGTGAGATTCTCGGGCATCGAAACACCCTCCGCGCAACTGGAGCTTTTCCCCGAAAAAGCCGGGGATCTTGAGCGCAAACGCCGCCTCGCCTCCGTTGTTGACGCCCTGAACCAAGGCATTCCACGCATCATGCGCGGGCACGGCATCGGAAAACCCGGAAGCCCGCGGCCGGAGCCTGGGGCGCCGGCGCCCAAAATCACACCCCCGCCAAAAACTCCGTGAACCCCGCCGCAAGGGAATCGCGGGAAAACTCACGCTCGGCGAGCGAACGGGCGGCGCGGCGCATGGCGGCATTGCGGTCGGGCGAGGCGGCAAGTTTCAACAGCCCCTCGACAAAGGCCCCGGGTGAATCCGGCGGCACCACAACCCCGCACCGGTTTTCCTCAATCATCTCCGCAAGCCAGCCGGGATAGTTGTTCAGCACCGGAATCCCGGCGGCAATGTAATCAAAAAATTTGTTCGGCGAGGTTCCCCGGTAAAATGCGGGGACATTTTTCAGCACCATCAGGCCGCAGTCCAAGGCACTCGTGAGACGTGCGAGCTTGAGCTTGGGCATCGGCGGCAAAAAGACGCAATTTTCCAAGTTCTCACGGCGTGCGCGCTCCACAAGGGAATCCTTGCGATTTCCATCCCCGACAAAGAGAAACTTCAGGCGTTTTTCGCCGCGGCGCAACGCGAGGGCCGCCGCGTCCAGGACCGCATCAAGGCCATTCGCAATCCCGTGGGCGCCAGTGAACCCGGCGACAAAGTCCCCCGGCTCGATCCCTGGAATCCCCGCCAGCGCGCCATCCTTCACCTCATCCCCGTCCCGCGCCGCCTCCCGCGGCTTAAAGATGTCCAGATCACAACCATTGGGGAGCATCCTGACGGGCGTCCCCTTCGGGGCGCGTCTCTTGATGCCTTCCACAATTCCGGGCGAGAGGCCGACCAGCGCGTCAGCGGCATGATAGCCCAGCCACTCCAGGACGGACATCGCGGCGAGAAGAAACGGATTTTTCAAGCCGACCGCCCTTGGAAGCTCTGGCCACAAGTCGCGAACCTCAAACACAAATGGCTTGCGGCGCAACCACTTGAAAAGAATCCCGGGCACCGCCGCCGTGAGCGGAGTCGAGGTCGCAAAGACAAGGTCGCAGGGTTCAAGGAGGGCCGTCCTTGCGCTTCCCAAGGCAAAGCGAACAAACATCAGCAAACGCCGCGCAATGCCGTCACGATTGGAATACGGGACCAGCAGGGCGATGACGTGAATGCCATCCACGACACCACGGACAACCCCGGAAACCGGGCAGGGCCGGCAGGCCGCCTCCGCGCCTTCCTCCGGTTTCAAGCCAAGTTTTGAGGCGTCGGCCACGCCACAAACCATCGTCACCTGCCATCCTTTCGCGACAAGCGCCTTCGCAAACTCGTAAGAGCGCGTCCCGGACGTTCCCGCCAGAGTCGTAAAATGTTGATGGAAATAGAGAAGGCGTCGTGGCGCTCCCTGCTTTCCGCCCCCGATGTTGGAAACCGTTTCTTCTGGCATGGATGCCCCGCGAACATGCGTCCGCACGGCAAGGAGTCAATCCACGCAAGCATGCGCCGTGTCCCGGGAAAGGATCACGGAACAGGGCGGATTTCATCCACAGGGATTTGGGTGCGAAACCATTTCCGCTGTTTGGCGGCAAGCTGCCGGGTGGAAAGGGAGATGGCGGCGGCAAGCGCCGGAGTGCCGCCAGGCTGCCCGTCACGCAACCATTGGAGCGTCTCGCGATAGCCCGTGGCGGCGGCGGCCGGCATGCCCTCGGGAAGCTTTCCGGCGGCGGACAAATTGCGGACTTCGTCAACCAAGCCAGCGTCGAGCATGGCGTGGACGCGAGCCTCAATGCGGGCGGGATGCGTCTCCGGGGTCGGGGCAAGCAAAAGCGTCCGTTTCGCAAAATCGTCAAAAGCCCCAGGCGCGCCAAGGAAACGCTCGCGGATCTTCACGAGCGGCAAACCGCTGGCGAGACAGCGTTCCAGCGCCTTGGCAAGGCGGCGCGGGTTTTCCCAATCCAGGAAAGCGGGGCGGTCCGGCGCAAACGGAAGCAAGGCGGCCTCCAAGGCCGCAGGTCCCTGCATGGCAAGCTGGCGGACGCGCCCGGCCACCTCGGGCGGCACCGGGATGTCGTCCACCACGGCCCGGTAAAACGCCTTGAGGTAAAAGCCGCTTCCCCCGGCAATGACAACGGCGCGCCCTCGCGCAAGAATGCCGGCAATGGCGGCACGGGCGGCGGCAATATAATCACACACGGAAAAGGGGGCGTCCGGCTCCGCGATGTCGAGGCAGTGATGCGGGACCAGCGCACGCTGGGCGGCGGAGGGCTTGGCGGTGCCGATGTCCATGCCACGATAGACGGCACTGGAGTCGCAGGAGACAATTTCCGCGCCAAGAGCGCATGCAAGCTCCAGCGCCAACGCGGTCTTGCCACTGGCCGTTGGCCCTGTGACAACATGCAAAACCGGACGCTTTTCCTCGCTGGCACACATGGTGGAAAACAAGACGAAAAGAGCGGGCGGAAAGCCTCACGGCACCTCATCGACTCCGCCCGGAAAAAACGGATTGCAGCGAAGCAAGCGTTTCAGGGCAAGCCATCCGCCCCGCAGGACGCCATGACGCAAAATGGCCTGCCGCGCATACTCGGAACATGTCGGCGTGAAACGGCACCCGGAAAACGGGCCGCTGACGAGGTGCAATGGATACGAAACGCACTTCTTGTAAAACCACAGAAACGCCAGGGCGACCCGCTGGGCAGGCGACCGTGAAACAGGAACGGACGCCGACGGACAACACGCGCAACCGGCCGAAGGCGACGGCTTTGGCACGGAAGATTCAGATGAAGGCGGATTCATGGCAGCACGTTTTTCAGCGGCATGAACCGCAAAATCATCCGAAAACCGGCAAACTCAGGCAGGCGCGCCAGCATCGGCATCGCCGGGCTTTGACGCGGACGACGGTTGCCGCGCCGTAGCGGGAATCCCCTGCGCCGCCGCGACGCGAACCGCCCGCTCCTTCAAGCGCGCGGCGCACTCAAGATAACGGCTTTCGAGTGACGCGAAACTTTTGCCAAACATGGACCGTTTCGGCACGGCCACGACATCCCAACCTTCCGGCCAAACGTCAGGATGAAGACGAAAAATCTCACGGAACACCCTTCGCGCACGATTCCGGCGAACCGCGCAACCAAGAAGCTTTTTGGCGCTCACAACCCCAAAACGCGTCAACGCGGGCGTCGGCGCCAAACCTTCGGTGGAATCAGGGGACCGCGCCGAAACTTTCGGATCAATCCCCGCATCCACATTCGCCACCCCACCGGCGGCCACACCGGCTGGCGCGGGAAAGGCATTTAAAAAGAAAGGCCCGCAATCCATGCGCAGGCCCTCTTCGCGGGCGCGAACAAAATCCGCCTGAAGGCGAAGACGTTGCGCCGCAGTGAACTTCATCCCGGTAAGGAGGGTCAGTCGGCGAGCTTTTTGCGGCCGATGCGCCGGCGATTCGCGAGAATCTTTCGACCGCCCCTGGTCTTCAGGCGGGCGCGAAAACCGCACTTGCGGGCGCGGCAAATTTTGGAAGGACGATAGGTCGGTTGCATGGTGTCAAAGGCTTGTGCGTTTCTTGAAGTTTCCTCGCGAAAACTCCTGAACAATGGGGCGCAGGGTGCCTGAATTCACCGTTGAGTCAACCGTTTTTATGCAAAAATCACCTCCCGCCCCATTTATAAAATCCGCCAATCCATGGGCGAAAAATTCCTTTTTTCTATTTCCCGCAAGCGTGAAGGGTGCGAGAGTCGCGGAAATGGCCTCCACGAATTTGACATTCACGAACACAGCGGAGCACCGCGCATGGCTGGCGTCACAAGCGACGCTCCCCCGAGGGTTCAGGGTTGGGACAACCCGCTTCGAATTCACGCCATTTGAGGCGGAAAAACCGTCGGCGATGACGCTCACCCTGCTCGCGATGGACACGCCGACAGCGGATTTTGGCGCCGTGTTCACAAAAAACGCCTACCCGGGCGCGCCCATTGTCATCGGGCGTCGGCGGCTTTCCGAGCCTCGTCTTGGCGCGATACTCGTGAATAACAAGATCTCCAATGTGTGCGCCCCCGGTGGCATTGAGACGGCAGAACGTGTGTGCGCGGCGGTCGCGGCACACCTTGGCCTGGCCCCCAACGAAGTGCTGCCGTCGTCCACCGGCGTGATTGGCTGGCGCCTGCCCGAGGCGGAAATGTCCGCCGCTCTTCCGGCGGCCATCCAAGCATTGGACGCAGGATCCGCGCTTCCGGCGGCGGCGGGCATCATGACCACCGACCTTTACCCTAAAATCCGCCGCGCGGAGCTGCCTGACGGAGCCAGCATCGTGGCATTCGCAAAAGGCGCGGGCATGATCGAGCCGAACATGGCCACCATGCTCGCCTACATACTCACCGATGCCATCGTGCCGCGCGAGTCCCTGCGCGCCATGCTTTCCCGCGCCGTGAACGCTTCGTTCAACGCCATCAGCATCGACGGGGACACCAGCACCTCCGACAGCGTGATCGCGCTTTCCTCGGGAAAAATCGCGCTCACCGGTCCCGATCCCGCCTCCGCCCTGGACGCTTTTGAAGTCACGCTCACACGCCTTTGCCGTGATCTTGCCGAGGACGTGGTCCGCAACGGCGAGGGCGTCCACCATGTCATCCGCATACAGACCCTCGGGGCGCCGGATGACGCCGCCGCCCGCGCCCTCGGCAAGGCGGTGGCAAACGCGCCGCTCTTCAAATGCGCCATCGCGGGGAACGACCCGAATGTCGGGCGGCTCGTGCAGGCGGTCGGAAAACATATCGGCGCAGGCGGACAAAATCTTGATGCCTCGCACCTGCGCGCCGCGATGGGCGGAATCGAGATCTTCGCCCATGGACAATTCCAGCTCGACCGGAAAAAAGAGGCCGCGCTGACTGCCCACCTGAAAGCGGCGGAACTCTACGCGAGCAAGCCCGGCATCGACGGCTCCTTCGCCGCCCCGCCCCCGTTCCCCCCTCACGAACGCTCCGTCGAGATCACGCTCGAGGTCGGCTCCGGCCCCGGCCGCGCCGAAGTGCTCGGAGCCGACCTCACCCACGAATACGTCAGCGAAAACGCCGACTACCGCAGCTGAGATTTCACAGCCAAACCTCGTCCAAAAACACCTCCACCCGCGCGCGGCGGGATCACCGACACACCCCGCGCGCCTTGCCTTTGCGCATGGGGGATGGACGCCGGCCGCAAAAGACAACGCGATCCTTGGGGTTGAACTCCCGCCCGGCGCTTTTGCGTTGGCAATACCGGGCGATGCATCCTGGGCGCCAAGCCAAACGCCCTCGCCACATTCCAATCCGCGCCCGGCGCTTTCGAACCAGGCGCTGGGATTGTAATAAACGGGCGGGTGCGGCTTCCTTCCGACTCTGATCCACGCCCGACGTTTTTCCGCAAGGCAATCCACAAGGCAATCCGCAAGGCAATCCACGAGGCAATCCACGAGGCAATCCGCAAGGCAATCCGCGAGCCGCCCGCCTGCATCGTCCCGCCCGCGCTGTCTCGATCCATCCTACGGATTCGCCGGATTTTCCTTTTTGGAATTTGCCTTTGACGCGGGTCCCGTCTTTGCGCCGGATCTTGAGGATGGGATCGCCTTGGCCGGAGGGCGTGAGAGCAGAAGCAAGGCACGCTGGCGCACCTCAGCGGCCATTTTTGCGAATTCCGTGTCAGGCTTTACCGCGATGATGGCGTCCATAAGCGCCACGACGGCGGCGTGGTCACGGCGCTCGTTGTTGGCATAAACAGGAAGTTTCAAAAAAAGAGCCTTTTGGAGACGCTCGTTGGCGGGCTTGTTCTTCCTGACAAATTGGTCAACGGCGGCAAGCGCGCCGTCGTAGTTCTTTTTGCCGCGCACAAGCTGAAAAACCTGCCCGCGAAGACGGGAGATTTTCAATGGAAAGTCCATGTCGGACATCAATCCTGTGTGATCATCGGGATCAAGCTGACGCAATTCACGGATTTCCTCGGAATAATGTGGCGACAAAAGGCTTTCATCCATCGTGCGCAAAGCCTCCGCGAGAAGGGTGGCGCGTTCCCGGCCGGTCTTTGCGGCGGCAAACGCGGCCAGTTTGCGATCCCGCGCCTCGCGAATTTTGTGAAGCTCGCGGACATGCGCGGCGTATTCGGCCGCGGTTATGTTGCGATAACCGGTCACGGCATACGGACGCCCTTTCGCATCCGCCAGAAATACCGTCGGGAAAGTGCTGACATTCCAGCTCTTGCGAATCTTTTCGTTCCTCTGAAACTCCGGTTCTGGAAACCGGTAGGTCACGGGAAAATCCAAAAGAAGGAAGACAAATGATTCGGAAAGCTCCGAGCCAAAGAGCGGATTGGACAAAACCTCGTCGTCAAGCCGCTGCCCCCAAACCGAGGTGTCAGTGGAGGCGAACAGTAGGAAAATATCCTTCCCCTCAATGAAGGCCCGCGCTTTCGCATCGTTAAAATCCGTCTCCCAATCGATCAGGATAAACGAGGATTCGGATGAGATCCGATCCCCCGGTTCCCCATCAAAATCCGACGCGGAAACGGCCCCCGCCTCCTTGGTTTTTTGAGCGCTGCTTTCAGCGCCGCGCAAGCCGGCCGACGCGGCCAGGAAAAGCAGCGTCAACAACGGGAAAAAACAGGTGGTTTTCACCCCGGAAAGGCGGTTTATTGTCATGAAAATAAGCGTAAAATGCGGAAGGGTCCAAAAACACCGCCACGACTCAAATGTTTCCAATGGATTCCGGTCTCCGCGCACCCATTCCAAGGCGCGCAAGAAACTTGTCCCGCGAAACAAGGTCGCTACATTCCGACGCTCGCATGAATGATGTCCTTACCGCGCTAAGCCTCCTCTTCTCGCTGGCAGCCTCCATTGGGGTTCTCCTGCTTCTGTCGCGCCGCCCGGCATCCGCAGGTTTTTTCAAGATTGAATGCAAATTGGAGGCCATCAACACGGCGCTGTCCTCAATCGCCGGGGAAATGCATGCCGAGAACGCCCGGTTGCGCGCAGAACTCGAAAACCGTCTCGCCCTTGACGCCCAAACCCGCCAGCAGCAAGCCGACGCCCTCCGCGACACACTCGGCAGCGCGCTTGAGAAATCCCGCGTAGAACTCGCCAATGGCGCCGCGGCGGCCCGCGCCGGGCAGGACGCGGCGGCAACCGAAACCCGCAAAAGCCTTGATGCCCGCCTTGACGCCCTTTCCACGCAAAACATCACCCGCTTGGAACAAATTCAACGCACACTCGCCGAACACTTGGACCGGGCGCGCGCCGCCAGCTTGGAATCCGCCGCCACAGCCCGCGCCGAGCAAAATGCGGCGGCAGCCGAAATGCGCAAAACGCTGGACACCCGCCTGGAGAATCTCGCCACCCAAAACGCCGCCAAATTGGAGGAAATGCGCCTGACGGTTGATGAAAAATTGCAGGGAACCTTGGAAAAACGCCTCGGGGAGAATTTCAAGCAAGTCAGCGAGCGCCTCGAAAACGTCCACAAATCCCTCGGCGAAATGCAATCTGTCGCCACCGATGTCAGCGACCTCAAACGCGTGCTCGCCAATGTGAAAACACGGGGCACCTGGGGCGAGATCCAGCTTGGCGCACTGCTCGAAAGCCTGCTCCTCCCCGAACAATACGCCGCGAATGTGAAACCCAATCCGCGCGCGGAAAACATTGTCGAATTCGCGATTCGCCTCCCCGGTCCGGAGGAAGGCGAAAGGCCGGTCTGGCTCCCCATTGACGCCAAGTTTCCCAAGGAGGATTACGAACGCCTTTCCGATGCCGCCCGCCGTGCCGACACCAACGCCATGGAACAGGCAACCGCCGCCCTCGCCTCATTTGTGAAAAAATCCGCCCGCGACATTCGCGACAAGTACATCCACCCGCCATACACCACCGACTTTGCCATCCTGTTTCTTCCCACCGAAGGGCTTTATGCCGAAGTCCTCCGCGCCGGGATCGTCGAGGAGGTGCAGCGCGAATTCCGCATCCTGATAGCCGGGCCAACCATCCTCGGCGCCCTGCTCAACAGCCTCCAAATGGGATTCCGCACCCTCGCCATCCAAAAACGCTCCGGCGAGGTATGGCGACTCCTCGGGCACGTCAAAACGCAGTTCGGAACGTTTGGCGACCTGCTGGAAAAAGTGGGAAAAAAACTTGAGGCTGCCGGCACCTCGGTCGCCGAGGCCGCCGCCCGCCACCGCATCATCACCAACCGTCTCTCCAAGGTGGAAGCCATCCCCGAGGGCGAATCCCCCCTGGCATTGGCGCCCGATTCCGCCAGTCCCGAGCGCGCGCCCAGGCAGGAAGGAATCCCCCAATGAGTTGTGAATCCACGCGCCAAGGACGGCCATCGCATTCCGCAACTCCCTGTCCCCCAACATGAAGCTCCGCCATTTCCTGCTTTTCGCCGCCTTCATCCTGACATGCGCCGGATGCAAGCCCGCGCCCGGTTTTGAAACCCGGGGAGTGCCGCCCGGGGCCACACACGTCATCTCCCTCAAACAGCACGAGGAGATGCGAAAAAATTTGGAAACCTTTCTTGGGATCCAGTGGAAAATCAGGCCCCGGGACACAAATGATTTCCTCAAAAACAAATTTGGATTCTCCCTCAAAGAATTGTCCGGATTTTGCCATGCCTCCATAGGGGAAAATCCTCCGAATCCACCGCTGGAAATAACCATTTTCCGGGGAAAATTTGACAGCGAGTCTGTCCGTCAATCCGCCTTGGTCCGGAACGCGTCCAAACTCTCCGTCATGGGTTCCATGACGCATGGAAACGGGCCGGAAGAAACAGGGTTTTGGTTCGACGAAAAGACCTTTGTTTTCCTATCCCCCAAAAGCCTCGTTGGCTGGGGCGCCCACAAGGGCGATCCAACATCCAATCCGCTTGACGCCGCCATTGCGGAAAGCATCGCGTCCGCATCGGAGGAAAATCTTTCTTTTCAATTTCCAGCGGAAGCCATGAGGGCGGCCGGATGCACAAAGGCGCCATTTTTGCTTTTCCACATGGACCTGTCCGGGAAAAGCGCCGGAAAAGAAAGTCGTTGGCGGCGGTGGGGCATCAAGGAGAAACCTGAAAAAATCATCTTCTCGGCGGGAGAAAAGAACGGGGAAACGCGGCTTGTGGCATGCGCGGAATTTTCCCAACCATCCGGCGCCGTGCAATTTGGCAATCACGTCAAAGCCGGGATCCCAGCCATCCTCCACAATCTTTCCATCTCCAGAACACCATTTTCCAAGACGATGAGAAAAGCCCTTTCCACGTTAAAGCAGGAAGAAAACCAAAAGATCGTCACATTTTCCGTCGACTTGGAAAAAGACGAGGCCGCGCCATTTCTTCAGGAACTTCTGTCGCACGGCATGAAATTATTTCTTTGATACAAAAATGGGGACAACATACCTGGCCATTGACCACGGAGACCGTCGGATCGGCCTCGCCTATGGGGACGATGAAATTGGGATCGCATTCAAACTCCCGGCGGCAGTCGAACCCGAATCCGAGGCGCGCATCCAACACATCGGACGGGAGATCAAACAACGCCGGGCCACCGCCCTTGTCGTGGGGTACCCGTTGAACATGGACGGCACGGAGGGGCCGCGCACCCAAGTCGTGGACATCTTCATCGCCCGGCTCGAGGAACTCTTCAACCTGCCCGTTCATCGCGTGGACGAAGGCCTTTCCAGTGTCGCGGCCGATTCCACGTTTTCCTCCCGCCAACGCGGTCGCACCGCCCGCCAGCGCCAGCAACATCGCGCCAGCGGTGAGGAGGATTCGCGCGCCGCCGCCGTCATTCTTCAGGATTTCCTGAATTCCCGCCCCATGCCCCTGCCCTCCTTTGACGAGGAGGAACAATCTGAATACCCGGATTCCGACCCGCCCAATCGGCACGTGTAACATATTGTAATTTCAATGAGTTGAACACGCCGGCATTCGCGTTCTTACCATCCGATGCCTGGACGGCGGTGGCGCGGCATTCCACCATCCGGCACTTGAAAATTTCATGCGCCACCCGCAAACTCCCCGCATGACCGACCATGCCGCCCAATTCAACCCGGCTTCCTGTGATTCCGCCATCGCGCGTGCGCTCGAATGGCTCGCCCGCAACCAGCAAACCGACGGTTCATGGAACGGCATGCTTGAATCCAATTGTTGCATGGAGGCCCAATGGGTGCTCGCCATGCACATCCTTGGCCGCACGGACGACAAAAATTACCAGGGGATCCTGCGTGCCATACTCCAAAAACAACGTCCGGACGGCTCCTGGGAGGTTTACCACGAGGCCCCTGAGGGCGACATCAACACCACGGTGGAATGCTACGCCGCCCTTCGTTCCGCCGGGCATGCCAGCGATTCCCCGCCACTGCAACGGGCGCGCCAATGGATACTCACCCACGGCGGACTGGCCAAAATCCGCCTGTTCACCCGTTTCTGGCTCGCGCTCGTCGGCCAATGGCCATGGGACACGCTCCCCATCATCCCGCCCGAGATCTACCTGGTCCCCAAGTTCCTCCCTTTCAACATCTACAAATTCGCCTCCTGGGCACGGGCAACCTTCATGTCCATGAGCGTGGTGTCCGCGCGCCAACCCGTCTTCCACCTCCCGCGCGACCGCTCCATTGACGAGCTTTTCCCCGAGGGACGCGAGCGCTTCGACTTCACATTTCCCCTCAAGCCTCTCACAGGCTTCTGGCCCGCCTTTTTTAACATCGGCGAAAAATTTCTCGCGCTCTGGCAACGCCTCCCCTGGAAACCACTCCGCGAAACCAGCATCCGCCTCGTCCTCGAATGGATCATCAAACATCAGGACGCCGATGGCGCATGGGGTGGCATACAGCCGCCGTGGATCTATGCCCTGATAGCCCTCCACACCGAGGGGTACCACCGGGACCACCCCACCCTTCTTGCGGGAGTCAACGCCTGGCATGCCCACTGGACCTACGAACGCAACGGCGCCACCCACATCCAAGCCAGCGAATCCCCCGTCTGGGACACCATGCTCGCCACGCAAGCCGCCCTGGACGCCGGCGCCACCTATGAGAATTTTCCTCCGCTGCGCCGCGCCCTCGACTACATCCTCGACAAGCAGATCCTGGGCAAAGGCGACTGGGCGCAGCTTGTTCCCAACGTTGAATGCGGGGGCTGGGCCTTCGAGCGCGCCAACACATGGTATCCCGACCTCGACGACACCGCTGTCGCGCTGACCGTTCTCGCCCAACTCCGGCCCCTCGCCCCCGCGCAATACCACGATCGCATCACGCAGGCTTTCACCCGGGCGGAAATCTGGTTGCGCGCCATGCAATCCCGCAACGGCGGATGGGGAGCCTTCGACAAGGACAACGACACGGCCGCGCTCACCCAGATTCCATTCTGCGACTTCGGCGAGGTGCTGGACCCGCCCAGCGCGGATCTCACCGGCCACAAACTCGAGGCCCTTGGCCACCTCGGGCATACCCTCGCCAGCGGCGACCCAACCGTCCACCGCGCGGTCTCCTATCTTATTGAGCAGCAAGAACCCGACGGGCCGTGGTTTGGCCGCTGGGGCGTGAATTATATCTACGGCACCGCGCTGGTGCTCCCCGGATTGCGCGCGGTCGGCTACGACATGGCCAGCCCCCACATCCAAAAAGCCGGCGCCTGGCTCCTTGCCCACCAAAACCCCGACGGTGGCTGGGGCGAAAGCTGCGGTTCCTACATGGATGACAAACTGCGCGGCACCGGCCCCAGCACCCCTTCGCAAACCGCCTGGGCCATGCTCGCGCTTCTCGCCCTCGACACCCACGCCCATGACGAGGCCCTCCTGCGCGGCGCGGCGTGGCTTCTTTCCCGCCAGACCCCCGACGGCACATGGGAGCAATCCGAGTACACCGGGACCGGGTTTCCCGGCTATGGTGTCGGCGAACGCATCCGCCTCAATCGCGACACATCCTCCCTTGCCCAAGGCCGGGAATTGGCCCGTGGCTTCATGATAAATTACAACATGTACCGCCATTATTTCCCCCTTCAGGCATTGGGGCGCCTCCGCAAACATTTGGCGGAAAATGCCAATTGAGATCCTCAATCAAAAAACAGGGAGGACACGGTGCCCGACGCGAAAAACACATGCACCGGATTGCGCGACGTTCGCGCCTCGCTGCGCAAGTGTCCTGATTTCAGGAACAGGTAACCGGGGAATTTTCCACAAACATTCCGTTTTTTTCTCTCATGCTTTTTTCAGCTAAACACGAAAAAGAATGGATGAACCGGTGCGATTCCGTGGGGACAAGCCCTCCGCGCGAAAATTGACGAGGCAAACGAGAAAACAAAACGCGCCGCCACACGCCGGGTGACGTCGCTTGGAAAAGTGGCGTGGAGACGGAATCAAACGTTTTCTCCAAGGAATCATCTGCGACTCCGAAACAAACCACGGAGACTCCCAGGCAAACCAAAGAAATCTTTGTTCTTGCCGGGATTTATGGAAAAGTTACCCAGTCGCGGCGAAAATAGTTAAGAATGTCCACTGAAACATTGGAAAGCTCGGGAATTGACATCGAATATCGCGATTTCGAAAAAAATAAGAAAAATGGTTCGCAATCGGAGAAAGTCCAGCGGCGTCATTTTTCACGCCATCATCACGACATCGCAGGCTTCAGGCGCAAGCTCGCCACCCTTGCGAGTTTGAGTTTTCTGGGCGCGTTGCGTGCGGCGCCTTCCGAAGAATTGCCAAAACGTCGGCAAGGCGATGACTCGTGGCGTCAGACTCCGCGCGCGGAAACGCCCGGGGAACGGCGGCCGTCAAAAATCGAAAACGGAAAAGATGGCGCCGCGCGCACAAATCCCGGCAAGGAAAAGCCGGGGCGCCGCGAGTGGCTTGTCGCGGGATTTGCGTTGATGGCGCTTGTCTCGTCCGTGGTTCTTTTGGGCGCGCTGCACGTCACGGGGCAATTCGTCGTTCTAACGTTTTCGGCACTCGCCTTCGCCGCCTTGTTTTTACCGATGTTTGACGAAGGGCGCTCCCAGAGCGCGAAGGACTCGTGGAGAAAACTCGTACGATTCCCGCTCTTTTGGCTGGGCCTGGCACTGCTGGCACTGATGTTGGTGCAGGGCCTGAACCCCGACTACCTTGTCGTCACACGCGCGTACTCTTTCCGGGTCCACCCCATGCGCCCCCATGTGCCATGGCTTCCATCAGGGGTCAGCGCGCCATTTGAGCTGGAGACGGCACCGGGCGGCATGAATGCCTTTCGCCAGATGGTCATGTTCGGGGCGCCCTGGCTGTTGTTGTGCGCATTGTGGGTCGGAGTGGCCCGCCGGCGTGTTTTCTTCGCGCTCGGCTGGGGCCTGATGCTGTTTGCCTTCCTGTTTTCGACCCACGGGATCTGGCTGCGGATCACGGGCGCCCAGGATTTCATGGGGTATCACACGCTGGCGGAGGCGGCGTTTTTTTCGACATTCCCCTACCAAAACAACGCCGGCGGCTGGCTCTCGCTGGCATTCGCCGTCGCCTGCGCGCTGGGATTGCGCCACTGGGGGCGCACGGCGGACGTCAGGGCGCCAAGCGGCCCCCACCTGCTCTGCGCCGCGTTTGCCCTGTCCTACGCGCTGGCCAGCATCTGCACGCTGAGTTTTGGCGGGATGCTTACCACGTCGGCATTGCTCTTTGTCGCAACCCCGGCCGCCATCCTCTGGCTTCTTTGGCTGAAGGGCGTGAACCGGCGCGCGGTGCTTGGCGGGGGCGTCGCCGTCTCCCTGCTCGCGCTGCTTGTCACGGTCTTTTTCGCCAGCATGGACCTTCGTTCCGCCCAAAACAAACTGGAACGCAAATTTCAACTCGTGGAAACCAGCCGTGTGGACGATCGCGCGCCCTTCCGCCAGGCAACGTGGGACATCATCACCTATCGCGACAACGAGCACCTCTGGTCGGGCTGGGGAGCGGGTTCCTATCAATGGATTTCGCCTCCGTTCTACAAACGCCTGCCCGCTTTTCAGGCAAAGAAATCGAGTCCGGCAAAACGTTCGCACCACGCCACTTGCGACTGGCTTGAAATGCTCGCCGAATGGGGTCTGCTTGGCATGGCCATCGTCGTGGCGGCATTTGCCTGGGTGCTCGGCCATCTCCTGCGCCAGTGGCGGCGCTGGACGCCGGCCACGCTCGTGCTTGTCGCCGCCATGCTGCTCTACATGGGGCATTCATGGATGGAATCGCTGAATTACTCGATGCCTGTGCTCTGCCTTGCCGCGTTTGTCACCATGCTCGCCATGAAATTCAGCCTTTCCTCGCGAAGTGGCAAATCCGGGGGCCATGGCCACCTGCCGTACTCCTCTTTCTCCAGCACATTCCGGGACAATTCCAACGGGGGAAACCTCCACTCCCAGCGCCAGAAAAAGGATCGCATCCAAGCCCGGGACGATGGCGCGGAGGCGGCCGGCCATTCCACCGGGCACCACCGCCATCATTCCCACCACGCGCACCACTCCTATTCGCGCCGTTCGCGCCATTCCAGCCGCTCCCATCCCCAGGCAGGATCCCACGCCCCGGAGGCGGACCAGGCGGGGGAGGATCCCCTGTCCATATAGGCGCGCTTCAAAACCCACGCGAAACACGCCGGAAAACCCGCCCGGAAAAGCGGCTGGCGCGGTCGTGCCGTGGGAAGCCGGCGTCAGGAGGAGGCTCCGCGGATGATTTCCCCCGGTTCAATGCGCGCCGCGCGCCGGGCCGGAAAAATGGCGGCCACGGACACCACGATCACCGCCGTCAAGACGGCCGCGAGATAGTGGTTGGGATCCCAATTCACGATGAAGTGATCGGTGGAAAAAATGCCCCGGATGCGCAACGGAATGTTCTCCGCCGCCATTGTGAGCAAGGCCCCGGTCGCGCAGCCCAAGGATGAGCCGGCCACAATGACCACAAAACCCAGCCACAGGAAAATCGACGTCACGTCACGCTTGGAAAAGCCGTAGGAGCGCAAAATGGCAATTTCACGCGTCTTCTCAATAACGAGCATGGCAAGGGTGTTGAACATGCCGAGCGCGGAAACGAGGATGATCGTCGAGACGGTGATGGCGGATGAAAAACGCAGCGCGCGAAACACCTCCAGCCAGACTTTTTCGCGTTTTTGCCACGGCGAGGCATAGTGCCGGAGCAGGCGGGCAAGCCGCGCGGAAAGCTCCGGGGCGAAATCCGGGTCCTTGGTTGAGACCTGCAGGTAACTGGCTCCAAAAGGGCGGCCCAGCAGCGACCGCACGCTGCCGAGGTGCACAATGACGCGCACCTTGTCGATGTCCCCCACGCCGGTCTCAAAAATGGCGGACACAGTGAAACGCTGCGAGGTGGAACCGGAGGTCAACGTGACCACGTCGCCACATTTCACCGAGGCTTTCACCGCCAGTTCAGAGCCGACAATGATCCCCTGCGGGCTTTTCTCAAATGTCCCGAGGCTTCCGGCAATAATCTGCCCCTCAAGGTTGGAAACACGCCGAAACTCCGCGAGATTGATCCCGAAAGCCTGCGCATCCTGCGTTTTCCGGCTGCTCTCGAGCTTCACCGACCCGCGCACAACCTCGGCCACGCCGGTGATTTCCGAAAAAGCAGCCAGGGTCGCCTTGAGTGTGCTGGGGTAATCAATGCCCTCGATGTACTTGCGTTGCATTTCCAGGACAAGCGGATCCACCTTCGCGCCTCCTTCCGCCGACACCGTGCGCGACGCCACCGTCTCCTGCTCGCGGTCCGCAATGCGGATGGCACCGTCCGTCCCGAGGATGGTTTGGATGAAAAATTGCTCAAAGCCGCTGGTTTGCGCCTGCGTCAGGATGAAAAACGCCACACCAAAAATAATGCCGCTGAGCGTCATCAACATTGCCCGTCTCTTAAAAAGGAGGAACCGGAGCGCGATTTTGAGATTTGTGGACATGGGAAAACGTGCCGGAGTGAAACGGGCGCGAAAACACGCCCTGCCCTCCCGAGAACAACAAAAGCGCAAGACAACACCGCGCTCAACCCGAAAACAATGAAGTCCGCAAAAGGCCGGGGTGCGCCAAGGAATGGAAAAAGCACGGGCGGGACAGGCAAAAGCGCCCGTCCCGCCCATGGTTTTCCGCTTTTTTTGCGCCAAGGTGATTTCACTCACCTTTTGCGCGCCTCAAAGCAGGTCGGCGGCCTTGCGCATGTCCTTGAACCGCGCGAAAGCCTGATGAAAGATCGCGGATTTGTCGGTGTTGACCTGGGCATGGACGGTGCCACAGCTGCGCACGTAGGCGCGGAGAAGGTCGCGGTACTGGGGGTCAACCGTCCTGCTGATGATTTCCTCGGCGCGCTCGGTGGGATCCTTGCCGCGAAGGTCGGCGACGCCGTGCTCGGTGACGAGAATATCCACGCTGTGCTCGCTATGGTCGATGTGGCTGCACACCGGGACGATGCTGCTAAGAGCGCCATCCTTGCGGACGGAAGGACAGGTGAATATCGAGAGATGGGCGTTGCGGGTGAAATCGCCACTGCCACCGATGCCATTCATGATCTGGCGCCCCAGGGTGTGGGTGGAGTTGACGTTTCCGTTGATGTCAAATTCCAAGGCGGTGTTGATCGTGATGATGCCAAGGCGGCGGACCATTTCCGGGCTGTTGGAAATTTCCATCGGACGAAGGATGAGCTTGTCCTTGTATTGATTCCAATTGGCATAAACCTTGGAGAGCACCGACGGGGTGAAAGACACGGCGGTGCCGCTGGCAAAATCCACACGCCCTTGGTCGATCAGGGAAAGGATGCCGTCCTGGATGACCTCGGAGTAGAGGCTGAAATTGGGGATCTCCTTGTTCTGCGCCATCGCCTCGGTGACGGCGTTGGCGATATTGCCGACGCCGGACTGGAAGGGGAGTCCGTCCGGAAGGCGCCCGGCGCGGCGCTCGGCGACAAGGAAATTGGCCACATTGGCGCCAATGGCGATGGTGGCCGGATCCGGCTCATCGTAATCCTTCACGTTGTCAAGCGCGTGATTGGTCACGATGCCCGCGATTTGCGACGGACGAAGCTGAAGGAGCGGGTTGCCGACACGATCACGCACGGTGACGATGGGGATGGGCTGGCGATGGGGCGGATCGGCGGGTTCATAGATGTCGTGCAGGCCGTAAATGGCGGCCGGATGGGCGTCATTCAGCTCGATAAGGACTTTGTCGGCAAGGCGCGCCAGGGTGTTCGTGGCCCCGATGGAGGTCGTCAGGAGGATGGACCCGTCGGCACGCACCTCGGCGGCCTCAAGCACCGCCCAGTCAACCTTGCCAAGAAAACCCGCGCGCAGCCAGGGTTGCACCTGCGAGAGGTGCATGTCGAAATAACGCATCCTGCCTTCGTTGATGGATTTGCGCTGGATGGCGTTGGATTGATAGGGGGTGCGCCAGTTGATGGCCTCGGCCTCGGCCAAGGCTCCGTCAAGCTCGCCACTGGTCGAGGCGCCAGTGATGACGTTTATCTTGAAGCGTTTGCCCTCGGCGTGCAGGGCCTTGGCCCGGGCGGCGATGGCTTGCGGAATGAGCTTCGTTTGCCCCGTGGAGGTGAATCCCGAAAAACCCACGGTGGAGCCGTCAGCGACAAGGGCGGCGGCCTCATCGGCCGTCAATATTGGAAACGGAAGTTTGGACATGTGCGGTGTCGTTGCTTGTGGTTGAAAACTTGGAAAAGCGGGTGCTTATACGCCCGCCCCCGCGCAAGGGAAAGCCTTGAAACGGCCGGACCGGCCGGGCGGGGAACGATTCGCACGGGGAGGCCCCCGGCGCGCCCCGTCCGCACATCGGATCCTTTCCAATTGCCCGCCTCGAATTGGAAAGCATTCAAAGCCAGCCCAGAAGCCGCAGGGCGGCGGCGATAAAAACGGTGAAAATGCCGGTCAGGCAAAGGGCGACACCGCTCGTGGCGCCCTGCATCTCGCCCATCTCGAGCGCGCGGGCGGTGCCAAGGGCATGGCTGCAGGCGCCAATGGCGGCACCCTGCGCCACGGGATCCTTGACCCGGAACAGGCCGCACAGCCAGGGCGCGATGCTTACGCCAAGAATGCCGGTCAATGTGATGCCAAGCACGGCCAGGCCGGGATCGCCGCCGAGATGGCGCGAAATCTCAAGCCCGAAGGGGATGGAAACGGATTTCACGAGAAGCGGGCGCGCCAGCACCGGATCAAGCCCGCACAGGCGGGAAAGCAGCAAAACGGACACCACGGCGGTCAACGCCCCGCAGGCGGCGCCAATGAGCAAGGGCCACCGGTGGCGGGCCAGAAGCGCGCGTTGATGGTAAAGCGGGAGCGCAAGCATCACGGTGACAGGGCCGAGGAAAAATTGCACACCATCCCCCCCGAGCCGGTAACTTTCGTAGGGGATGGAAAATCCCTGGAGGAGCGCGATGACGAGCGCGGTGGCAAACGGCAGCGCGGGAAGCGCGCGCAAAGGGCGGAACGCGCTGCGCAGAGCCGAGGCGCCGACATACGCGGCGAGCGTGACAACAACGCCAAACAGGGGCGTCTCAAAGAGTGTCTGTCTCATGCGGGGAAACCTTGGGAACGTGGCATGACGGGCGGTGGCGCGCAAAGGCGGCGGGGGGGCATCGTCACCGCCTGGCGCGCCCGACGGCATTTTCAGCCCGGCGGATGAGCGCGCCGGTCACAAACGCCGTCACCGCGAACACGAGCACCGTGGAGACGGCCACAACGCACACAAACGCCAGGACATTGCCACGCAGGTGGTGAAAACTGGCGAGAATGCCCACCGCAGGCGGAATGAAGAACAACGCCATGTCGCGCAAAAAAAGCCTGCAGGCATCCTCGACATGCTCCGTCCGGATGATGCCAAGGCACAGGAAAGCCGTGAGCGCCAGCATGCCAAGCAACGCGCCCGGCACAGGCAGCACCAGAAGCCGCACCAAGGCCTCGCACCCGAAATAAAGCAGTAAAATGCGTGTGAATTGCACAAGAAGTTTCATGCGGACGCCCATGATTCCTCAAAAAACAACGCAAGGGGAGTGAATTCACCAAGGAGGGCGGCAGCGCCTTTGCTGTTGCACGCAAGGCGATGTGACGTGGAATGCGCCCAAAATGCTAAGAAGACAGTTCATCGGGTGGGCGCCCCCTGTCCTCACGGGCGTTCTGCTGGGCAAGACACCATCCGTGGCGGCTGCGGCGCCAGGGCACCCAAAACCGCGCGTCGCCCTGGGGATAGACGTGCTGGAACTGAACCGCTTCGCCCAGACACAGGGCCGGAGCGTGGGCCTGCTCACCCACGCGGCAGGCCAAAATTCACGCGGCCGCAAGACCGTGGACATCCTGCGGCGCGCGCCCGGCGTGAGGCTCGTCAAACTTTTCGGGCCGGAGCACGGCATCCACGGCGACCTCCCCGCCAATGCCCCGGTGCAGGACACCCTGGACCGCCGCACAGGCCTGTCCGTGCATTCGCTCTACGGAAAGACACGCCGCCCCACACCCGAGATGCTCCGTGGACTGGACACCCTTGTCATCGACCTGCAGGACATCGGCGCGCGCACCTACACCTACGTGACATGCATGAAGTACGCCATCGAGGCATGCTTCGAGGCCGGCGTGCGCGTCGTCGTGCTCGACCGCCCAAACCCGCTCGGCGGCCTGAAGGTGGACGGCCCCGGGCTGGACGAAAAATGGCTGAGCTACGTCGGGGCCTTCCGCGTCCCCTATGTCCACGGCCTCACCATCGGCGAGCTGGCGCTGGCGGCCGTGCGCACACCCGGCTGGTTGAAACTCTCCCCCGCCGCCGCGCGCAACGGAAGGCTCGAGGTCGTCAAAATGCGCGGATGGCGCCGGGCCATGCGCTGGCATGACACCGGGCTGCTCTGGCGGCCAACCTCCCCGGGAATCCCCAACGTGGAGGCCGCCGAGGGCTACCCGCTGACGGGCCTCGGCTGCCAGGCGGGCGATTTTTCCCACGGCTCCAAGCAGGCCGGCAAGCACGCCTATTTTTTCCGTTTCATCCATTACCCCAAAAAGAAGGCACTCGAGCTGGAACGCACCCTGCGCGCCAGGAACATCCCCGGCTTGGGCGTAAGCCCCTGGCGGCTGCGCGACGGCACCGAGGGCGTCTATCTGACCATCACCAACTGGCACGCCCTGCGCCCCACGGAAACCTCGTTCCAAATGATGCAAATCTCCTGCCAATGGGCCGCGAAAAATCCCTTCGCGGCACTCCCCAAAGGCGAGCGCGAGACCGCCATCAAGCACATCGGCGACCAGGCATTCTTTGACGAATTGTGCCGCAAAGGCGCCGCGATAAACATCGCCGCATGGGTGAACCGCTGGCGCCGCGAGGCCCTCGCATTCCAGCAATGGTCCCGCAAGCACTGGCTCTACGAGGCCTGACGGCAGCGGACGCCCCTCCCCCGGCGCGGCACTCCGTGGCACGGACGGCAACGCAGAACGATGCCTGGACTGGATGCCGCGCCACGGCGGCGGGCTGGAAACCAAAGCCGCGCCGTGCGCCATGTCATGCATCGCGCTTTTTGACTGCGCACCACCTTTTCTCTTGGGAAACGGCGGGCTTTTCGCCGCATTTTTCATTCCAGCACATTCCCCTCTCCGGAACCTCCGCAACAACGGCGAAAGAAAAAACCGATCAGTCCGCATCCAGCCGTGAAACGCCTTCCCCCAATGGGACGCACGAAAGACCTCGGAGAACGGCAGCCCCTGCCTTTGGACGACCATGGTAGCACAAAATAGTATTATGTCTTACATTCCTTTTCCGGCGGCGTGCGGGCGGCGGGGTGTCTTTTTCGCGGCGGGGGC
The DNA here is from genome assembly GCA_031256995.1 of Puniceicoccales bacterium. Lineage (GTDB taxonomy): Bacteria > Verrucomicrobiota > Verrucomicrobiia > Opitutales > UBA953 > CALNBE01. Next base: position 61,005 of record JAIRPL010000001.1, read on the forward strand.
CAGGGGCGCGGTGAGTTGCTCGTAGCAAACAAAGAGATGCTCGACGCGCTCGCGGTCGCTGGCGAAGGGGGCGGCGCGGTAGGCGCGGTCAACGGCGCGGT
>JAIRPL010000011.1 GCA_031256995.1 Puniceicoccales bacterium
CCCGCGCCATCCCCATCCTCCCCGAGCCAAGCACCTACGCCCTCACCGGAGGCCTCGTCACCCTCCTCCTCGCCCACCTGCGCCGCCGGAAAAAACACCCCAAAAAGTGACAAAAAACACCAGACACCAAAAAACACCAAAAAAGGGGCGGATGAGCCACTGGGCGAAGTGCCTTGGAGTGCGGCGCTTCCACGCCGCTGTGGATTGCATTGACGGAACGGGATCCTTCGGAATCTCCACGCGGCTTGGAAAAGTAGGGGCGATGGTGGCGTTGCATTTCTAACGCGGCTGCGGTGGCCGCGTTTTCCAAAGAGTCAGAGGGGATGACAAGGGCGTTGGAGGCGGCCGGGATTTTGTGAGACATTCCCCCGCCGCCCCGCCCTTTCCAAGACGGTAGAAAATCGCCGCATTCCAAGGCCGTTTTCAGTAGTGGGCAATGGAGGGAAGTTTCACGCCGTCACCTCCAGCACCTTGCGCGTCCCATGTCTGAAAACGTCCGCCAACCTCACTCAAATCTTATGCAAGCGGGGGGGGATTGCTGAAAAACAGGCATGGGCGCCACGATGAAAAAACGGGTTATAAAGCTCCCGCCACGGTGGCAGGTTTGGATGAAACGCCGCACTCTCGCTTTTTTCTCTTCGCCGGCGGGGATATTCTCAATCGCCCCCGGTGTCGCAATGCCCCCTTTCGCAGGAAAGGAATGGGAAAGTCCGTCCCGCTCTCCAGGCGTTCCCTTCCACGAGGCTTTTACGGGGACGGGGGGCTGGAGAGTTCGTCGATGCGCTTTTTAAGGGTATTGCGGTTGAGTCCAATGAGTGAGGCGGCCTTGAGCTGATTGCCCTTGGTTTCGGTGAGGGCGCGAAGGATGAGCTGGTCTTCAATGCGGGCGGCAAGGTTGGTGGCGTTGCGCTGGCGCAGGTGCGCATAGAGTTGGTCGAACAGGGCGTCCTCGACGGGGTCGGTCTCGGGAAGGTTTGGGAATTTGAGGACGGTTCGCCAGCTGGCATGGGGGGACGAGGCCGGATGCACGGGGCAGGCTGCGGAAGGCGCGGGGTTGCCGGCCTGAACGGGCGGGGCGGCGTGGCGCTCCAGAAAATCCGCGCGAGGGGGTGCAAGGGGGGCGTCGGCGCAGGGCGTCTGGGCGGACAAGACCGGGGGGGCGGGAGGGCTGGTTGGAGGCGGGAGGTCGGCAATTTCCGGGGGGAGGTCGCCCGTCATGACGGTCTCGCCGCGTGCGACGATGATCGCGCGTTGAATGACATTCTCAAGTTCGCGGACGTTGCCCGGCCAGTTGTACTGGCGGAGACGCTCGAGCGCCTCGGGCGAAAGGCGGACGACGCGGTGTTTCAGTTTTCGCGCCGCAAGCCTGTGGAACATGAATTCAACGAGCAAGGGGATGTCCTCCTTCCGCTGGCGAAGCGGGGGCAGGCGCAGGCGGACGACGTTCAGGCGGTAGTACAAGTCCTCGCGAAAGGTTTTTTCGGCGACCATTTTCTCGAGATCCTTGTTGGTGGCGGCGACAAGGCGGACGTTGACCTTGATGTTTTCGGTGCCGCCAACGCGCTGGATTTCGCCCTCCTGAAGCGCGCGCAGGATCTTGGTTTGCGTGGCGAGGGCCATGTCCCCGATTTCGTCCAAAAATATGGTGCCTTTGTCACAGAGTTCAAATTTGCCGGGTTTTTGGGCGGAAGCACCTGTGAACGCGCCTTTTTCGTGCCCGAACAACTCGCTCTCGATGAGGTTTTCCGGGATGGCCGCGCAATTCACGGCATGAAATTTTTCACGAGAGCGAAGGCTGTGCTGGTGGAGGCATCGTGCCACGAGTTCCTTGCCTGTCCCGCTTTCGCCTGTGATGAGCACGGTGACATCGCTCGCGGCAACCTGTCCGATGGTTTTGATGACGGTTTGCATGGCCTCGGAATTGCCGATGATGCCTGCCTGGGTGGACTCAAGCTCGATGCTCTCGGTGCGCTTTCGTATGTCCGGGGTCTCGGTGGCGCGGTCCGCCTCGACGGCGGCGCGCGTCTTTTCCTGCTCCTCCAAGGAGACGGCCGCACGACTGACCAGGGCGATGATCTTGGCCGGATCAAAGGGCTTCATCACGTAGTCAAACGCGCCATATTTCATGGCTTCGATGGTGGTCTGCGTGGTTCCGTAGCCCGTCATCAGGATGGCAAGGCCGTCGGGGTGTTTTGTGCGAAGATGCTGGAGTGTCTCGATGCCCGACATGCCTTCCATGCGGTTATCCAGAAGCATGATGTGGGGGCGGTAATCCGTGACGGTTTGCAGCGCGGCCTCACCACTGTCAGCCTCGGCGACCTCATAGCCTTGGGCGACGAGTACGCGGCGAAGGGAATAGCGCAGATCCCGGTCGTCGTCGATGACAAGTATTTTGGTATTTTCTGGCATTTCTGGCCTTTTTTAAGCAGGAATAGTGCCAAATATTGGCAAAATCGCGAAAAATTCCCATTTTTTGGCAAATTATTGCGCAAAAACCGGGCGGCGGCACGCGGGGGTTAGTTTTTGGAGGGATCGTCCGGACCCTGCGCGAGCAGATGGAGAAAAGGGTGGTATTCCTTCAGGAATTTTTGCCACAGCTGGACCCCCTCCTTGCTGTTGAGGATGGAGAAATCAAGCGGCGCCGGCGCCCAGTTGCTGGCGTGGCATTCCTTTTCGAGCTGGCCGGGCGCCCATCCCGCATGCCCATGAAAGCAACGCAGGCGCGCGTCCGGCATCGAGGAGAGGAGATCCGCGGCCTCTTCCCGGCTAAGGCCGCACTTGATCTGGTATCCGCCGTCCCCGCCGCCATACCACGCCGCGAACATGAGGGACTCAGGCTGGACGGGACCGCCGACGTAGAGGGGGATGGTTGCGAGCGGGGTGTATGCGAACGCGGGCGCGGCCTCGCTGACGAGGCGGCCTGTGGGGCGGTTGAGAATGATGCCCATCGCGCCATTCGACCCTTGGGAGAGGATGAAGACGGCCGTGCGCCTGAAGATCCCGCCGCGCATCGCGGGGTGGGAGAGCAACACCTTTCCGGCAAGACATGTCACGCCTTGGACTGTTTTTGTGGTGGTGTCCATTGGAGAAGGGGTGGGGCGCGGCGGTGGCGTGGAGATTTCCCCGGGAAGGCTCAACCAAGCGCCTCGACGAGCGTGGCGAGGGTTTCCTCGGAGGGCGCGGCCATGAGGCTGATCTGGAGCCAGTTCCGCTCGCGAAGATAGTTGCTCCGGTAGCTCAGGATGAAACCCGCCTCCTCAAGGGCGAGGCCGGTTTCCCATGCATTGGCGCCTGTGCGCGGGATGAGGGTGAGGACGGCGGGGCAGGCGCCGGGGCCGGAGGTGAGGACACTGAAACGGCTGCGGGAAAGCGCCTCGCGCAACCAGCGATCGCGCGCGGCGATGACATGAAAGCGCTCCTCGTAATTTTTCTCACCAAGGGTGGTCGCAAGGGCGGCGATGAGGTTGGAGGAATGTGTGAAACCAACGCCATTTTGTTTTATCCAATAGCCGAGGTCCATGTAGGACGGGATGTCCAGGCGTTGCTCGATGGTGGCTTCCTTGTGCATCACAATGCCAAGGCCGGGGTAACCGCAGAGGCCCTTCCCCGAGACGGCCGTGGCAAAATCGGCGCCAGAGACGTCGACAGGGATGTTGCCAACCGCGCTGATGGCATCCACCGCCACGGTGAGGCGCTTTTCGGAGGCGTGCTGGATGATTTCCGACAGCGGATTGACGATCCCCGTGGAGGTCTCGTGGTGGACGAACCAAACCCAGCCACCCTCCGGAAGGGCGTCCAGCGCGGAGTGGATGGATTCCTTCTGAAATTCCTGCCCCCAAGGAATTTCCAGCGTCGTAAAATTGGCCCCGGCACGGCGGGCCTGGGCGGACAACCGGCAGCCGAACTCGCCGTTGGCAAGCACAAGGCCGGGGGTGTGGTGCCGTGCGAGCTGCAGGGAGACGATGTCATTGGCAAGAGTGCCGCTCCCGGGAATGATCTGGCAATGGGCGGCATTCGTGAGGCTCTGGATGCCGCGCCGGGCCTCGTCGAGTATGTCCTGAAAAAGCGCGCTGCGGTGCGAAAAGGGCTGGACGCTCATCGCGGCAAGCACGCGCGGGGTGACGGTGACCGGGCCGGGGAGAAAAGAGATGACTTTTTTGTGGAGCTCCGTCCCGGAGGCCGCGGCCTTGTCCAGCGTGCTGAGTGTGGAGAGAACGGTGCCAACGCGCTTGGGGCGCACGAACATGGGCTGGAAGAGGGCCTCACCATGCCCAACGAGAGGGCCGAACGGCTCAAAACCGAGGTGGCGGTAGAGGCGAAGCTGGCGCGTGGTGGCGGAGATGACGACAAGATCCCAGCCATGCAGGGGGGCCTGCTCAAAGGCGTTGTCCATGAGCATCCGGAGGACGGGGCCGCTGCGGTATTCGGGTTCGACGGCGAGAAGGCGCGCCTCGACGGGATGCATGCACTTGGGCAGGTGGCGGTCCAGCTCCGGCAACTTGGAATCCAGCGAGAAAGGGCGCTTGTCACGCATGGCGAACATGCCGACAACACGCCCGCCATCCTTGATGATGAGGTAGGCGTTCTCAGCATGGAATTTATCCACCAGACGCCGTTCCGGATTAGGCGGATGCTGGGGGATTTCCTCGACAAAAGTCCGGTAATTGAGTCTGTGGACCTGTTCGATTTCCTCGACGGTGTCGGCAATTTTGCATTTCAGTTCGTTGATGTTCATGCCTGCTGCGAGAGTATTTTGCCAGATTTTGGCCGGAGTGTTTTCTGAACGCGGGTGAAAGCAAACGCGCGGCCCCGCTTCTTCATTGGGGCCGCACGAGGGGTTCCTGGATGTTTTTATTTATCTTTAATGCGGAAAAAAACGCTCTGACCGTAAATTTCATTCGGACGGGACTCCATCCAGCCGGAAATGAACCAGGGGAAGGTCTCCAGGCTGGTCGACAAGGGGCGAATGGCAGGCTTTTCGCCCTGCCCCGCCGGGGATTTGGCAAAGTGCTTGAGTGTGGCAACCTGCCAGACGCCGGACAGGAAATTGATGATCTCGTGGGCGCCTTCGGCCGAGAAAGCCGCGGCATTCTTCGGAACAAACTCCAAAGCCTGCGCGATGACAGGATCCCGGGCCAGGGCGCGCGTGGGCGCCTTGGATTCCGCCAGGACCTCATTAAGAAGCTCCTCGGCATTGAAGCCGATGAAGAGTTTTCCGTTTTCCAAGGCGTAGGAAACCGGACTCGGGCTGTCGCCTTCCAAGGTTTCACGCACCGTGCGAATCTTCACCCCTTTGAATTCGCGTGTGGTGAAGAAACTGTCCTCGCCGCCCTTGCCAAGTTTGCCGACGGCGGTGTCTATGAACGAGTTGAGACTTCCGGTGTCGAGAACGTCCACGACACAGACGAAGGATCCCATCAGAAACTCGTTCAGATCGTCCCCCGGCGAGCTGCCATCCTTTTTCTTGGAAACGTCGCCACGGGCCAGTGCCTTCGAGGCGGCGCCACGGGGGTCGGTGACGATGGCAAGGCGGTCGCCAAAATTCTCAAGGATGGCCCGGCGAACGTCCAACCCCTCCTTGACCTTGATTTGGTTGATCTGGGCGTCAAACATCGGCTTGAGCGTCGGAAGAGCCTGGCCGAGCAGGACATCGAAATTTTTCCACGCCTCGGCAAAATCAAAGCGTTGCGTGCTCCAGCTCAGATGCTTCTTGGCGGGGATGAAATCGGGGACGAATGTGCCCAGCGGCTTGAAGGGGAGCAGGGTGAGAACCCCCCGTTTCCCGGAGTGCGCGACGGAGTACTTGAGGAGTATTTTGTCGGGGGCGCACTCCACCGAGCACCACAGGCCCTCCAGCGAATCCAAGGCGAGGGTGTCGTAGGCCTTCACATGATCGACCGCGAAGAGGTTGTTGGCGCCCTCTTTGGCGGACTCCGCGACGACAAAGTCGCGAATCCGGCTGGCGGCGAACGGAGTGTTGACGATAGAGAAGACCTCGGACTTGGCAAAAGCCTCGGCGCCGCGCTTCCACGCTTTTGTGGAGGCCAGGCTGTTCCTGCGCCCATTGTTGAGCAGGGCATCCACGGTGTCCCGCAGCGCATCCGGGGTGCTGGAAAGGGCAAAAGTCTTGCCAACGACGGCGAAGTTGAGGGATCCGCCCTTCTCATCCGGTTTTCCGTCCGTTTTTTTCGGGGGTATGGCAAGGCTGTAAAGATTCACGCCATGAAACACGGTCTTTTCGAGTGCGGCATCGAGTGCGGCCTCCAGCCCCCCCTTCTTGTCGCCATGGACCTTGGTGAAGAGATCGCGAACCCCCGCCTCATCCATGCTCATGTCGGCAATGAAAATCAACACGGGGGCTTCCTTCTCCCCGGCAAATTTTTCAGGACCGGAGACGGCGACGGCGATCTCGCCGTTGATGCCACCCGCCTTGGAAAACTCCTCAAGGAAGCGAATGAACCTGCGGCTCTCGGCATCCGCCATCGCCTCGGCCCCAAGCGCGTTGAGCAAGGGTTGAAAATAGGCCTCAAGGTTGAGTTTTTTGAGGTCGGCAAGGATTGGATGCTTTTCCAGGCGGTTTTTCAGGGACGCGGTGTCGCGTATCTGCACGGCCGCATAGGTGTGGGCGGGAAGGATGTTTTCGTGGCGCGCGTCCACCGGGGCGGGAAGAGCCGCGCACGCAAGCAGGAGGGCGGCGCTGGCGCGAATGTTTCGGGATGGGAGGAATTTCATGATGGGAGTCTTGGGAATGAATTGCCGAAGGTGATGGCGTGTCTACGTTATTGGGTGAGGATCCATGCGACGCACGGAACACGGCAGGAGAGAGAACGCCCCAGCCCCTTGCGAGGGAAGAAAAAACTGGCGCCGGGACGGCGGGGAAGTCACGAGATTTCCCACATTATCCTTCCCCCGTCCGGCATCGGGCGTTTCCCTGCCGCCATGCCGAACGAAGCTGAGGAAAAACTCGCGGAACTGGGTCTTTTGCTGCCACCCCCTGCCGCCGCCGGGGCCTATGCGCCGGCAGTGCGCGCGGGGGGGCTGCTGTTTCTCTCGGGAACCCTCCCGGTGCGGGACGGGGAACCGGCCTTTTGCGGGAAAGTGACCCCTGGCGCGGACGACATCGCGCGCGCCCAGGAGGCCGCCAGGCTTTGCATCGCAAATGCCCTTGCCAACGCCAGGGCCGAACTTGGCTCGCTGGACAAGGTGGCGCGCGTTGTCTCGCTCACAGGCTATGTCAACGGGGTGGACGGCTTTGCCGATGCGCCCAAGGTCATCAATGGCGCCTCGAACCTGCTGCTTTCCGTGTTTGGCGAGGCGGGGCGCCACTCCCGCGCCGCCGTGTCGGTCAACGGCCTTCCGTTGAACGCCTCGGTGGAGACCAGCCTTGTGCTGGAGATCGCACCCTGACACGCCGCCGTTTCCGCCATTGATGCCACTTGCCGCCGAGAAACCGCTTTTGCTCGCCCCAGCCGGGGACATCGCATGCGCCCGCGCCGCCGTTGAGAACGGGGCCGACGCCCTGTATTTCGGCACCGGGGCCTTCAATGCCCGCGCCCGCGCCGGCGGTTTTTCGGGCGACTCCCTTTCCGCCCTGCTTGACGTCTTGCACCGGCGCGGGGTGAAAGCCTTCGCGACATTCAACACGCTTGTCTTTGCCAACGAGCTTGAGGCGGCCGCCCGCGGCATTCACGAGCTTGCCCGTGCCGGGGTTGACGCCCTGATTGTGCAGGACATCGGGGTGTGCCGCCTTGTCCGCGAGATCGCTCCCGGCCTGCCGATTCATGCCTCGACGCAGATGACGGTCACGAGCGCCGCCGGCGTCGAGTTCGCGCGCACCCTTGGCGCGAGCCTTGTGGTGCTCGCCCGCGAATGCTCCGTGCCCGAGATCCGCAAGATTCACGCCGCGGCAACCCGCCCCGGCGCGCCGCCCGTGGCGCTGGAGGTTTTCATCCATGGCGCGCTGTGCGTGGCCTATTCCGGGCAATGCCTGACGAGCGAGGCGCTGGGAGGGCGCTCCGCCAACCGCGGCGAGTGCGCGCAGGCCTGCCGCCTGCCCTATGAGCTGGTTTGTGACGGTAAAACATTGCCATTGGGCGGGCGCAAATACCTGCTCAGCCCCGGCGATCTGGCGGGCATGGAGCTTTTGCCCGCGCTTGTCCGCGCAGGGGTTTCCTCCTTCAAGATCGAAGGGCGTTTGAAGACGCCGGAATATGTCGCGGCGACCACGGCGGCCTATCGCGACGCCCTTGACCGAGTCTGGGACGCGCTTCAAGAGGAGGAGGCACGAGGCCGCCAAGGCGCGGAAAGTGCCGAAAACACCGGAAGCCGTGGCCACGGGGTCCCGGCCCATGTCTCCGCGGACGGCGCCAGAGGCGGAACGGCGGGCGGCGGAACCGCGGCGGCTGGCGAACGCCTTGTCTCGCCCGAGGAGGCCGCGGCGGCGGCCCGTTCCCGTCACAATTACGCCCTCGAGATGAGTTTCTCGCGCGGACTCGGGACAGGCTGGCTTCGCGGTGTGGATAATCGCGCCTTGGTGCATGCGCGTTTTGGCAAAAAACGCGGTTTGTTTCTCGGGGAGATTGTGGCCGTTCGAGGCTGCGCCGTCCGGCTGCGTCCGGCATTGGGAAAACGGACGGAATCCTCGTCCCCCATGGCGGAGGACAGGCCGCATTCCGGGGATATTCCAGGGATTTACCCGCCCCCGGCTCCCCCGCTGAAAGCCGGGGATGGCGTGGTTTTTGACGCCGGCCAGCCAGAGGAACGCGAGGAGGGCGGCTTTGTGCACGAAGTCTCCGCCCCCGACGCCTCGGGTGCGGTCTGGCTGCGCTTTTCGCGGGAGTCGATCGATTGGGGCCGGGTTTGCCCGGGACAGCGGCTTTGGAAAACCTCGGATCCCGCCCTCTCACGCAGTTTGCGAGCCACGTTTGCCCCCAACTCGCCTCCGCGTCACCGCCGCCCGGTGTCCATCCGCCTCACCGGGGCAACGGGCGCGCCCCTTGAGGCAGTCCTCGCGGACGGGCGGGGGCATGAGGTCCGCGCCGCGTCAAATCTTCCCCTGTCCACCGCGGAGCCTGGGTGCCCGGCGCTTACGTTTGATGTTTTGAGCAAGCAATTTGGACGGCTTGGCGGCACCCCGTTTGAACTCGCCTCGATTGACATGGCGTCCTTGCCCGAGGACCTCGCCCTGCCGGTCTCCGAGTTGAATCACCTGCGGCGTTCGCTTGTCAGCCAGCTCGAGGCTCTTTGGGCCACCCCGCCGGAGTGGCGGGTCCAGCCACCCCCGGTGGCGCGGCTTGCCTCCGCGAACGCGGTCCTGCGGGATCAGGACATGCCGGCGCAGGGCACCCCCGCCGCCCCGTGCGGCCCGGAAATCATCCCGTTTGTGCGGTTGCTTTCCCAATTGCCCGCCGCGCTGTCCTTCGGGGCGCGCACGATTTACTGTGAATTTGAGAACCCGGCGGATTACCCCCGCGCAGTCGCCCAAGTGCGTGCCGCCGGCGCCCTTGTGCCGCAGGGGACGCGTGAAATCTGGGTGGCCCCGCCGCGCATTTTCAAGGAGGGCGAGGAGTCCTTGCTTGCGGCCATCGCCAACTGTGGCGCCGATGGCTGGCTTGTGCGCAACCACGCGCAACTTTGGCACCCCGCGCCATTGCGTCGAAGGGGGGATTTTTCGCTCAATGTTGCCAACCCGTTTTCCGCACGCTGGCTCGTCGAACATTTTGGATTGGAGCGGTTGACCCTCTCCTATGACCTCAATGCCACGCAGGTTGACGCCCTTTTGCGTGCCAGTCCGCCCGCCTGGTTTGAGGTCACGCTCCACCAGCACATGCCGCTTTTTCACATGGAGCACTGCATCTTTTGCGCCTTTCTGTCGCAAGGGCGTGATTTTCACGATTGCGGGCGCCCTTGCGAAAAACACGTCGTCAACCTGCGTGATCGTTATGGCGTTGGGCATCTTGTCCGCGCCGACGCGTCCTGCCGCAACACGCTGTACAATGGGCGCGCCCAAACGGGAGCCGAGTTTGCCTCCGCGTTGCAGGCTCTTGGCATCCGTTTCTTTCGGGTCGAGTTTGTGGACGAGCCGCCGGAGGTTGTCGCGCGCGTCCTTGCCCGCTATTCGGCTCTTTTGCGCGGGGAGGTCTCCGGTTCCGCGCTTTGGCGCGAATTGCGCCTCGAAAATCGTCTTGGCGTCACCCGCGGCACCCTGGTTTCGCGCGCGCCCGCCCCAAAGGCGCATCCTGGTGGATGAAGGAAAGGCGGGGAAAATAGCGTCACGGACGGCGTTTATTCCGGGCGGACGTAGGGATTATGGTCTTTCTCCTCGGCGACGCGGGTTGTGCCACCATGTCCGGGAAGGAGAATCGTGTCATCCGGGAGTGTGTAAATTTTTGTGCGTATGGAATGGACAAGGGTGTCCCAGCTGCCGCCGGGGAGGTCGGTGCGTCCAATGCTGTTTTGAAAAATGGCATCCCCGCTGAAGGCGAGTTTCTCGGTGGCGCAGTAGAAGAGGAGGCTTCCGGGGGCGTGGCCTGGGACATGGCGCGCCTCAAATTCGCGGCCCAGGAGGGCGATTTTCTCCCCATCCTTGATCCAGCGCGCGATTTTCACTGGCTGGAAATCGTTTTGGGAGAGATATGGCAAAACACTCATGTAAAATGGCGCGAACTTCTCCGGCGTGGAGTAGCAGGCGGCATCGTCTTGATGGGCGAACACCGGAATGTTGCCGCTGGCAAAGGCGCCGGCGTCGGCAATATGGTCCCAATGCCCGTGTGTGAGCAGGAGCGCCTCGACGACAAGGGCGTTTTCACGTATTTGCGGCAGAAGAAGTTCTGCGGATTCCGGCGGCGCGTCCACAATGATGCAATGCTTCGTGGCTTCATCCGTGACCAAATAGGTGTTCGTGCCGAATGGTCCCAGTGTGCTGCTTTCAATTCTCAAGCTCATGGCGGCATGCTGTCTGGCAGGGAAGCATTTTTCGAGTCAATTGTCGCCTTCGCCTGCGGGAGACGGCGGGGGCTGCGGGAACAGCCCACTAAGAAACCACCAGCGATTCCGATCGCCCGCCGGACAATCGGAATCACGCGGTCGCGAGCCATTGTGCGTTGGCGCGCAACGTATTGCGCTGCCCTATTCCACGGGATCCAAGCGGGCGGCGTAACCGCCGTTGCAGGCCATGGCGATTTTAAGGGAATCGGCGCGAGTGACTTTTCGGGTGGTGACCTTGTGGCTGTTGGCGTCCTCCGCGGCATCGGGGCCGTCCTCAATGGCGGTTAGAAGATAGGTTTTCCCCGCCGGGAGAAAGTCAAGTTTCACCGAGAATTCACGGCTTTTTTTCTCGCTGTTGGCAAGACCGCCAATCCACCATTTTTCTCCATTGCGGCGTGCGGAAAGGGCGTATTTCCCAACTTCCGCGGCAAGGGGCACGGTTTCATGCCAAGTGACGGGGGCGGTATGGATGAAATTGGCGCAATCAGGGTTTTTCTCGAGAAGCACGGGGCTTTCGGAAATCATCTGGAGTCCACTTTCAAAAAGAACGTAGTAGGCGAGATGGCACGCGCGGGTCCCGTACGCCTCCCGGAGGCCTTTGAGGTCGGCACGTTGTTTCTTGCCGGGCTGGCGGTTCACAACGGAGCCGGGGGTGAAAGACATGGGGCCTGTGACGTTGCGCATGAACGGCAGGTAGAGGCTGTTGTCGGGTTTCACGCCAAGCCCGCCTTCAAGGCCCCTGACGCCTTCATAGGACAGCACGTTCGGGTACTTGTACTCAAGGCCCGAGGGCTTGTAGGAACCATGCAACTCAATGATCATCTTGTACTTGGCGGCTTCGGCGGCCGCGCGTTCGTAGAAATTCACGATGTCCTGGTCACTGCGGTCCATGAAATCAATTTTGAAACCGGCAACCCCCATCTTTGAAAAATACTCGAAGAGATTGCAGGGGTTGCCGTCGAAACTGCGTTGGATGCCGAGATAAGTGATCCAGAGCACGATACCGACACCCTTTTCGCGTCCATAACGGACAATTTCCGGCAAATCCACCGCCGGGCGCGTTTTCATGGGCAAGCCTGTGTCCACCGACCAGCCTTCATCTATTATATAGTAGGGGATCTTGTGTTTTGCGGCGTAGTCAATGTAGAGCTTGGCGTTGCGGGTGCTCACCTCGCGTTTGTAGTCCTTGACTTCCGGGCCAAAGGGGCGGGAACGGTTCAGCCAATCCCACGCGGAGAGACCGGGCCTTATCCAGCTCGTGTCGGAAAGCGCGCAGGATGGGGCAAGACGGGCGGGCATGGTGGCGGCGAGAAGATCGGAGTCCTTCCGGGTTATGATGAAATAACGCCACGGAAACTCCCGCGTTCCGTTGGTGCGGGCAATGTGGCCGGCGTCGCCGACGGCGCGAATATAGCGGCCCTTTTCCGCGCGCGTCTGGGCGGGCACCGGCGGGCAAAATCCCTCGAGACCGTTTTGGTTCCTCTTGAGGAAGGTGTTTGGATAATCGAGAAGACCAGTCTCGGAGATGAGAATCTTGGGGCCGCGCCTGGAGTCGATGAGCAGCGGCAGGAGCGCCCAGGAGTCGAGCTTGGAGATCTCCTTGTGCGAGTAATCCTCCTCGTAACAGGTGGCAAGCCCGCGCTTCGTGGGATCCTGATAGTGCGCAAAGTAGTCGCTCCCATCCGGAAAATTAACGCGAAAATCCTCCCCCAGGACGTCTATCTTTCCTTGGATGCTGGTGATGAAACGATAGGCGAAACCATCATCATAGACACGAAATTCAACGGAGATTCCGTCCCTGAATTCGACGACAAGACGATTGCAATGATCACGCACTTCGGCGGCGCGGAATGGGACCACGGGGCGCACGACCCGGTCCAGCGTGTCGCGCGTCTCCCTGACTTTGACAGGACGCCATTCCTTGGGGAAATCCATGATTTTCAGGCCGATGGAGTTGTTTTCCAGCAACACGCCATCCCTGTCGGAGACGGAATAGGTGATGCGGTTTCCGAGCGCCACCGAGAGCGTCAACCTGCCATCAGGCGAGGCAAGCGGGGCGAGATTCCTGGCCCCAAGGACGCCTTCCAGCGCGCCATCGGAGGCGTGATTTCCGGCCCCAAGACTCACGCCGGAGACCGTGGCCGGCGAGTCCGGCACAAGCCGGGCGCAAAGAGGGGTGTTGGCGAAAAGCGCCAGAACCGCGGCGGTTTTCACAAAGCGCAGGGCGCGCGAGGATTGAGAAGACATGGACGTGTGGAAACAGACGCGCCACGGCATTGTTCCTCCCTGCCCAACCCTCGAAACGCATGCCTTTTCCGCCGTGTTTTTGCTTTTCAACACTGGGCCGGATTCTTTCCATGCCATCCCATGTCTGGACATAGCAAATGGGCCACCACCAAGCGACACAAGGCCGCCATTGACGCCAAACGCGGCAAAATTTTCAGCGTCCTCGCCAAGGACTTGGCGCTTGCCGCGCGCGCCGGAGGCGGCGACCCCAACTCGAACGCCAAGCTGCGCACCCTGCTGCTCAAGGCGCGCGCCGCCAACATGCCCACCGACAACATTGACCGGGCCGTGAAAAAAGGCACGGGAGAGTTGCCGGGGGTTTCCTATGAGGAAATCCGCTATGACGGCTATGGCCCGGCGGGCGTGAACATCATCGTCGAGGTGACCACCGACAACAAAAACCGCGCCGTGGGCGAGATCCGCGCCGCGTTCACCAAGGCTGGCGGCAGTTTGGCGACCACGGGGGCGCTGGATTTCAATTTCCAGCGCAAGGGCCAGTTTCTAATCAATGCGGAGGGAAATTCCGAGGACGCCCTCATGGAAATCGCCCTTGATGCCGGCGCCGACGACGTCATCAGCCACGGCGACCATTTCGAGATCCTTTGCGCCCCCAGTGCGTTCGACGCCGTGGCCAAGGCCTTGGAGGACAAGGGCGTGAAGCCCGATGAATCCGAAATCGCCTACCTGCCCAACGCCACCATCCGGATCACCGATCCGGCCGTCGCCAAAAGCGTGATGCGCCTTGTGGACACCCTGGACGACCTTGACGACGTGCGCGCCGTTCACGCCAATCACGAGGTGGATGACGCCTTGCTCGGCTGAGGCGGCGCCGGGGCGAAAAATCGTTCACCGCCCCGGCAGGCACTTTGAAGACACCCGCCGTTCCCCGGGGACGTTGCGGGTGTTTTTTTCAGGAAAAGACCACCTCCCGCCCTCCCGGCCGTTTTTCCCGGACCGCTTCCGTTTTCCTCCTCACAAACCACATCCATCGCACACTCAACCATGTTCACAGGAATCATCGAAGAACGCGGACGCGTCGCCACCCTCGCGCAAGCCCCTGATGGCGTCTGGCGCCTCGAGGTCACCGCCGCGTTGGTCGCGGAGGGGATCCATCTGGGCGACAGTGTGGCCGTCAATGGTTGCTGCCTCACGGTTGTCGCGGCGCCATCGGGCGCGCTCGCCTTTGACGTGCTCGACGAGACCTTGCGCAAAACCTCGTTTTCCCTGCTGCGCCCAGGCGCCTCCGTGAATCTCGAGCGCGCGCTCATGCCAACAACCCGCATGGGCGGGCATTTCGTCTCCGGCCACGTGGACTGCGCGGGGAGCGTCATCTACTTCGGCCCCGATGGCGCCAACCACCGCCTCACGGTCCGCCCGCCGCCGGAATTCCTCAAATATGCCGCCTACAAAGGCAGCATCGCGGTGGATGGCATTTCGTTGACGCTCGCCGCCGTGGATGATTCCCAGGGTGTTTTTCATGCCTACATCATCCCGCACACCATCGCCGCCACGAACTTGGAGGAGCGCAAGGCGGGTGACCCCGTGAACCTCGAATTTGACCTTCTTGCAAAGTATGTCGAAAAACTGACCCTCGCCTGCCCGCGCGCGTGACCGCACCTTTCGCGGATGCCCGCAGGGGGACATGCCTTTGCGGACGTCAAAGGCGGTTTTCCGAGTTTTTTTCAACCAGACAGTCCCCGTTCCGAAAATCCCGTTCCGTCACCAAACATGTTTCAAAAAATTGCCATCCTCGGCGCCGGCCTGATCGGAGCCTCCATTTTACGGACCGCCCACGCCCGCAAACTTGCCAAAAACCTTGTCGCGTGGTCCCCAAGCGAGGCCTCCCGGAAATTTTGCCTCAGCCAGCCCTGGTGTGACGGCGTGGCAACCGACCCCGCGGCCGCCGCCGAGGATGCCGACCTTGTCATCGCCTGCACCCCTGTTGACACGATCGCGCCAGTCCTCGCCGCCGCCGCGCCCAGCCTCAAGACGGGCGCCCTTGTCACCGACGTCGGCAGCGCCAAGCTCGCCATCCACCAGGCGCTCCAGGACGTCATCCCCCCGCGCGCCGTTTACATTGGCTCGCACCCGATGGCCGGCTCGGAAAAGGCCGGCCCGGGGCATTCCAGCGACACCCTCTTTCAAGACCGCATGTGTTTTGTCACCCCGGCGTCGAACAGCTCCAATGGGCTTGCCGTGCGCACCCTCACAGGTTTCTGGCTCGACCTTGGCATGCGCGTTGTCGAGGTCCCGCCCGAGACGCATGACGCCATCGTCGCCAACAACAGCCACCTTCCGCACCTTGTCGCCGCCGCCCTTGCCAATGTCATGCTCCGCCACCCCGCGCAGTGGGGCAGCCTCGCGGGCATGGGGTTGCGCGACACCACGCGCGTCGCCGCCGGATCTCCCCTGCTCTGGAGTGGCATTGTCAGCCAGAACCGCGGCGAGATTTTGCGTGCCCTTGCCGAGCTTCAGGAAGAGCTTGGGGAGGTGTCTCGTGCCATCCAGGCCAACGATCCCAAGAGCCTTGGCGCCTTTCTGGCCAAGGCGCAGGCTTGGCGTTCGGCGCTCTGAATGGCGCGCGGCGCGCACAGAAAAGCCTTTACACCATTGCGCAAAACGCAAACCTGCCGCCCCTTTCCACATTTTTTACCACACCAAGCAACACACATGGGAAATCTCAAAAAGAAACGCCGCTTGAAGATGAACAAGCACAAACGCCGGAAACGCTCGAAAGCATCCCGCCATAAGAAGCGTTTGTGGGGTTAGTCCCTGCGGGCGTTCGCCCATTTTTGCCGATCCCCCTCCGTTGGGGAGGGTCTCGGCGCAAAAACAACCGGATGTCCTCCGGTTGTTTTTTTTCTTTTCATCATCTGTCCCGGCACGAAAGCCGGTGGACGGCCTCCGGGTGCGAACTTCTCCATGCGATATCCACCCCGGCACGAGGCCGTGGTCAATCCTGCGCGTCCCAATGCAAAGGATTGCAGTTGCGGGGGATGTCAAAACGTTCGGGAACGCCATCCTCGCCGCAGGCGGCGAGCAGGGCGGCATGGTAGGGAGAGGCGGAGCAGTATTTTTCAATCTCCTCGCGATCCATGATGAAAAAGGCTGTGGAAAGGGCATCCGCCTTGGCGGCGTTTTCGGCGACAGCGCGCACGAGATCCGATCTGGTGACCAGATGTCCGTCCCGGGGGTTGACCAGATGGGCGGGCTGAAAAAGGTTGCCGGAAGAGCTGAGAGCCTGGCGGGTGAGCAAAAGGCGCGGCAGGCGCGTTTCGCCTCCAAAGCCGAGTTTCCAACCTTCCCTGCCCAAAGGCGGGTCAAGCGCGAGTACGGTGCTGCCGCCAGCGCTGAGAAAAAGGCGCGAGAGTCCCCAATCGCCCTCGATCAACGCGGCCATCCTGTCCAAGGCATGCCCTTTCCCGATCCCGCCAAGATCGAGTTTGCTACCCGCCACCACGCATTGGATCATGCGGGAATCCGGATCGAGGGCGAATTCGCCATGGCGATGGGCTTCCCAGGCGGCCTGCCATTCCGGCTCCTCCTCGCAACGGTTGCTGTGAACAGCTCCCCGGTTTTTCCAAAATGAGATGAGCGCGCCGGCGGAGGGATCAAAGGCGCGCTCGGTGTCGGCGGCGACTTGGGCCGCCGTGACAAGGCAGTCAAGGCCCTCGGACGAAAGCTGGTAACTTTCGCCGGACTTCAAGGCGTTGACCTTGGAGACATCGCTGAAATGCACAAAAAGGCTCAAGGTTTGCTCAAGATTTTCCAGAAGGGCAAACGCCGCCTGCGCCGCCCCCTCCGCCACCTCCGGATCCGTGTCCTGGGAATCCACGAAAATCGTAAAATCCGCATTCATCGCCTCGCGGGTGAAACGCAGGGATTTTCCGGGGCTTTGGGCGCCCCCAGCCTCGTTCTCATTCATGCGGGACAGTCAACGAAATTTGCGATCCTTGGGAACGCGGAAATCGCGCCACGCCGCATCAACACGAGGAGGACGCGGGCGGAAGGAAAGGACGGCCGGACGAACAAATGGAAACAGGCAGCTGGAAGCCGGGAGCGTCAAGGTTGCGCCGTGAGATGCGCCAAGTTCAGCCAGGAGGAACGGGAGTTGCCGATAAAGGGAAGCCAGGGGCGGGCCTCCTCCCGGGTGGCAAGCACCGAGAGAAATGCGTGCCATTTGGGACGGGCCGGAGGCTGCCGCAACACCATCCCGGCTTGGGCGGGGAGGCGATCCGACTTCCGGGCGTTGCAGCGCGCGCAGGCGGTCACAATGTTTTCCCAGGCAGTGCGCCCGCCCCTGTCACGCGGGATGACATGGTCGAGGGTCAACTCTCGCTCGTCAAACACCCCTCCGCAATATTGGCAGCGAAATCCATCCCGCAGATAGACATTGCGGCGGCAGAAACGGACGTCGCGGCGCGGCAGGCGCTCAAACTGGGTGAGCAGGACGACATGGGGCAACCGCAAGGCAAGACGCACGGAACGCAACATGCGGGAAGAATCAAAATCCGGATGCTCCTTGGAAAACGCGAACCAGCCTTCAATATCGAGCACCGCGTAGCTTCCGGAAGGGTCGCCGGAATCCCCCTGCCCGGGCATCTCAAAAACCGCGTTCGCAATTCCCTGAAAAAGCATCGAGACTGCCCGGCGAACGCCGACGATGTTGACAGGTTGCCAAGCCCGGTTGAGGACAAGCACACGCTGCTGCAATCGCAAACTCATAGGTTGGCGCCCAGCAATAGCCACGCCACGCCACGCATGTCAACCGCGCTGAGGGCAAAGCGCGGAAAAGCGCCGGACAAACATCCGCCCCAAAAGGAACGGCGCAAAAACGTCAACGCCAGCGGCGGCGGGAAAGCGAGGGCGGCGCGGCAAGGATGATGGCGGCCGCCACGGCAGCACGGCGGGTTTCCGGATGCAGAAGAAACTCGCCGGGCGTCGCCGGGGGCGTGGACTCACGCGTGCCGGCAGGCTCCAGCACCGGGGCCGCGGGCGCCGGCCCGGCGGGGACGGTCTCCGGATGGGCGAAACTTTCCACGCCCGCCTTCGGCCCGCATGCGCGACGGGAACCGCCCCTGACGTTCCACCACATCACAAACAGATAGACGAGGAGCAGAAGCAGAAACACGCCCGTGGCGGCACGCAAAAGGAACTTCCCATTGCCCGGAAGGAACTCAAAGGCGGCAAGGGGGGAGAAGGCCGGAAAACTGTCGAACATGGCGGGCGGGAGAAACGGCGAAATGGCGGCTTTGGGGACTACTCAAAGCCGGGGTCGCCGGAAGCCTTGGCCGGGGCGACCAAACCTGCGCGCATCCGCGTGTCGGCCTTGAGGTTTTCAAGACGTTCGACGTCAAGCACGCCAAGCCGCCCAAGCCGGAGCGCATCCGCGATGGCCAGGGGCACCTGCGCCTCATGCTCAACCACGAGGGCGCGCATTTTGCGTTCCTTGGCGCGATTTTCCTGCTCCGCGGCGACGGCGGCGGCGCGCCTGGCCTCGGCCTGGGCCTGCGCGGTGTTTTTATCGGCCTCGGCCTGATGGGCTTGAAGCTCGGCGCCGACATTGCGCCCCACCTCCACATCGGCGATGTCTATCGAGATGATGTCAAACGCGGTGCCGGCATCAAGATGGCGGGCAAGCACGGTCTTGGAGATGTTTTCCGGGTTTTCGAGGATGGTTTTGTAGGAATCCGCGCCACCGATGGTGGAGACAATCCCCTCCCCGACCCGGGCAACGATGGTTTCCTCCTGCGCGCCCCGGATAAAACGGTCAAGCGAGGTGCGAACCGTGACCCGTGTCTTGACCTTGACCTGGATGCCGTCCTTGGCGACACCGTCAACACTCGTGCGCCCACTCCGCGGATCCGGGCAATCAATGACTTGCGGGTTGACGGCGGCATGCACGGCGTCGAGCACGGATTTGCCCGTGCCACGCGTGGAAAGATCAATCGCGCAGGCCTTCTCCCACGAAAGCGGAATTCCGGCTTTTTCGGCCGCGATAAGGGCCTTGACGGTGGCGACAATATTGCCGCCCGCCAGATGGTGCCCCTCCAACTCGTCCGTATCCACCTGAAGCCCGGCCTTGATGGCCGTGATGCGGGCGCTCACGACAAGATCGGCGGGGACGCGACGCAGCGACATGCCGAGCAACTGCCAGAAACTCACGTGCGCCCTCGCGGCAAGCGCCCGCAACCATGTTCCCGCGAAACTCAAAAAGAAAACAAGCACGAGAAGCACCACCAGCCCCAAGCCCACCCAGAGGATTATTTTCCAGTCAAACGAACCGGCCTCGGCGGCGGCATTTGCGAAAAGTTGCGGAAGGATGATTTGCTGCATGCGGATGAGGCGCACGTGTAAACGGATTAGCGCGGTGATTGTGAAGCGAAAAAACAATACCTGACGGAAAGCAGGATGCTTGTCTTGCGAAGAATGGGTGTTTCTATCCCCAAGCCTTCAAAAAATGGCCAAAAGAAACATCGTCATCCTCGGAGCCACGGGATCCATCGGGGAAAGCACCCTCAAGGTCGCGCGGAAACACCCCGCCCGCATCGGTGTCGCCGCCGCCGCCGCCCACAGCCGCTTTGAGCCACTGGCAAAGATCGCGCATGAGTTCCATCTGCGCGACGTGGCCCTCTTTGACCGGGCGGCGGCCGCCCGCGCGCGCGATTCCGGCCTCTTCCCGGCGGGGACACGCATCCACGAGGGAGCCGAGGGGTTGCTCGCGCTCGCAACGCTGGACGGCGCCGACCTCGTGGTGATGGCCATCGTGGGCACGCTGGGCCTTCATCCGGCGCTGGCGGCGCTGCAGGCGGGGAAGGCGATCGCGCTGGCCAGCAAGGAGATCCTTGTGCTGGCGGGAAAATTCATCATGGCCGAGGCGGCGCGGCGGAACCTCCCGGTGCTGCCGCTGGACAGCGAGCACAACGCCATTTTCCAGTGCATCGGCGCCGAACCCCGGCGCCTCGTCGACAGGCTGATCCTGACGGCATCAGGGGGGCCGTTCCGCGATTTCACCGCGGAGCAGATGCGCTCCGTCACCTTGGAGCAGGCTTTGCGACACCCCAACTGGGACATGGGACCCAAGGTGACCATAGATTCCTCCACAATGGCCAACAAAGGCCTCGAGCTTATCGAGGCGCGCTGGCTTTTCGACATCCCGCAGGAACGCATAGACATCGTGGTCCACCCGCAAAGCATCATCCATTCCCTCGTGCGCTTCGTCGATGGCAGCATACTGGCCCAGCTCGCCCCGCCACAAATGACATTCCCCATCCAGCACTGCCTCCTCCACCCCGATCGCGCCGAGGGCGCGTCAGCCCCGCTGGATTTCTCGAAAATCATGACGCTCGAATTGCGCCCGCCCGACACCGGCCGCTTTCCCTGCCTGCGCCTCGCGCGCGAGGCCAGTGCCGTGGCCGGCGTCGCCCCGGCGGTTTTCAACGCGGCAAACGAGGTCGCCGTCGACGCGTTCGTGAAGCGCGCCATCGGTTACACGGACATCCCGGTCGTCATCGAAAAGACTCTCGGCGCCATCCAGAACCGGGAGCCGGAAACACTTGAGGATCTCCTCGCCGCCGATGCCGAGGCCAGACGGTGCGCCGGGGAATTTCTGCCCCGCGCCTGATGCGCCGGTGCCCCCCGTGCGCATCGCGGGATGCCGTGTTGCGCAGCGGCGCTGCGGCGGTTTCCTGACGGCGTGCTAAACGACCCACCTCAACCAACGCCCGCCACCGGAGGCCAGGGCAGCGCGTCCGGCGCCGCCCTCCCCTCCCCACACACCCAAGCCGCCCCCGGCACCCCGACGGCAACGTCCATCATCGACGAGATCATGGGAGGCAGACAGGCCGTCAAAAATTTCACCAGCCTTTGCTCCATCTTCACCCAGACAAACACCCTAAGGCGCTTCTTTGACGAAACATCCACCCGCCTCCGCCTGGACATCTATGCCGGGCAATCCGGCATGGACAACGTGCTGGAAGAAAAATCCCTCAACCGGCCGGCGCTCGCCCTCACGGGTTACTTCAAGCATTTCGCACGGAAACGGCTGCAATTTTTCGGCACCGGCGAAATGTCCTACCTGCACGACCACAAACAGGAGGAGCAGGAGGAGGCGCTCGCAAAAATCCTCGACCAGACACCGCCGGGGATCCTCGTCTCCTCCTGCGACCTTGGAAACCTGGCCACGCTCAAAAAACTCGCCAACCAACGCGGCATCCCCGTCCTGCGAAGCCAGATGGAATCGCAGGATCTGTTCCCCGAGGCGACCATCTGCCTGGAGTCCGTCTTCGCGAAACGCGCCGCCATGCACGCCACCTTTGTGAGTGTCTGCGGCGTGGGGGTGCTGCTCATCGGCGCAAGCGGCATCGGCAAAAGCGAGAGCGCCCTCAGCCTGCTGGAGCGCGGCCACAGCCTCGTGGCCGACGACTCCGTGATCATTTCCGCGCATGGCGACGGCACGCTTCTGGGACGCGTCAAACCCCAGGGACTCGGCACCCTGGAGTGTCGTGGCATCGGCATCATCAGCGTCGTCGAGCTGTTCGGCGCGCGGGCCTTCCTCGCCGAAAAGGGGATCGACATGCTTATCGAGCTTGTGGACGAGGATAGCGATGAGGTGGAGGAGCGCGCGGGTGTTGACGAGCGTTTCGCGGAGATTCTCGGCATAAAAGTCGCCTACTACATCTTCAAGGTGCGCCCCGGGCGCGACATGGCCCGGCTCATCGAGGTCGCCGCCATGACCTATTCGCTGCGCAAAAGTGGCTGCAATTTTGCCGGAAACTTCAACAACAACCTCATCGCCAACATGAGGCCGCGCGGCTGAGACGCCGCCGGTGGACGGCCATGCCCGAAGAGAACCAAGGCGGCCCGCAGGCAGGGCGCCGGAAGCCGGGCTTGACCGGAAACAAGAAGGGCCGTGCGCACCCCTGCGCACGGCCCTATTGTTGTCTGTCTTATCTCGTTATATTACCCCATCTCCCATATTTAGGAGGTCCAACTGAACCACAACTGGTCTTGCTGAACGAGGCAGGACAATGCACAGGCTCCCGACACTTGCAAGCGGTTTTTTAAGATTTTCTTCGAAAAATTCATAACTACTTGCAAATGAACAGGATATTTTTCATAAAATATCCGGCAGCACGCCCGTCCGCCCGAAAACACACGCTTTCACGAGGCGCCAGCCCGCCCCGCGCTCACCCTCGCGCATCCCGTGCCGCCCACTTTCTCGCAAGCGCGAGGCGATGGATCTTGGCATTGTGGCGTGAATCCACGGGGAGCTTGCGCTGATAAAAGAAACGGGAGATCCCCGCCGTGGCGGATGTGCCGGCGCCGAGCGCGCGCAGCTCGGAATCGAAGCGGGCGCGCGCCGCGGCAGTCCGCGGAAACCCGCCAGGAAGCGGTTCCACGACGAGCGCGGGCGCCTGCGCGCCAGCCGGGCCAAGGCCGATGAGCGCCGTCCGGGCCACACGCGGATGCGCGTTGAAGACGGGTTCGCAGGCCTCGGTGTACAGCGGCCCGGCGGCGGTCGTCACAATCTCGGCCTTGCGGCCAAGAAACCAAAGCCTGCCCTCCTGATCCAACCGCCCGACATCGCCCATGCGGTGCCAGACCGAACCATCGGGGGCGCGCACCTTCGCCAGCCGCGTCGCCTCCGGGTTGGCGTAATACTCATGCGTGCAGGATGGCGCGTTGACGAGAATCTCCCCCACTTCGCCAGACGGCAGCCCGGCGATCCCGTCCGCGCCGGAAAACGGGCCATCGCGCACGGGGATGATCCTCACGCGCACCCCTTGCAGCGGACGCCCGACGCATGTGCCGCCCCCGCGCAGCGTCTCGCGCCACGTCCCGCCAAGCACCTCCCCCGCCTCGATGCTGCTCACAGGCAGGACCTCGGTGGCCCCGTAGGGCGTGTGCACCACCGCGGATGGAAACACGGCGCGCAATGAGCGCAGCAAACGCGGATGCACAGGCGCGCCCGCCGACAAAATGCGACGCACGCCCGGCAACACAATGCCACGAGGCTCGCAATACCGCACAATGCGCGCCCACAGCGCCGGGGAGCCAAAACTGCAGGTCACGCCATCCCGCTCAATCACGCGGACAATGTGCGCGGGATCCATCGTGGCGGGGCGGGCTGGATTCATCCGCGGCGTGACGGTCGTCGCGCCAAGCGCCGGGTTGAAGAGCGCGAAGACGGGCAGCATGGGCATGTCCACCTCGCCAGGGCGGATGCCATAGGCCTCGCGCACAAGGGCAAGCTGCGCATCAAACATCCCATGCGTGTAAAGGGCGCCCTTGGGCGCGCCCGTCGAGCCGGATGTGAAAAGCACGGCGGCGGGCGTCTCCGGGGCCGCGCAAAAGAGCGGGAATCCCCCGGGTGGAATGGTGCCGGCGGCCTCGCGAAGGCGCCGCCCAAAACCGGCCGTTCCAATGCACACGCGGGTTTCCACATCGCGGAAGGCTCCCCGGAAAAACCATGTCACCGCGAGCGCGGCGGGGACACCGACGACCGCCCCGGGACGCACCCCCTCAACGCAGCGCAGAAAGGGGCGCAGGCCCATGCCGGGGTCTATCGCCACGGGGACGGCCCCAAGCTTGAGCAGGGCGAACATCGAGAGAATGAGATCCAGCCCCGGGCGCGCGAGCAGCAGCGTCCTGCAGCCGGAGACAATGCCGCGGCGCGCAAAATAGGCGGCGGCGGCGTCCGTCTCGCGGTCAAGTTCCGCGAACGTGCGCTCCAAATGACGGGGCGCCGACATCATCGCGCCGCCGTCGGGCGGCACACGCAACGCGCAACGGTCCGGTTCGCGCAACGCCGCCTCGCGCAAATGCCGCGCCACATTGGAGGAGGCGCCCGAACCCGGTGTCCGCCCCGCCAGCACGGGCGCGCCGGACGTCCTCAACGTCGCGGCACGGGCATCGTCGCCAGCATTGTCTGCGCGCATGCGTCGGCCTGGCGGACGGCATCACAAAAGACGCGGACAACACGCCATCGCCTCAATAGTCGGCGATGGTGATGAGTCCCCCGAGCAACGAGACACGTCCCCCGGAGAAATCGCGACGGGCGCACAGTTCATCCGTGTGCACATCCGCTGTCGTGGTGCCAATGGGGGTGAAGGCCCCGGGCGAGTACTTCACAATGCCGAGAAAATTGTGCGCCGGCTCGATCTGGACACCGTGCCCCACCTTGTCGGTGTCGTAAGTATCCGTGCAGCCGGACAATGCGGCGGCGGCGAGGACAAAAACGGGAAGGGGGAGAATACGAAGGACGTTCATGGCGGTGAAAACGTGATATGGGAGTGAAGTCGTTGCAGGTTGCGAGGTCCGCATCGCGCGGACGACGGGGCAAGACTTGCGCACCGGGGGATGCCTGTAAAGGGGTTTTTGACGAAAAACACCCCTCTTGGGAATTTTCGCCGTGCCGGGCATCCTTCCTCCGTCTCAAGCATAGCCGCGACGGGCTTCCATCGCGTTTTTCAGTGTCGCCGGGTCGGAATAGGTCAAGCCACCGCCACTGGGAATGCCAAAACCAATGCGACTGGCCGTGATGCCGGGGCGCGGCGACAAAAATGTGTCCTGAATGTAGTGGCAGGTCGCCTCGCCCTCAATGTCGTTGGAAAGCGCGAGGACGACCTCGCTCACACGGTCCTCGTCCAGGCGGCTGCCAAACGTCGCAAGGTTGAGATGCTCGGGGCCTATGCCCTGAATGGGCGCGAGCCGCCCGTGCAGCACGTGGTAGAGGCCCGTGTGCGCGCCCGCCCGTTCCAGCGCAAACAGGTCCGGGACACGCTCCACGACACACAGGCGGCGGGCATCGCGGCGTGGATCGGCACAAATGGAGCACGGGGGCGCCTCGCATAAATTCCCGCAACGCGGGCAGCGCCCGAGCCGTTCCGAGGCCACACGAAGGGCGTCAAGCAACTGGGGCAGCCGGTCGGGACGCTCGGCGAACAAATGCAGGGCGATGCGCTCGGCGGATCTGTAGCCCAGGCCGGGGAGCTGCTTTAGCAAATTGCGGACGTTTTCAAACGCATCGGTCATGGTCGTGAAACGGAAGCGCCGGGTGGCGGCGCGGCAACAGGGGGAACGGCCGGACGCAACGGCGGCAATGGCCGTTGGGCGGACGCGGAATCCGGCGCGTCACCCGGCGCCGCCGGAGCAACGGGCCGCGCGCCCTCGAACGAGGCACCCCCTGCCCCGGCGGGCGCGCCGGGCGCCAGTGGCAGGGAGCGCTCCAACGAGGCGGCCATCTCCGGCGAAGGCAAAAAAAGCTCGGCGTCCTCGCGCAGCGCGCCGCGCACAACCACCAAGGCCAGCGCGCGACCGTCCGCGCGGGGATGCGCGGCGCGCACAAGCGCCAGCGGCGCAAACCCCGCCCCCCGGACTGCCATGAGTGGCAACGGGGGCGCCTTCCTCGTTGTTTTCCCGCCGCTGGACGCGGTGGCGCCGGAAGCAGGTGAGGAGGCGCGCCCTTTCCCCGCCGCCGTCACATCCCCCTCCTTTGGCGGCACCCCGCGCGATCCCACCAGGGTGGCTCCGGCGGCATTCCCAATGGCGGCATTTTTCGCGGCATCCGCCTCCGCCGCCGTGGCCAGCAATGGGAATGCCTCGACATCAAGCCAGGCCACGCCAAGCCGCCCAATTTTGTCCGCCCACGCTATCCGCCCCAGGGAAGGATTGCGCGCCGCCCCGTCCAGTGGCGGCACCCCGCCGGCGGCGTCCGGATCAGCAGGGGACGCCCCCCCGTCCGCGCCCGCCGGAATGCGCGCGAGGGCGGCGGATTCCCCCCCTTCCCCCGCCCCGGCGTTCCGCTTTTTTCGTGTGGAAGGCCCGTCCAAAAATAAATTTTGGGCAAAACATTCCCCCGTCCCAACGCCACAAAACAACGCGAGAGTCAAAATCCGGACAGAATATCGGAGGAAGGGTCGCATGTCCCGTGGAGTACCACGACCCCCCACCCGCTTTGCAAGAAAGGAACGTGAAAACTGACACACGGCCCCCTTTTCCGAAGGCGGCACTTGCATCGAAAGCGGGAGACAAGACGCCATCCGGCCCCATCCGCCCCTGCCCCGCCGCAACCACCCCGCCGCGAGCGCGGCCAGGCGGGCGCCGGCCGTGTCCGCCCTTCTATGCCCGCCGGGGCTGGGATGCCATGGTTGCCGGCCTCCGCACCCGCGCTCAAGCCGGCTTTCACAGCGCGCTGGAGGGATGCCGGGCGCCCACCACGCCAGGCGCGCATTGTTCGTGGATTGCGAAAAAGCGATGGCGGGGCGTAGTGTCCGCCGCCAATGAACGACACCTCAGGTCACGCCTTGGGATTTGACGCCGGCGCGCTCGCCTCCGCGGCCATTGCCTCCCAGCCCGCCTATGCGCCGGGCGAGCAGCCATCCGACGGGGGCTGGCTCAAGCTGAACACCAACGAGAACCCGTTCCCGCCCGCGCCCGCCGTGGTGGAGGCCGTGCGGCGCGAACTCGGCGAGACCGGCGCCTCGCTGCGCCTCTACCCCAGCCCCGGCAGCAACGCCCTTCGCGAGGCGGCGGCGCGATTTCACGGCCTCACCCCCGGGAACGTGCTCGCGGGAAACGGTTCCGACGACGTGCTGAACCTGCTCGTGCGCGCCTTTTCCGACTCCTCGAAACCCTGCGGGATGCTCGACCCCAGTTACTCCCTCTACACCGTGCTCGCGGGCCTCAACGGCGCGCGGATGATGGCCGTCCCCGTGGACATTGAGGGGCGTTTTGACGCGGATGCCGTGTCTGGCTGCGGCGCCAACCTCTTCTTTTTGACCAACCCCAACGCCCCGCTCGGCGTCGCCATTCCACAGGAAACCGTCCGCGCCATCGCCGCCCGGTTCCCCGGGATCCTCGTCGTGGACGAGGCCTACGCGCCATTCTCCGGCGCCGATGCCGTGCCGCTGCTGCGGGAATTCCCCAACGTCGTCATCACGCGCACGTTTTCCAAGGCCTACTCGCTGGCGGGATTGCGCGTGGGCTACGCGCTGGGGGCGCCGGAGGTCATCGCCCTGCTGGACCGAGTGCGGGACAGCTACAACCTTGACCGGCTTGCCCAGGCGGCGGGTGCCGCCGCGCTTGGCGCGCGCGATTACTACGCGGGCGTCATCGAAGCCATCCGCCTTGCGCGGGACCAGACCACGGACAGGCTGCGGGCCTCCGGGTGGCGGGTGCTCCCCAGCCAGGCCAATTTCATCCTGGCCGCCCCGCCGCCGCCCGCCACCGCCGCCGGCGTGTTCGCCGCGCTCAAATCCAGGAAAATCCTCGTGCGCCACTTTCCCCGCCACCCCGTCACCGCCCCCTTTCTCCGGATCAGCATCGGCTCGCCGGAGGAGATGCGGCGCTTTGCCACGGCCGCGCTTGAGGCGGCCGCCATTTGACGCCGCGCACCCCCGCCAACAGCGCCAGGCGCCCTTCCCGGCGCCATCGCCCGGCATTTTTCCGTCTTTTCATGCAAAGCGACGGACGCAATGCTGGCGGCGCAATGGAAGTCTATATTGACGGAAAGTTTTACCCCAAGGCCGACGCGAAGATTTCCGTCTTCGACCATGGCCTGCTCTACGGGGACGGCATCTTTGAGGGCATCCGCGTCTACGACGGGTGCGTCTTCAAACTCGCCGAGCATCTGGAGCGCCTGGAATACTCGGCCAAGGGCATCGCGCTGCGCCTGCCGTGGAGCCGCGATGAAATTGCCGCCGCGACCGTGGAGGCCTGCCGCCGCAACGGCATCGCCAATGGCTACATCCGCCTTGTCGTCACGCGCGGCGTGGGCGATCTGGGCCTCAGCCCGCGCAATTGCCCGGCCCCGTCCATCATCATCATCGCCGACGCCATCAAACTCTACCCCGAGGAATTCTATGCCAAGGGCATGAGGCTCATCACCGTGCCAACGCGCCGTGTGAATCCCGCAGCGCTTCCGCCCATGGTCAAGTCGCTGAATTACCTGAACAACATCCTCGCGAAGATCGAGGCCTTGCAGCAGGGCTTCCAGGAATGCCTTCTCCTCAACGATCAGGGCTATGTCGCCGAATGCTCCGGGGACAACCTTTTCATCGTCCACAAAGGCAGGCTCCTGACCCCGGCCTCCTACGCCGGCGCACTCGTGGGCATCACCCGCCAGGCCGTCCTTGAGATCGCCTCGGACCTCGGAATCCAGGCCGCCGAGACCAATCTCACCCGCTATGACGTCTTCAACGCCGACGAGGCCTTCCTGACCGGGAGCGCGGCGGAGATCGTCCCCGTCATTGAACTCGATGGGCGCGAGATTGGCACGGGAAAGCCCGGCCCCGTCACCGCGCGCCTCCTTGAATCCTTCCGCCGCAAGGTGCGCGAGGATGGCGTGAAAATCTGAGCAACGCCCCGGCGCGGGCATCGCGGCCGGAACCCCGGTGCCGCCCCCGCCGCGCGCCACGCCTGCCACGGCGCCACCGCGCGGCCCTCCCGAGACAATGCCCGAAGAGCCACATTCCCCCAAGAAACCCGACCCCCATCCCGGGCGGCGGGCCGTGCGCCAAAGTGTGAGATGCCTGCGCCGGGAGTTTGTGGAAAAAACATCCCCCGGCGCCCTCCTCCGTTGCTCGCAGGCCCTGCTGGACCGCCTGCGGGAGTTCGGGCCGTGGCGCAAGGCCCGCACCCCCTGCGCCTACGTGGCGATGCCAGGCGAGGCGCCCACGGAGGCCATCCTTGCCGACTGTTTCCTGCGCGGGATCCCGGTGGCCGTCCCGCTTGTGACCGGCGCGACACTTGAGCTTCGTTTCGTGGAAAAACACGAGGAGTTGCAAGCCGGCGCGTTCGGGATCCTCGAGCCACGCGCGGCCACCCCGCCCTGCCCTCCCGAATCGGTGGACTGCATCCTGCTTCCCGGGCTGGCCTTTGATCCGCGCGGCAACCGCCTCGGCCACGGCATGGGTTACTACGACCGCCTGCTCCAACACGTGCCGGCCGGGGTGCCGCGCATAGGGGTGGCGTTCGAATGGCAAATCTTTCCCGCGATTCCCGCCCTTCCGCACGACATTCCCGCGACCCACATCGCCACTCCGGAACGCCTTTTTGAATGCGCGCGCGGTTGAGCACCCGTGCGGGGCCGTGCCATCGCCGCCTTGCGCAAGGCGCCTCGTCGCGGCGTCCCCCCCCCTTTGGCGCCTCCGCAAGGGACGTGGACAACCCACGGCAGGCCGCAGGCGAACCCCGGAAAAGCGGGGCCGGGGGGAAAATTTTTTCCGGCGACGGATAAAAAAGTCTTGTTGCGGATAAAATTCTGATCCTACTGTTGGGTTCCATGAAAACGAACCGGGACGTATTCGAGAAGGAAAAT
>JAIRPL010000051.1 GCA_031256995.1 Puniceicoccales bacterium
GGATTCGCGGCGCAGGTTTCAAAGAATGCGCCTGATTCTTCCGCGATTTCCAACGCTTCCGGAGCGTCGTCGGCGACTTTTTCGGATCCCATTTCCGACGCGTTTTCGGACATCGAAAAAATACCGTTTTCGCGGCGTTTTCGTGCCAATGCGAATTCGCTTGGCCTGGATAATATTCGCGCGGCATTGCGTGTCCGCGTGAACGAGGGAAGGGGTTTTGCGGCGGCGGTCGCGGCGCGTCGAAACATGGCGTTTTCGCGTGGAAAAAAAGCGCTTTCCCGCGAGAAAATGGTGATGCGTGAAAACGGGATTTCAAACTCTGGAAGCCGGTCGCGAGAAAGAACGGTTTTGGATGGGAAATCCGTCGAAAGATTCTCCGGAAATACCGCCTTGGAAAGCGCTTCCTCCCCCTTGCGCTTGGGGTGCGGAAATCTTCCGGAATTGACGGATTCGGAGCGCGCGCGGTTGTTCGCTCCGGACTTTGTTTATGCGGTGTTTGCGGAAGAATTTTTCCGACGGGTTTCCCATTCGGATTTCAGGCGTTTGAACACGCGCGACAGGAGGGAGGTCGTGGCATTCCTATGCTGGCTGTTTTCCAATCCAAAAATCTTTTTGGAATTCAATCTTCTCGGACCTGTTCCGGAAGTGGATTCACGTTCGCTTGGACCGCCGTGGTTTTCCGATTGGTTTGAGTTGTTCCGGACGCGGGAAAATTCCCGCGATGGACTTGGATTGCGGGCCGCGATCGCCCTCGCGCACGCCAACGCATGCGGTAAAATTCCGCACGCCGCGTCCTCGCCAAAAAATGTGAAAAACGCCCCGAATGTGCCGGCGCCGGAAGTGGTCGAACGCCTTGATTGGTTCATGGATTCATGCGAACGAAAAATATTTCTTCGCGACATGGAAAAAGCCAGTCTTTCAGATTTGCGTTATGTCCTTGGGACACATTTTCCATTGGCGGATTTGCGCTGGTGTCAGGCGCGTTACATGCAACCCGGTTTTTCGTTTTACGGCGCGGATGAGATCGCAAAAAGTTTTCGTCTGACGACCTATCGATCGCGCAATTCCAGCGGGAAACATGTTTCGGATGTGAAAGGATTTTACGAAGGAAATCCGCTAACAATAGAGACTTACGTTCGATATGGCGGCGAGTGCACGGCGGTTTCCCGCACCGGGGCCGCGTTTTGCGCCGCGGCGGGCGTGCCTGTTCTTATGCTTACACAGCCGCTGCACATGGCCTATTTTTGGAAAAGTTCCACGGGGGTGTGGCGCGTGGGAAACGACGCTTTTGGAATGGATTTTTCCATGGATCAAAAGCGTTTCATCGCTTGGGGCGGCATCCCGGAGACCGCCCTTCTTTACGACCAATTCTTATTGGATAAACCCAGCGCCGGAGAATCGCTTTTCTGGTATTTTTTATCGCATGGGGAGCTTCCCCGTTCCGCGCGTCGTTTCGCGTTTCTCATGCAGTCACTTGGCGTCGCGCCATCGCATCTTCCCGCCTTGCGCGAGCTTCTTCCGCCCCATGTCGATTTTGGGAAAATTTCCGCCGCCGACCCATTTTTTGAATTTCTCTTGGAGGATGTTTTTTCCGGTCTTTACGGACGTCCAATGATCTTGTGCGAATGGCTTTTGTCGACCCCGTTTTTTGATTCCACGCACGCATCTTTTCAAAATCCATTTTCGCGGCGTTTTCGCGCCACGTTTCACGGACGTTTTTTCCGTCATTTTCCTGGTGTGGATCCACGCGTGTCCACCCATGCCCAGACGCGACTGTTTTCGCGAACTTTCCGCGTCCTTCATGAGAGTGCCGGCAAAGCGTTTGTCCATGGCGACGTTCACCGGAAAATTCACGACGGATTGCCGCGCGTCCCGGTTGCGCAAATCCCCGCCGTTTTGTTCGAATTGGAGCTTATCCTTGAAGCCCTGTTTTCCGTCGCGGAGGAGGACTCTCGCGACGCCTCGCGGAATGGCGAAAAAACCGCTGATTCCAGACATTCATTTTCCAACGCAAATGATGGCGTTGGAAGGGGCGCAATTTCTGGCTCAGCCCCGCGAAATTCTTCCGCATCAAGGACGGCATCCTCGCCGGTTCGCGGAACATCCGCGTCGTCCGGTTCCGCTGCGGATTTTTCCAATTCTCATCCCGTGAAAGGCACGGCTGTTTCTCCCACGCTTTCCGCCGGCCGACGCGAGACGGCGGAATCCTATTTTTCGCACTACCGTTTTCTATGCGAACGCCATCCCGCCTACAAAAAAACCGCGCTGCGCTTCCTCGAAAAACTCAAACAACGCGCCCCCGTTTTCCAATCTCTCCACCCCGCCTGGTCCGCGCAAATCTCCTCCATCCCCGATTTCCCCAAATCCTCGCCCTCCCGCCCTCCGCGTCCCAAGAATTCCCGGTGACGTTTTGCGATGTTTGGAATCCCCGGCGCCCGCCGCCATGGGAAATCCCAGTGGTGGTGTCCAAGCATGCGTTTTCGGCTTCAGGGGCGCCCTTTTCCCGGCGAAACCATGTCGCCATTTGGACAGCGGGCCGGCGGGGATCAGGCGACACCCTTGCTCGCGCGTTTTTTTGCCCGAAAACCATTATCTATTTTCCGTTTGTTTTCGCGGCGGAGGAGGAGCCATGGCAGGCCGTAGGCGGCGGTGTCGCCAGCGGTGTACAAAGCGCTTCCGCCGGCGCCCGGGATGTGCAGGAGATGCTCGCATTTGCCCCCGATTTGGGGGGAAATCCCCGAGGATTCGCCACCGATGATGATTGCGAGCGGGCGGCCGGGTGCGCAAATGGGCTTCAACTCGTCCACGCGCCGTCCGCCGGGACGTGTGAACCCGACGACGCAGAACCAAGGGCGGAGATCGGACAGCAGGTGGCGCAAATCATTCCCGGCAAAATGCACGGTCAGCATGTCCAGCGCCCCGGCGGCGGCGCTCCATGCACGGCCGCGGAAGTAGGAATTCAGCGTGGTGTCACCGGCGAGAAAAAGGTGTTTTATCCCCGTCGCGGCGGCGGCGCGGGCGATGGCGCCGAGGTTTGCGGGATCTTGCGAGTTTTCCACAAAGAGCAACGGTTCGCCCTCGCGGCTCCATGTTTCGTAATCCGAGAGAAGCGGGGTTCCGGGGACGGGGCGTTCCGTCAACGCGACAATGCCGTCGTGGAAACCGTGCCCTGCCGCCTTGTCGAGCGCCTCGGCGCTTGCCGCTGAAACGGGAATTCCGCGTTCCTGCATCCAAAGCCGCACGCGTTCGAGCGGGTTGAAATGCTGGTGCGTGAAAAGCAGATGCTTGAGCGCCGCGGGTCTGCGTTCGAAACAGGCCAGAACGGCTTCCAGCCCGCAAAGAGGCACGGGGCGGAAATTTGGCTTGGGATCGGCGGGGGTGCCGCCGCGTGAACCGTCCGGCATTGACTTGTCCAAGCCACGATTGGCGGGGCGGAATTTTCTTTTGTCCATATTCATATGCTGCATTGGAGGGTTTTTCATGGATTAGACAACCGTCCTCATGGGCTTTCCGGAAAATGACTGCCTGCCCGGGGGCCGCACATCCATTGGGATCCGCCCGCCCGTGTGGCGTGCCTCATCCGCTTTTCCGGATGCCGCGCGCCTTTTTCCTTGCGTGCCCCGTGCGCGCCCCATTCCCTGTCCCTCCATTTTTCTCAGGAAACAACCAAAACACGCAAACGCCATGTCGCAACACAACAGTTTCAAAAGCTCCGCCGCCGCTGGCTCCACAAACCGCACCGTTCTCAAGCGCTTCGAACGCCTTGAGTTGCTCAAGAAGCGCGGCCAGTGGAAGGGAAAACGCCTGACGGGCCTTCCAAAAACCAAGCCCGAGGCCTGATCCGGCCTCTCGTTCGCGCGGAATTCGCGGAAAAGGGAACACGCTTTTCTTGCCTGCCATCCCTTCCGCGCCTGCGAGGGGAGGTTTTTTAATGTTCACCCAGCCCGCGTAGCCGCCATGCCGCCTCCCCACAGTCCGTTGGGCCTTCGTGCCAGGCTTCGTCCCCCGCAGTCGCCGCCTGTCGCCGCGTCCTTGGTGTCCGCCTTGCTGCTTGCCATGCTGCTTTCGATGGCAGGCTCGCGCTTTCTTTTCGCGCCTGGGATTTCCGTGGAGTTGCGGAATCCCGCCGCCGGCGATTTGCCGTCCCTTGCCCCGGTGCTCCCGCGTGCCAATTCCGTGCTTCCAGGCGTTCCCACAAGCGCCACGTTGACGGTCCCCGCCCCGCGTCCGTTTCTCCTGAGCGCGCATTCCGAGACGATGGTCTTTTTTGAGGGGGCCATGTTCTCGTTGGGTGACGCCAGCTTGCGTGCCGCGATGGCGCGGGCCTTGCGGAATTCGGGCGCGGCAGAGCCGACGCTTCTTCTAAAGATGGATGGATCGGTGAGCATGAACCGTTTTTTTCAATTGAAGGCCCATGCCGAGGAGGCTGGCTTTGTCAGGATCCAGATCGCAGGCGAGGATGCGCGCTCCGCGCCGCCGCCCAGCCCGCCCTTCCCTCAAAAGCAAAGGAATGCCGCAAATGATTCCCGACCGTGACGACGAGGCGGCGGCGGATCCCGATTCTGTGTTCAGCCAGCCGCTCCCTCCCTCCGGCGCATCCGCGCGAAAACCTGCGATGCCCCCCTTGGCGCCGATCGAATCGCTTCCCGCGCCCGCGTCTGAACCGCCGGTTTCGGCGCCCGTGTCCGCCCCGGTCCAGAGGACGGTTTCTGTTGCGGGCATCCTCCAGCAATTCACGGAAAAAGTGGCTGCGGTGAAATTCCCACGAAGGGGGGCGCAACAGGAGAAGCTGCCATTTTCGCATCCGAGCCATTTTGCCAGGGTGCCGACGCCCTTGATTCTTGGGCAAGACATCGACATCCCCGCCTATGAACGCCATGGGATCTCCCTTGGGGAGCCGATGGAAGGGGATGCCACGTCTACGCCAAGATCGGCCCGA
The DNA here is from genome assembly GCA_031256995.1 of Puniceicoccales bacterium. Classification (GTDB taxonomy): domain Bacteria; phylum Verrucomicrobiota; class Verrucomicrobiia; order Opitutales; family UBA953; genus CALNBE01. The sequence goes on from JAIRPL010000051.1 coordinate 4,940, forward strand.
AGAGGATAGAATCATCCTGATTTGTTTTGGCGCCGCCATTTTCTGTGCCCGTCCACCATGATTTCCTACGAAGAATTTCTCGAAAATCTCGCCATCGTGCGCGCACGCATTGGGCACGCTTGCGCCGCCTGCGGGCGGGACCCCGCTTCCGTCACCCTTCTTCCAGTCACCAAGACACATCCTGCCACGGCCGCCATTTACGCCTCTCGCGCCGGTTTGGACGCCGTTGCCGAAAATCGTGTCCAGGAAGGCGCCGAGAAGCGCCCCATGGCTCCCGCCTCCCTGCGCTGGGAGCTTATCGGCCACTTGCAAGGCAACAAGGCGAGGCGCGCCGCCGAAGTCTTTTCGCGCATTCAAACCATTGACGGGGAAGATCTTGCCGATCTACTCAACCGTGTTTGCGCCGGGTCGGGGAAGACCCTCCCGGTGCTCCTTCAAGCCAATTCCGGAGGTGATGCCGCGAAATTTGGCGTCGCGGATTTCGATTCCCTGCAACGCCTGGCCGACCACGTTTTGCGCCTGCCCGCCCTGCGCCTTGAAGGCTTGATGACCATTCCCGCGCTTGACGCCGATCCCTCCGTGGCCCGCCGCGCGTTTGAAACCCTGCGTGAGTGGCGCGATTTGCTTGCCGCCCGCCTTGCCTGCCCGCTCCCCGTTCTCTCAATGGGCATGAGCGGCGACTTGGAGGAGGCCATCGCCGCAGGCGCCACCCACATCCGCATTGGCGCCGCTCTCTTCGGAGACCGGCCCGCCATTGCGCGAATCCAATGAGCGACGGCGCGCGCGACAGGAGGAACACTCCGATGCCACCCAGGAACCGAGGTTTTCAGGCATGAGCAAAGGGCGGGCCGGAACCCATAGCACGGTCATAGACGCCGCCCGTCACCTCGTCGCCCTCCTTGAGGAGCGCGGGCGCGTCTCGCGTGGCGTGATCGAGGCCCGTGTCGGCTCCTCCGGCCACACCATAAAAATCCATGGCCTCAAGGGAGGGGTGCGCCTCACGGTCACCGCCAAGGGCGCGCGTCAGGAATTTCATGTCTATGGCATCCCGCTGGAGGAATTGCGCCTCGTCCTTGGGGACAGGCGTCTCTCCCATTTTCTGGTTCGCGAATGATGCGGCAGGCCCTCAGCCGCGCCAGGTGTAGGCGTGGCACAGCGCGACAGCCGCGGCGTCCGATTCGTCGGAGGGGAGGCTTTCGGGCAGGGTGAGCAAGCGATGGATCATCCCGGCGATTTGCGATTTTGAGGCGCGCCCGAACCCGGCGACAGCCTGCTTGACACGCAACGGAGGGTATTCGAAGACGGATTTTCCAAGGACGGATGCCGCCGCGATCGCCGCGCCGCGCGCCGAGCCAAGGATCTGCGCGGTCTGGAAATTTTGCACATAGATTGTCTGTTCCAGGACGACATGCCGGATTGGCCAGTCCTCGATGTAGTCGGCCACGGCCTTGTAAATTTCCCCGAGGCACTCCGGCATCGAAAGCTCGCGGCCAAGCCGGAGTGTGCGGCTGGCCCGCAAGGCAGGCTCGCCACCGCCCCCGGGGGCAAATTCCACCACGGCCAGCCCCGTGCCGCGCAAACTGGGGTCGATGCCGAGCACATGCCCCTTGTAAGGCTGGCGCGTGCCAAAACGGGAGTCAAGCGCCGCCGGCTCCGCCGATGCTTTCACGCTGGCAGGCTTTTCCGCCCCGGAAACATCCCCCGCGCGCGCCGCGAACCGCCCCGTCACGGCGGCGGGCGGGCGTCCCCGAAGCATGGGAATTTTCTCCGCCCAGAGGGCGCGGCTGTTCTTGCGGGCCATGCGGAAAAGGCGGCGGCATCACGGGAATTTCCTAACTTTCCGCGTGGCGGGCATCCCGTGCCGCATCCTCGCGCGCGACGGCATCCAGCACGTCGAGAAGGCTCGCCCCGCGTTCGGGGGATTTGTCGTAAACGAGGCGGATCTCCGGGGTGTACTTGATTGGCACCCGCTTGAAAATCGCCGCCTTCATCGGGCACATCACACGGTGCAAAAGCTGGCGGGCGGCGGCGACATCGTCCTTTCCGCCCACGACCGTGTAAGCCAGGACCGCGTTGCGAAGGTCGTCGCTGATGTCAAACCGTGTGAATGTCACGCGCACCGATTCCTGCCGCCAACGGGTGTGCAGCTCCTCGCTGAACTCCCGCAGGAGCAACTGGTTTATCCGAATGGTTCTCTGCGACATCGCGGCGAAGCCTGCCGCCGCGCCCCGGCGTGGCAAACACAAACCCTGCCACGGGCCGGCGCGCGCCGCTTTTCTGGGTTGACGCCCGGCGCCGGCGGGTGAGAACCTGCCGGCCTGACGGTTCGGGGCGCGGGCGTCCGCCCGGCGCAAGCCGGGAGGAAAGTCCGGGCACCACAGGGCAGGATTCCGCGTGAAAACGTGGGCGCCGGAGGTCAATGGCCGGCGACGGACAGTGCCACAGAAAACAAACCACCGGGGCCTCGCGGTCCCGGCCAGGGTGAAAAGGTGGGGTAAGAGCCCACCGCGACTTCCGGCAACGGGGTCGGCATGGCAAACCCAATCCGGTGCAAGACCAAATAGGGAAGCGGGCGGCCCGTCCATGCTTCCGGGTTGGGTCGCATCGCCTGCGGGCAAAGCGTGGTTTTCGCCACGCTTGGAGGAATGGGGGCTTTCGTTCAAGGATCCCTTGTTTCGTTCGCGGGCGGAGCGTGGCTTTTGCCACGTTAGAGGAATGGGCGCCACCCTTGCCGCAAGGAAGGGCACAGAACCCGGCTTATAGCGCCCCGGACCGTCTTTTTTACCGGGGGAGGATGCCGGGATTTTTGCCGGTTTCCCCTTTTTCCCGTCGCCCGCGAAGGTTTCGGAGAAGAAACGGGGCGGGATGACATGGCGGCGAATCGTCGCGCCCCGGGGAAACATGGGACGCCATGCCGCCTGCGACGAGGCACCCCTGGTCCCCTTTTCCGCCGCATGGCATGGGTTGCTCGATTTCGCCGCCGGACCGCCTCATCCCACACGGCGGCCACCCGGGCGCATGGGTTGGTGTGTTTGAATGCCGGCCTCGTGGCCTTCCAGGGCACACCGGGGAGGCTCCGTACGGGCGTCGTCTTTTTGCGCTTTTGCCATTCGTGGCTTGTTTGGGGGCAAAAGGCATGGAAGCCTGAGGGTCGTTTTCAACCTGCTTCCGGCATGCCTGGCCCATCAATATCCCCCGACCATTCCGCGACCGTCGCCATTCCGGCTCGCCTGGCCTCCACGCGCCTTCCCCGAAAGGTGTTGCTCGACCTTGGCGGGAAGCCGGTTGTGCAACATGTCTGGGAACGCGTCCGGCAGATGCGCAACGCCGCCCGTGTTGTGATCCTTGCCGACGGGCAGGAGGTTGCCGATGCCGCCCGCGCCTTTGGCGCCGAGGTGTTCCTCACCGATCCCGCCCTTCCCTCCGGCACGGCCCGTCTGGCCTCGGTGCTTGGGCGGCTTCCCGGGGCCTTTTTCCTGAATGTGCAGGGGGATGAGCCATGCATTGCCCCGGCCTTGCTGGATGCCTTGGTGGAGCGCTGGCGGCAGACGCGCTGCGAGCTTGTCACCGCCGTCGCCCCGCTGCGTGATCCGGCGTGCCTGGCGAACCCGAATGTCGTCAAGGTCGTCCGCGCGGGGGACGGGCGCGCGCTGTATTTTTCGCGAAGCCCCGTCCCGTTCCGTCGTGGCCTCCCCCCCGCCGAATGGCTCGCGGATGGCGCCGTCGCCTATTGGTCGCACATCGGCGTCTACGGCTATGCCCGCGAGGTTCTTGCAGGCTACCCCATGCTGCCCGTCTCTGAAAACGAGAAGACCGAGTCCCTTGAGCAGCTCCGTTTCATTGAACACGGGAAATGCATCCAGACCGTCGAGACCGACTACCATCCCGTTTCCATTGACACACCGGAGGACCTTGAAAAGGCCCGCGCCCTTTTTTCCAAGGGCTGAGCCGGCGCGCGTTGCCCCCGCGCGTTGGCGTTCCCCGGCGCGTGCCGCGCCTCACAACACGCGCACCTTGCCGCGCAGGAGGACATCCTCGGCGCTTGTGGCGGCGAAGATCTCGTATTCGCCGGGAGAGGCGACACGGGAACGCACGAGGCGGTCCCACTCCGCCATGTCCGCCACGGGGAATTCAAAGAATATCTGGGAGACCGCGCCGGCCTTCAGCGCGATTTTTTGAAATGCCACAAGCCTTTGCGCCGGCGAGGCGACGAGGTTTGTCGTCGTGTTATGGTGGTAAATTTGGAGCACATCCACGCCATCGCGCTCGGATATGTTGGTCGCCGTGATCCGGAGGCGGACGCTTCCGGCGGGCGGGACCTCGGGCGTTTCCACCACGAAGTTGGAGTATTGGAAGCGCGCGTAGCTCAGGCCGAAACCGAACGGCCACAGCGGCCCGGTCCCGGTGAACACGTAATCACGCCCCGGGAAGTCCGGTGTGCCGGGTTTGCCGAAGACGCCCCGGGCGCCGGGATTGTAATCGTAGGTGGTGGGTATGCTGCCCGCGCCGCGCGCCACGGAGACAGGGAGCCGGCCGCCGGGGTCCGCCTCCCCGAAGAGCACCGAGGCCACGGCCGCCCCCTGCTCCTCCCCCGCGTAGAACAGGCTGAGGATGGCATTGGCATTGTCCTTTATCCAGGGCGTCGAGCAGGGGCGTCCCTGCAAAAACAGCGCGATGATGGGGCGGCCCGTGGCCCAGAGGGCGCGCACAAGCTCCTCCTGGATGCCGGGGAGGACCGGGTTCGCGACATCGTAACCGGCCCCGGCCGTCGGGCTGTGGGGGCGCCAGCCGGTGCGCGCGCCCCCGGCGGGGGGGCCGCTTTCGTCCCCCAGGACGACGAGGACGGCGTCGCACCCGCCGGCGATCGCGACCGCCTCCTCGAAGCCCGCACGGCTCTTCATGGAGATGCCGCAGCCTTCGCTGTGGAGCACGCGCGTCTTGTTTCCCAGAAAGTTCCGCAGGCCCTGGAGAATGGTCACGCCATCCTCGTCCTCGCGGCTCCATGAGCCATCCCCGAACTGTGAGCGGGCGGCGTTCGGGCCGATGACGCCAAGGGTTTTTATGCGCGCCGTGTCCAGCGGAAGCAGGCCGTCGGCATTTTTCAGGAGCACGATGGCCCCCTGGGCGGCCCTCAGGGCCAGCGCCCGGTTTTGCGCGGTGTGGATGCGGTGGGGGAGCACGCCGGGTTCCGTCACGCGCCGCCCCTCGAAAAGGCCCGCGTTGAACTTCAGGCGCAGCACGCGCGCGGCGGCGCGCTCGATGGCCTGGGCCGGGATCCTCCCGGCGCGCACCGCGGCGGCCAGTTTGTCGCTTGGCGCGCCGGGCGCCGGCGGCACCGGCTCGTCCTCCACATCCACGCCGGCGGCAAGGGCCTGTGACAGGGCCGAGGCCGCGTCGGGCGCCACTCCAAACACCGTCTCGTTCATCGCGACGCCGCCGGGGGCGCCCAGCACCATGCCCTCAAAGTCCCATTCCTTGCGGAGCACCATTTCCAGGAGCCACTCGTTTGCGTGGCCGGGGACGGAGTTGACGGGGCTGATGACCGGGACGACGACCTGGACGCGCCCCTTGCGCACGGCGTCCTCAAACGGCGGGAAGTGCAGGGCGCGCAACGCGCGGGCGCTGAGCGAGACGGGCGCGCCGAACAGCCCCCCGTCGGGGACGCCCCAGCCCGTGAAATTCAATGCGGCGCCGAAAACCTTGTTGGGGGGCAGCACGTCCCCAAAATACGCGCGACGGTCCTCCCGGGGCATGCCGCCGTCTTCCCCGGGCGCCGGGTGCCGCGCTTTCCCCGTGCCGGCGCCCTGCAGGCCCTCCAGGTATGCCAGCCCGAATGCCGTGGTGTGCGCCGGGCATTCGCCGAAACATTGCGAGATGCCGCCGAAGCGCGGGTCGCGCGCCAGAGCGAATGACGGCGCCAGCAGCACTGTCGCCCCGCAGGCGGCGGCCTCCAGCGCGATTGCCGCGCCGACCTCCCGCGCCAGCGGCACATCCCAGGTCGCGCCAAGCGCCAGCTGGCAGGGGAAGATTGTCGCCCCTTGCGCGGCGACACCCGAGGCACCGCCCGTGACAAACAGCGGCGGAATCCCCAGGCGGGAGTTGGACATGGTGTATTCGTGCAAATCGCGCGCCTTGGCCGCGTTCGTCGCGCAATCCGCCCCGGCCTCCAGTCGCACGATCCCCGGAGGATGCGGGCGGGACATGCGCGCCAGCGATTCCGTGGAGGCCGCCCCGTTGAACAATTGCAGTTTCTCCAGTCCGCCCATGCGAATCTGCCCGCATTTTTCCTCCAGCGTCATTCGCTGAAGCAAGTCGGCGACACGCCCGTCCACGGGCAGCGAGGGGTCTTGATAGGGTGGAATGGCGGCGGGCATTGCCGGGGAGAGAAAGGCTTTTTGCGTGATGGAATCAAGCATCGCCCTCCGGCGGGCTTGAGCGCCGGGGAGACCGGGGGCAGGATCCGCCGGCATGCAGAAAAAACCACAAGCTTCCTCCGCCACCGCGCCAGCTGCGAGGGCGGGAAAACTGGACGTCCGGCTTGCCACGGAGGCGGACATCCCGGCCTTGCTCGACCTTGCCGATGCGCTTGTGGAGGTGGACCGCGAGTTCGATCCCTCGTTGAGGACGGACTATAACCGCTCCGGGGAGGGCGTGAAATGGTTTCATGAAACCCTTGGGGAGGAGGAGGCCGCCGTGTTCGTGGCCGGCGCGCCGGCGGTGTTTGCGATGCTCATCGGGCGCGTTGCGGAGGCGGCCCCGTGGCGCGAAACGGGCGGGAGGATTGCCGAGGTTGAAATGCTTTGCGTCGGCCCCGAGGCCCGCGGCAACGGGTGCGGGAAGGCGCTGCTTGAGGCTTTCGCGGCATGGGCGCGCGAACGGGGCGCGCGGCGTCTCTGGGTGCGTGTCTCCGCGGCCAACGCCCGCGCCTTGCGCTTCTACCGGCGCGAACTTTTCAGGGACTACGACGTCATCCTTGAGCGTCCGGCATGAGCGGGGGCCGGGCCTTTTCCGTTTTTTCGCGCCGGACATGCCGGGGTGCGGAAAGGTGCTGTTTTTCGTCCGGAAGGCGCACAGGCCTTTGCATGAAAAAACAGCCAGCCCACCGGCGGGCTGGCTGTTTTCTGGCGAATGGGCGGGCGCCTCTTACTTGAAGGCCGAAACCCACGCGTTGGCCATGAGCTGCGCCCCGGCGAGCGTCAGGTGAATGCCATCATGGGACCAGTAGTTCTTGGGGATATCCTTGGAGACGTCGTTCAACACGGACTGGCACGGAATGAAGGTGGCGCCAAATTCCTCGGCGATTTTCCTGGCGGCCTTGCGGTATTCGTCAAACGCCGGGAACCAAGCCTTCGTCACGGTACCGGTTTCGAGGACGAAGGGTTCGCAGAGGACGATTTTCGTTCCGGGCAGCTTCTCCTTGGTGCGCTTAAGGAGGTCCCGAAAACCGTTTTCGTAATCCTGAAGCGTTCCCTTGTAGGGATTGTTGGATCGCAGGGAGTGCCAGTAGTCGTTCACGCCGATCAGGATGCTCAGAACGTCGGGCTGGAGCGCGACAGTGTCCTTCTCCCAGCGGCCTGCCAGATCAGGGATCTTGTTTCCGCTGATGCCGCGGTTGAAGATCTTGAGATCCTTCCCCGGGTACTTGCGCAGGAGGGCGGCGGCGGCGAGAAAGGCATAGCCCTTTCCGAGGGCGTCGGAATTGTTGGGCTGGGAGGCCGGACGGCCGCGGGAGCGACCCGAATCGGTGATGGAGTCGCCTTGGAACAGGATGACCGCGCCCTTTTTGAGATCAATCGGGCCGGCGGTGGCGGCCCTTGCGGGCGTGGAGGCAAGCAACGAAGGCAGGCCAACGAGGGAGCCGAAAAGGGCGGAGTTTTTGAGAAAGTTACGACGAGAGTTCATGGGTGGTTTGGGTTATTGTTGGGCTTGGGGCTTTCTGCCTCAAACGTGCGAGTCTGGCAGGTATGTCGCAAGAACGGTGCCAGAGGCGAACCAAAATTTTTCATGAGCAATGGGCAGATCAAAGGCGGAAAAGACAAGGGTAACGACGCACCTTGATGACGCGCCAATCTCGCAAATGGACGATCGAAATGGCGGGCGCGGATGAGCGGGCTGGCGCGGGTTGGGCGAAAGGGCGCGTGGAGCTGCGGATGAAACAGGTGCGCGGGCGGCTCGGAGGGCGGTGCGTCGAGCCGGGCGGCGGCGTTATCGCAGACGTGGCGGGCGCGATTTAGGCAATCCGCGACACCGCCCCTTCATTCGAGGATGCGCTTGTGTGCGCCGTCAATCTTGGTGGCGACGCAGACACGGGCGCGGTTACGGGCGGATTGGCGGGCGCGACTCAGGCCCGGAGGGCATGCCGCCGCAGTGGCTGAACACCGGTTGTTTTTTGCCCTCCTCATTTCCCTCTTTGTTCGGGCAGCTGTGGCCCAGACAGGCCCCGGTCGCTAAAAATCGTGTCCGGGATGGTCCGTTTCCGTGCCTCCATGGCTTATTTTCAAGTTCTTCCGTCAGGCTCATCTCGTGGCGGCTTTGGCCGTCCAGCGCGCAATGCCCAAACAGGCGGGACAAGGCGGATAAGCGGCGGGATGTTCATGCGGATGATTTCGCGCCAGGGATCCTGCAAGCTTTGTGGCGGCATGGTCGATGGCGGCTTTTTCTGGCCTTACTTTACGATCAAGGGGCGCGGGCAAAAAAGCCCGCGCCCCTCGTTGGTGTTTGTTTGGAAAGGATCGCGCCGGATTTTAATCTTTGCGCGGCTGGGCCAGAAGGTGGTCCACAGTGTTGTGAAGAAGTTTCCGGAAGGGGGCTTTCTTCCAGTCATCCCAATGCCCGAAACTGGTATAAACAACGGTGCCGGCGCCTGCCTCGTTGACCCAGAGCACGGGTTCGCGGACCGTTTTTCCTTTTTCCTTGGTACTTCCCTCGATGAGGACGGTGGCCTTGGCGCTGGTGAGCTTTTCCTTGCCGTTGTTGGTGTAGTTATAGAGCCAGTTGGGGGTGACCAGGCCTTCGGCGCCAAAATCCACGTCCTTGAGAATCGGATGTCCTTTGCCGGATTCGACGATGACAAAGGTGCTGCCATCCTTGTTGCGGCTGTAGTGGCCGTTGTACTTGCCGCCGAGAACCTCCTCGTCGAACTTGGGCCATGAGGCGAGGCTGCTGTCGAGGGCGGTTTTGGCGTCCTTGGCGGCTTCGACGACACCGCCTTCGCGCGGAACATTGCCCTTGGGCGCAAAGGCGTGGCTGGCTGTGCGCATGGCGACAAGGGGACGCCCGCTGGCGAGATAGTTCCTGATGGCATCCATCTGCGCGGCTGGCAGGGCGCGGCGGCGCATGAAGACAAATGCAAGATCCGCGTTATCAATGATTTGCGTGTTCTCAAGGTTGAAGCGACCGGGGCCGTCCATGATGGGGCGCCCGAGGGCGTAGTCGGCATGGATGCCGCGAAGGTTCAGTTCCGCGCCAAACTCCTGAAGGCATTGGCTGGAGCGGTATTCGCTTTCGGCGGCGAGGAAAGCGACGCGTTTGCGGGTGTCCTCCTTGAAGCGGAATGGTTTTTTCCCCGTGATGTCCGTGGAAAGGATGGAGGGGCAAACGTAACGCTCTATGTAGTCAATTTGCATGTCCAAGCCGGAGAAATGGTTGATGTAGGGGGCGCCGCCGCCTTCCTTCTTGGTCTCGCGCCCGATGACATTGTTGTACATGAGGTCGGTGAGGTCGCGCACGAGGGCGGTGTTGAACCGGGCGTGCTGCATGGCGCGCAGCCCGAACGGGCGGCCGATCACGCACATGTTTGTGTGAACCCCGACGAGAAGGACGTTTTTCACACCCTTGTCGCGGAAATAGCCGATGACCTCGGCCCCGTTGTCGGAAATGAAGTCGTCGTTGGAGATGGTGATGGTGTCGATCTGGCGTTTCCATGCGGTTCCGGGGCGGCACTCGGGGCACCCGCCATTGCGGGCCTCAAGCCCCGGGCCTCCGGGTTCGCCTTTGAGGTTTTTCGCCCATTCGTTCTTTCCCCGCTTGGTGTATTGCCTGGCTTTCAGGCGCGCGGGGTGATCCTTGTAAAAATCAAGGGTGGAACTGGGCGCGTGGACGATGCGGACGCCCTTTTCGCGGGCGGCATGGACAAACTCGTTGATGAACGGGGCCATTTCCGCGACGCGGGCGGTGGCGTGTTTGCACCAGTGCCGGTCCCACATGTCACAGATGATGACAGCCGTCTCGGACGGCACCCAATTTTTCGCATGCTGCCGGACGCTGATGACGTCGTCGGGGATGTTGGGGATTTCCTTCCCGGCGAGACGCTTGGCTTCCGAGGAGGCGGTCGCGGCGAGTTTTTGGGAATTTTTTCCGGGAAGCTTGCGAAGGACCGCCGCCTCGGCCTTGAGGCTGGCGACATCCTGCTCAAGCTGGGTTTTGAAGGGGAGACGGTCTTGGAGGACGACACGGAGCGCGCCAGTCTTGGGGGCAATGGGCGTCTCCGCCGTCGCGCCGGCGTCCTGCGCGCAAAGCGGCGACGCGGCGCCGGCAATGGCGGCGAGCAACGCGGTGGCGGCGAGCGCGGGGGACTTCAAGGAACGAGGGAAAAGCGAGATTGTGAATCGCATAAGGGGCATAACGACATCCCTTTCGTGTTTTGGTTTCGTGCGGGAAAACACCTGTTTTCGGGGGGCGCATGCGCATTCCTTCCCAAAAAAGCGTCAAAATCTGCCCGTCATTTCCGCTCTCTCCAAAGAATTACCTCTTGCGTTGCCGCAGGCAGTCGGGCAGGGTCACCCCCTTCTTCGCCTTTGGTGGCTGTCTGGCAGGTGCCAGCCGCGGCACACCGGGGCGCGACGCAAACCAACCAACCAACCACCAACCCCGCCCTGACGCAGCCACCCCCGACATGACAGGAGTGGCTGTTTCCAAGTGCGGCGCATATCGTCAACAGTATGACAAGCTTAATGGAAAAGTTGCTCGCCGAGAGCAACGCCCCCGTCCTCAAACCCGGACAGGTTATCAACGGCCTCGTCACGGAAATCCGCCAAAACGACATTGTCGTGGACATCGGCGGCAAGTCCGAGGGCATCATCCCCCTCAACGAATTCCCCGACCCCGGCGAGCTTCAGGTCGGCCTCGAAATCGAGGTTTTTCTCGAGAAGCTCGAGGACAGAAGCGGCAGCCCCGTGGTCTCTTATGACAAGGCGCGCCAGAAGAAAAATTGGGAGCACATCGCGGCCAATGCCGTCGAAGGCTCCGTTGTCCAAGGCCGCGTCAAAGCCAAGGTCAAGGGCGGCCTCATCGTCTCCGTGGGCGTGGACGCCTTCATGCCTGCCTCGCAAATTGATGCGCAGCCCCCGAAAAATCTGGATCAGTACGTCGGGCAGACCTACGACTTCAAGATCATCAAAATCAATCCGGAGCGCAAAAACATCGTCGTCTCCCGGCGCGAGCTTATCGAGGAGCAACGCCATGAGAAACGCCGCATCCTGCTTGACGAGGTCAAGCCAGGCACCAAGCGCAAAGGCGTCGTCAAGAACATCACCGACTACGGCGCGTTTGTGGATCTTGATGGCTTGGACGGCCTGCTGCACATCACCGACATGAGCTGGGGACGTGTCTCGCATCCGAGCGAGGTCCTTAAGGTCGGCGAGGAAATCGAAGTCATGATCATCGAGGTGGACCGCGATCGCGAGCGCGTCTCCCTGGGGCTGAAACAGTGCATTTCGAACCCGTGGGAAAACATTGAGCGCAAGTTCCCTGTGGGCGCGCGCGTCAAGGGCCGCGTCGTCAACCTCGTCGCCTATGGCGCCTTTGTCGAAATCGAGCAGGGCGTCGAGGGCCTTGTCCACATCTCCGAACTTTCCTGGACAAAGCGCGTCTCCAAGCCCGGTGAAGTGCTCAAGATTGGGCAGGAAATCGAGGCGGTCATCCTGGGCGTCAACAAGGAGGAGCAGAAAATTTCCCTTGGTGTCCGCCAGCTGGAAACCAATCCGTGGGACATGGTGCGCCACAACTATCCCGTGGGCGCGCGCGTCCGTGGCAGGGTGCGCAATCTCACAAATTTTGGCGCCTTCATTGAATTGGAGGAAGGCATTGACGGCATGGTGCACATCACCGACATGAGCTGGACCCGCCGCGTCACCCATCCGGGGGAAATCCTCAAAAAGGGTGACGAGGTCGAGGCCATCGTGCTCGACGTGGATGCCGACCAGCAACGCATCTCGCTCTCCATCAAGCAGACCCAGGACGACCCTTGGCAGGACATTGACACCAAGTATCGCATCGGGGACATCGTCGAAGGCAAGGTCACAAAGATCACAAACTTCGGCGCCTTCGTGGAGCTTGAAAATGAGATAGACGGCCTCGTCCACATTTCCCAGATCGAGGAAAAGCACGTCGAGAAAATCAAGGATGTGCTCAAAATCGGCCAGGCCGTCTCCGCCCGCGTCATAAAAATTGACCGCGACGAACGTCGTATCGGTCTCTCCATCAAGGCCGCGAACTACGACAATGCGCAGTTCCAAGCTGAAATCGCCTCCTACGACCGCATCAAAGGCGGCTCGTCCAGGGACGGGGCCGAGACCTCCACGTCCAGCCTTGAGGCCTTCAACAACCTTGGCGCCTTGCTCGACAAATCCGAGCAATAATCCATACGCATCGGCCTCGCGCCGATCTTTCGCAAAAGGCGGCTCCGGACAACGGGGCTGCCTTTTGCTTTTTTTACTTGCCACACGCCCCCCGCGTGGCAGCATGCGCGGTCTCTTTCAATACATCCCTGCGCGCGGCGCGGCTGCAACAAGGCAGGTCCGTGACACGGGCAGACCAGCAAAAAACATGAGCAAACAGTTCAAACTCTCCGTCAAGAACCGCGACGGCATCGGCCGCGGTCCGGCGCGCCGCCTGCGCAAGGTCGGCGCCATCCCCGGGATCATTTACGGCAAATCCGGGACGAAGCCCATTAGCGTGGACTCGATCGAATTGCGTACTCTTATGCGCGCGAAAGGCACGGACGCGGCCCTTGTGGAACTTGCCCTGGAGGACGGCACATCGGCCCTCTCCCTCATCCGCGACTTCCAGCGCGACCCGCTTTCGCTTCAGATCGTCCACCTCGACCTCCTCTCCGTGGCTCCCGATGCCGAGATGGTTGCCAGCGTCCCCATTCACTTCACAGGCGAGGCTGTCGGCGTGAAGCTGGAGAATGGCACGCTTGACATCATGCTGCACACGATCTCCGTGCGCTGCCTGCCCAAACACCTTCCCGGGCACATCACGGTCGACGTTTCCGATCTCCATGTGAACCAATCCATCCACGTCGGCGTCCTCCCGAAACTTGAAGGCGTCACCTATCCAGGCAACCCGCTCCGCGCCGTCGTCGTCTGCACCGCGCAAGAGGCCGAGGAAGCCGCCGCCACACCCGCCGCGGGTGCCGCCCCTGCGCCCGCCGCCGCCCCTGCCGCCGCCAAAAAACCTGACGCCGCCAAGAAATAATCGCGCCCTTGCGCCGCCGCCTTGGGAGGTGCGGCGAGAAAATGTTTGCCTTGAACGCCAAGCTTTTCCACCCCGCCCCTCCTGCCGTTCTTTAACAGTTTTCCAAGCATGCCCACCGCAATCGTCGCCGGACTCGGCAATCCCGGCATCGAGTATGCGGGCACGCGCCACAATCTCGGTTTTTGCGTTCTCGACGCGATTGCCGCCCGTGCGGGAGCCGCCTTCAAGGATGCTCCGCAAATGCGCGGTTCCCTCGCCAAGGCAATCCTTGGCGGGCAGACTGCGTGGCTCGTGAAACCGCTGACGTTCATGAACGACAGCGGCCAGTGTGTCGGCCCCCTTGCCCGGTTCCTGAAAGTGCCGACGGAGCGAATCCTCGTCATTCACGACGACATCACACTCCCGCCCGGCACCGCCAAGCTCACCACCGGCGGCGGAGACGGCAAGCACAACGGCATCACCAGCCTCCTCCAGCAACTGCCAAATACCTTTGCCCGCCTTCGTGTCGGGATTGGCGGCAAACACTGGCCGGGGCAGGATCTCGCGGACCACGTCCTTGGAAAACTGAAACAAGACGAGCAAGTCCTTTTTTCACAACAACTTGACGCAATTCTTCAAGGCGTGGAAATCTGGCTTCAAAAAGGAACGTCACAAACGCAAAACCTCTTCAACCGACGAACAACATTGTCAGCAACAACAACCTTAACAAAACAGCCAACAATCGCTACCAACGCGCCAGAACACCCATGACAGCATCCGCAACCAAAAACACCTATCGCGCCACAATCATCCTCGACCTGCGCGGCGTCACCGACTCCGTCGAGACCCTTCTCGCGCGGCTCAAAGAGATACTCACAGGCCTCGGGGCTGCCGTCCTTCGCGAGGAGTCCCTCGGCCAGAAAGATTTCGTCCGCGTCACCGATCGCAAGAACCCCAGCGGCATTTACGTCCAAATCACCTTTGAAGGCCCGGCCTCCGTGCCTGTTGCTTTCCGCGAAAAACTTCGCCTTGATCGCACCATCAAACGCATCCTCGTCCAGTCCGCCTGAGTGAAGGCGTATGCTGGAGCCACGGTTTCAGCCCGCGCAAGCATCGCCCTCCCCAACCACCGCAACATATGGCCTCCTTTAATAAAGTCATCCTCGCAGGAAATCTTACCCGTGACCCGGAGCTAAAGTCCCTGCCAAGCGGGCAATCCCTCGCCAAGTTGGGTCTCGCCGTCAACCGCCGATACAAAACCAAGGAGGGTGAGCAACGTGAGGAGGTCATATTCATCGATATCGATTGCTTTGGGGTGCAGGCGGAAACCATCGCGAAATACTGCACGAAAGGCTCCGGCCTTCTCATTGAGGGGCGCCTGAAGCTCGACCAATGGGATGACAAGAACACAGGCGAGAAAAAAAGCCGCCTCGGCGTCGTCCTCGAAGGATTCACCTTCCTTGGAAGCCGCGGCGACAATGCCTCCGGCGGCGGCTCCCAGGGCAATTATGACGCCGTTCCAGCCCGCCGCCCGGCCTCTGGCGCCACTGCCAGCGTCCAGCGTTCCGCCCCGCCGCCCCCCCCCTCGGACAACCTCTCCGACGAAGACGTCCCCTTCTGAAAAATACGGCAATTCGTGACACAACTTGCCAATTCATAACAATTTTAACACCAAAACGACAATACAATGGCACTCTCTGAAGTCCTCCTCCTCAAACCCGTCAACAATCTCGGCGCCGAAGGCGACCAAGTGAAAGTCCGCTCGGGCTACGCACGCAACTTCCTGCTTCCCCAAGGCACCGCCCTCCCCGTAAGCCGCGCCAACCGAAAGCATGTGGAATCGCTCAAAAAAGCGCGGGCCGCCCGCGAGGCCAAAGAGCTTGAATCCGCACAAGCCGTTGCCGCCAAGCTCGCCGACGTCAAACTCGTCTTTGCTGTCAAAACCGGCGAAGGTGGCAAAATGTTTGGGGCCGTCACGGTTGCCGAGATCCTCGCCAAGCTCGCCGAGCAAGGCATTGATCTCGACAAGAAAAAAGTCCACCTCCCCCACGGTTCCGTCAAGGGCCTTGGCGTCCATACCGCGCAGATCAAGCTCCACGCCGAAATCACCCACGGACTCGATTTTGAGGTCATCTCTGAAAATCCAATCGAGGAGCCGCCAGCCGAAACCGAAGTCAATGACGACGACAATGACAACGATTTCGCGGCCTCGGGCAAATCAGGCGCGAAGAAACGTCTGGCCAAGGGCGCCCCACGCAAAAAGGCGGATGCTCACGGGGCAAACTCGCCCACGGCTGCATAGTTCAGGCAACCCCGCCAACCTACGTACCGTACTGCGAGCATGTCCGAAGAAAACCTAATCGAACTTGAAGGCCGCGTTGTCCAAGTTCTCCCCGGAACCATGTTCCGGGTGGAACTCTCCCTTCCCGGCAAACAAGGCGGCAAACACACCGTCCTCGGACGCATTTCCGGAAAATTGCGCAAAAACTTCATCAAGATCATCGCTGGCGATCTGGTTCGCGTTGAGCTTGACCCGGCTGACATCAATCAGGCCCGCATCACCTACCGCCTGCGCAACAGCGAGGCCTCCGCCTTTCGCCCGCCACGTCCCCCCGGTTCTGGCCCGTCTTCTTTCCGGCCTTCCGGAAATCGCTCCCGCCGATAGTTGAAACACCCCGGAAACGGGTGTGGTTTCATTGTCGGGGGGAGAGGAGGAAAAACAGAGCAGTCGGAATGGCGGGACGACGGTGCTCAACGTGCAAGGGAAACGTCGGGGTATTGAGGGAACGTTGGACAGCCCGACGAGTTTGGTGTGAGGGCGTCAGGGGCGACTTTGGCGATTTTTGCCTTTTTCGTGAAGCCATCCGGAATGGGCGCCTGCAAGTGCCGCTTTTCTATAGTGCGAATTTCATGGTTCGCCTCCCCGAATGTTTCAGGATCGGGGCCGTGGTTACGGGACATTTCCCCGAAAACCAGCACTTCCCGTCCCCGTCACGAGCCGCCGCAAACGTAAAAACGACGGTTCGACACCCGGGCGACGCGCACGGCGTGGACCAAGCGATGCACGACATGTGTGCGTGGGCGGACAGACCGCATGAAAAGAAATGCAAGGTCACCGATCACAGCAAAGCCTCCACGCGAAAAGAGGGGGGCGAGGTGTTGGGCGCCCCCATTGTTGCGGGAATCGCGGCTGGTTGCGTTTCTTTTTTGAGACGTCAGGCATCCGCCACGGTGCCACGCCACAAAAGCGTTAACGTAGTGGCTCGCAATGCCCCGTCCGCCGCCACTTTGGAAATCGAGCAAGGCTCGGGGACCGTTTGCGAGGACATACTATCCCCATCGCTCCATTCCAAGCTTCCGAAGCCTTCTGCCCTGCCAGGGCTGTTCGAATTGGCCATGGCATGCCGTGGTCCCCCATGGCTGGCGGCGTTGGCAAAGGGCGGGAAGCCGCTGGAGCTTTCGGCTCCTGCAAATGTGCGCGGCGCCCTGGGTGCTCGGTCCGCCGGTTTTCTTCTGTCGCTTGTGGAGGCGCCGGAGGTTGGCAGGAAATGCGGTGACGAGTCGCCCTGCGCGAGGGATTCCATCGCACCTCAGGGAGGACGCGGCGTGCAAAATGCGAAATGACACTGATTTCCGCGTTTGATCCGTGGCGCTGGCAAACATGTCCACGCGCCTCCCGCTTGCGCAAAATCTGCGTGAAGGTCGTGGATGTTGCTCGTCCGCGTGACGCGAAGGTGCGGTGGCGTATGAAATTTCCATTTGTTGGAACGTGTGCCGCACTCCAAGGCGCTGCGCGCAGTCCGAGGTTTTTTCATCGAGCCATCTGGCACTCTGTGGCGGAGTGCGGCACTTGTGTGCTGCCTTGGAAGGGCCGATGGCGCAAGGAAAGCGTGTGTGGACTTTGCCGGTGGCCTTCCGGGCGCGTGCGCTTCAGCTGCTTTGGGACAGGCAGAACATGATGAGAACCGCCGGATGGCATACAACGCCTCCGCTACCGTTCTCCAAGTCGCCCGCCTCGTTGCGCCAACGTCGTCCAAAGCGACCTTGAGGTGCCGCCTCCAAGGTTGCCTTCGGCGGCAGAAATCATGCCGGCACCTTTCCCGCCCGACATCCCTGAATCAGTCGCCTTGGAGCCGGAATCCGTCCGGGCCTTCCAATCCATGCGCGCGGGTGGCGGCGGTGTCCGCGCGGATGGTGGGCTTTGTTGCTTGAAAGACTTTCGCGCCCCTCGACTCATCGTTTTTCTGGAAACAATGAGTCCAGCAAATGGATTGTGGCTGTGGTTGCGCCTTGGTTGGCACTGTGCCAGCGGCGGGCATTTTGGGAAAGGATGGCGCGTTTTTCCGGGGAATTTAGCAATTCAAGCAGGGTGTTGGCGGCGGCGGTGGCATCGGGGACGCAAATGGCCGCGTTTTCCAGTTCGAGGCCTCGGCAGGCCTCGCGAAAGTTTGTCATGCATGGCCCGTAGACAAGGGGGATGCCCAGCGCGGCGCACTCGATTGGGGATTGGCCGCCGTTGTTGGGGGGCAGGCTTTTGCCAATGAAGGCGACTTTGGCAAGCGCGGTGAGTCGCGAGAGTTCGCCCGTGGTGTCGGCGACGCAAATGTCGGCGGCATTCGGGGCCGTGTCGGGGTGTTGCGATCGCAAAAACCAGCGCCAGTTCGTTTTTTCGAGCAGGCGGGAGATTTCCGCGCGCCGTTCGGCATGGCGTGGCACGAGCAGCAGTCGAAGCGGGATTGCGGCCTCACGGGCACGCTTGAGCACGTTGAGCAAGAGAGCCTCCTCCCCCGGCCAGGTTGACGATCCGAGCAGGATGGGGGCGTCCGGGGCGTCGCCAAATCCAAGACGGGCGCGCCAGCGGCGGATTTCCACCTCATCCATCTGCCGGAGGCTGGTCGCGCCCGCCTCAAATTTCAGGTTTCCGGTCCCGGAGATTTTTTCGGGAGGAACCCCGATCTGCCCCAGCCGGCGGGCATCCTCGCGCGAACCCGCCCCGACGGCGGCAATCCGGGCGAACAGCATTCGCGCGAAACCACGGAACCTGCCGTAGCGCCGCAGGGAGGCGTCGGAGACGCGTGCATTGATGAGCGCGACTGGGACGCCGCGTCTGCCGGCCTGCCACAGGTGCTCGGGCCAGAGTTCCCCTTCCATGAGCACGGCGAGGTCCGGCTGGATCCGTTTCCAAGCCTTCTGGCTGCACAGCCAGAAATCCACGGGGAAAAAGCCCGTGGCAAGGGTGGTTTGGGCGAATTTTTCCTTTGCGACCGCATGGCCTGTGCTGGTCGTGGTCGTCAGCACGACCTCTGTGCGCCCATTGCGCGTCAGCTCGCGCACCAAGGGTTCCACGGCCGCGACCTCCCCCACCGAGACCGCCTGTATCCAGACACGCCGGATGCCGGCGCGTTTGGGTGGCAGGGCGGGGAAAGCCCCGAAACGCTGGCGCCAATTCCGTCCGTATCCCCCGCGTCGCACCATGCGAGGCAGATAAAACGGCAATGCGAACAACAGGGCGGGGAGAAAGAGAATCCGGTAGATCCAAATCATCACTTTGCCGCACAATGCCCGCATCCGGTGCCCAAACAAGCCTCTTGCGATTGTGAAAGTCAGGGCGCGCGACAGTTTTCAAAACGCTTTTTGCCGTGATTAGCGGTGCTTCTTTCCGGCGAAAACGCCCAAAAGGCCACCTGCTTTGTTGACGGGTTCCCTTTTTGTGTGCGAGAGAGATTGGTGGCGGAAATTGGTATTCATCCCGACTTCGGCCGATCCTACTCACCACACAGCCATTCCTTTATGGTCCAACACCATCTGTTACAACTCTTCGCCTCGTGTCCGCTTTTTGCCGATGCGACGGCTGGCGCGACGGCGCAGGCCGCCGGGCTTGATCCCAAGGTGCTCTTCTGGGGCGTCCCTGGGGCGTCATTTCTCGCCCTGCTCTTTGCCTTCCTCTTCTACAAGGGGATGAAGAATGCCGACCCTGGCACCGCGCTCATGCAAAAGATCGCGCAACACGTGCGCGAGGGCGCGATGGCCTACCTCACGCAGCAGTACAAGGTGGTCGGGCTGTTCTTCATTGTCCTCACGGGCGTGTTCGCGTGGCTTGCCTATGGGATGGGCATCCAGAACAAGTGGGTGCCGTTTGCGTTCATCACGGGCGGCTTCTTCTCCGGCCTGGCCGGCTTCTTCGGCATGAAGACAGCCACCTACGCCTCGTCCCGCGTGGCCGCCGCCGCGCAGAAGTCCCTTAACTCCGGCCTGCAGGTGGCCTTCCGTTCCGGCGCCGTCATGGGCCTTGTGGTGGTCGGCCTTGCCTTGCTCGATATTTCGATCTGGTTCCTCGTCCTCAACCACTTCATCGAGGACTCCCCGCAGAAGTTGACGGTCATCACGACAACCATGCTGACCTTCGGCATGGGCGCCTCGTTGCAGGCCCTTTTCGCCCGCGTGGGCGGCGGCATTTACACGAAGGCCGCGGACGTGGGTGCCGACCTTGCCGGCAAGGTTGTGGCCGGTCTCAATGAGGATGACCCGAACAACCCCGCCACCATCGCCGACAACGTGGGCGACAACGTGGGCGATGTCGCGGGAATGGGCGCCGACCTTTACGAGTCCTATGCCGGCTCCATCCTCGCCACCGCCGCGCTTGGCGCCGCCGGGGTGACGGCGTTTGGCGCCATCGGCGCCAAGGCCGGCTTGGCCGCCGACCCGAACCTTGGCTACAAGCTTGTCATGGCCCCGATGCTTATTGCCGCCGTGGGCACCGTGTTGTCCATCCTTGGCATTTACGTCGTGCGCACCAAGGAGGGGGCCACGCAGCGCAACCTTCTTGCCGCGCTGGCTAAGGGTGTGAATTTCAGCTCCATCCTCATCACCGCGCTCTCCTTCGGCGTTCTCTATCTGCTCAATGTGCCCAACTACCTGGGCATCTGGGGTGCCATCGTGACCGGCCTTGTCGCCGGCATCATCATTGGCAAATCCACGGAGTACTACACCTCGCAGGAGTATGGCCCCACGAAGCACATCGCGGCGAACGGCGAGACCGGCCCGGCCACCGTCATCATTTCCGGCATCGGTGTCGGCATGTTGTCCACCGCCATTCCCGTCGTCGTCATCTCCATCGGCACCGCGCTTGCCTACTGCTTTGCCAGCGGGGATTGGCATTTTGCCCCGGAAAGCATGGCCGCGGGCCTCTATGGCATCGGGATTGCCGCGGTCGGCATGCTTTCCACCCTCGGCATCACGCTTGCCACGGACGCCTACGGCCCCATTGCCGACAATGCGGGTGGCAACGCCGAAATGGGCCGCCTGCCCGCCGAGGTGCGCAAGCGGACGGACGCGCTCGACGCGCTCGGCAACACCACCGCCGCCACGGGCAAGGGGTTTGCCATCGGCTCCGCCGCGCTTACCGCGCTCGCCCTTCTGGCCTCGTATGTCGAGGAACTGAAGATTGCCATGCACCACGTGCTTGAGCCGGTGTTTGGCAAGGACGGTGTCGCCGCCGCCACATTCGGACAGTTTCTCGTCTGGGACAAGGACCACGCCGCCACCGCCGAGGCGATCAAGACCGGCACCTCCGGTCATGCCACCGATGGCGTGGCCATCGCCAGCGCCAATCTCACGCAGTTCATGGACTTCTTCCAAGTCAACCTCATGAACCCCAAGGTCATCATCGGCCTGTTCATTGGCGCCATGATGTCATTCCTGTTTTGCGGCCTGACGATGAATGCCGTGGGGCGCGCGGCGAAGAGCATGGTGCAGGAGATTTGCCGCCAGTTCCGGAATGCGGGCATTCTCGACGCGGGGAACAAGGTCGTCGAAAAATTCCGCAACAAGGAGGGCACCATCGACTTCCCCGAAGGCTTCACTCCCGACTATGCGACTTGCGTGGGGATTTCCACGCGCGGCGCGCAACGTGAGATGGTCGTCCCCTCCCTTATCGCCGTCGTCGTTCCGATCCTGACTGGCGTGGTGTTCGGCGTCCCCGGCGTGTTCGGTCTTCTTGGCGGCGGCCTTTCCGCCGGTTTTGTGCTCGCCGTGTTCATGGCCAACGCCGGCGGGGCCTGGGACAATGCCAAAAAATACATCGAGGAAGGCCACCATGGGGGCAAACGCTCGGAGGCGCACAAGGCGACGGTCATTGGCGACACCGTTGGCGACCCCTTCAAGGACACCTCCGGCCCCAGCCTGAACATTCTCATCAAGCTGATGAGCATGGTGTCCATCGTCACCGCCGGCGTGAACATCTACATCACGCTGCTCTGAGCATGGGCATTTCCTAAAAAAGGGGCGCCCTCCGTGGCCGCCCCGGATGAAAAAGGGCACCCTGACGCCAGGGTGCCCTTTTTCTTTTTTGTGAATGTCACGCCTCCCGCGAAAACGAAGCGCCGGGGCGCGCCACTGTTTAGACGAGCTTATGAGTGCGGCACGGGAACGGGCTTCAGACACCAGATGTCGCGCGCGTACTCATGAATCGTCCGGTCGGAGGAAAATTTCCCGACGCGGACGGTGTTCAGGATGGCCTTTTTGGCCCAGATGGCGGAGGAGCGGTAGGCATTGTCCGCCCTGGCTTGGGCTTGAAGATACGGCCGGTAGTCGGCGAGCACGCAGTAAGGATCGCCGTGTTCGAGGAGGCTGCGGCGGAGATTGTCGAAGGCGTGGGGGGATGTGGCGGGCGTGAAATAGCCCGAGACGAGCCAGTTGAGCACCTCGCGAAGCTCCTCGTCGCCATTGTAATAGTCCCAAGGATTGTATCCTTGTGCCTGCAACTCATTGATTTGCTCCACAGTCTTTCCGAAAATGAAGATGTTTTCCGCGCCAACCTCCTCGAGAATCTCCACGTTGGCGCCATCGAGCGTGCCGATTGTGAGGGCGCCGTTGAGGGCGAGTTTCATGTTGCCCGTTCCGGAGGCCTCCTTGCCCGCCGTGGAGATCTGCTCGGAGATGTCGGCGGCGGGGATGATTTGTTCGGCGAGGGTGACGCGGTAGTCGGGAAGGTAGGCGACCTTTAGTTTGCCGTTGATGCGCGGGTCGTGGTTGACGCGTGCCGCCGTGGCGTTGATGGCCTGGATGATGTCCTTGGCAAGCTCATAGCCGGGGGCGGCCTTGGCGCCAAAAATGAAGACGCGGGGGTGGACGTCCAGATGGGGGTCGTGGAGGAGGCGGCGGTAAAGCGTCAAAATGTGCAACAGGTTGAGATGCTGGCGCTTGTATTCATGCAGGCGCTTGATCTGCACGTCGAAAATCGCGTTGGGATCTATCGTGATGCCGCAGAGGCGGTGGACAAGTTTCGCCAGATGCGCCTTGTTGGCATGTTTGACCGCCATGAATTCCCGTTGAAAAGCCGGGTCGTCGGCCAGCGGCTCCAAGGCGCGAAGCTTGCCAAGATCCTTTGTCCAGGCGGAGGAACCGAGCCTCCCGTCCAGCAGCTGGGAGAGCAATGGGTTGCAGGCGCGCAGCCAGCGGCGGGGTGTGATGCCGTTGGTTTTGTTCTGGATGAGCCGTGGGTTGAGCCTGTCAAAATCGGCAAAAAGCGACTCGCGCAACAGGCGCGTGTGCAGCGCGGCCACACCATTGACGGCGTGGGAGCCGACAACGGCCAGATGGGCCATGCGCACCATCTTCACGGGGCCTTCCTCAATCAGCGAGAGGGCGCTTTTCTTGGCGTCGTCCCCCGGCCACTGTTTCTCGACGAGCTGGAGAAAACGGCGGTTGATCTCGTATATGATCTGGAGATGGCGGGGAAGGATGTGCCCGAAGAGCGGCACGCTCCACTTTTCAAGGGCCTCCGGGAGGAGGGTGTGATTGGTGTAGGCGAAGACGCGGGTGGCGATGCCCCAGGCGGTCTCCCACGGGAGGCGCTCGATGTCCACAAGCAGGCGCATCAGCTCGGCGACGGCGATGGAAGGGTGGGTGTCGTTAAGCTGGATGGCGACCTTTTCGGGGAAAAGATCCCAGTGGGCGTGCCCGTCGGGGAGCTGGTTGTCGCGCTTGAACCTGCGGATGAGGTCCTGCAGCGAGCAGGAGACGAAGAAGATTTGCTGGATGAGGCGGAGCGTCTTTCCCGTCTCGGTGTTGTCCTTGGGGTAGAGAACCTTGGAGATGGTCTCGCTGACGGCCTTCTGTTGCACGGCCGCGATGTAGCCGCCCTCGTTGAAGAGTTGAAAATCGAATTCGTTGGAGGCGCGCGCCTCCCACAAGCGAAGAAAATTCACGGTTCCCGTGTCGTGACCGACAATGGGGATGTCGCACGGGATGCCGACCAGGGCCTGTGTGTAATGCCAGCGCGGGCGGAGGTCGCCGGAGTCGTCATAGGCCATCTCAACCGTGCCGTAGAGCGGCACCGTTTGCTTGAATTCCGGGCGGCGGATGGGCCATGGGTTGGCGTCGGGTTCCCAGTCGTCCGCGGTTTCGGCCTGGCGGCCGTTCTCATCGAATGCCTGCCGGAACAGGCCGTATTCGTAGAGAATGCCGTAGCCGACGGCCGGGTAGTCGAGCGTGGCCAGCGAATCCAGAAAGCAGGCTGCGAGACGGCCAAGGCCGCCGTTGCCAAGGCCCATGTCCTCCTCCTCGTCAAGAATCTGCCGGATGTCGAAACCAAGCTGCGCGAGGGCGGTCGTGGTCTCATCGAGGATGCCGAGGTTGCAAAGGTTGTTTCGCAAAAGCCGCCCCATGAGGTACTCAAGCGAAAGGTAGTAAACGCGGCGCGCGCCGGATTTGTTGTGGACGGCCTGGGTGCGGATGAAGCGGTCAAGGATGCGCGCCTGGGCCATGAGACAGGTGGCGCGCCACCAGTCGTGCGTGCGCGCGAGCGTGACGGCACGCGCGAGCGAACAGCGCAGGTGGTGCAGGATGCCGTGCTGGATGGACGAAACGTCGGAGCCGAGGCCAAAGGTGTCGCCCGGCGGCACCGGGGAGGGGGGCTGGCCGGGGCAGGGTTTTGGCGAAGCCTTCCCCAAGGCTTCCTGACCATCGGTGCGCGCCATGCCCACCGCGGCAATGTTGGGTTTGCTCATGAAGGTGTAACACGGCCAAAGCAAACGTCATGCCAGATTTGGCAAGGAGATTTGGATGTGGAAACCGGGGCGGGAGCCCTGGGAGGCTCGCGGCGGGGGAGGGGTGGGATGATTGCGGATCGTTTGCAAACAGTATGATTTCCGGGCAGCAATGGGTTTGGGAGATGCCTGAAAATGCTTTATTTTGACGCCAATGCGACCACGCCGCTGCATCCGTCCGCGCGCGCGGCATGGCTTCACGCCCAGGACGTGGCATGGGGCAACACCTCGGCGCCATCCGCGCCGGGGGTGCGCGCGCACGCGCTGCTGGAGGATTGCCGATCCCGCCTGACCGCGCGCCTTCCGGCCGGAATGCGGGTGGTTTTCTCCAGCGGGGCGACGGAGGGGAACAATGCCGTGCTGTCGCACGCGGCGCGCAATGCCGGGAGGGCAGGCGGGGCATTCGCCGCCGTCTCGGCCCTCGAGCACGCCAGTGTCGCCGTGCCAGCGGCGGCGCTGTTTCCAAAGCCGCCATTGGTCATTCCAGCGACGCCGGAGGGTGTCGTGGATATTTTTGCGGCGGAGGCGCTTTTGCGGGACATCGCCGCGAAGGCGCAGCCCCTCCCCGCGCTGTTTTCGCTGATGGCGGTCAACAACGAGACGGGAGTTTTGCAACCCGTGCAGGCCGCGCGCGCGCTGGCCTCCCGCCACGGCATTCCACTTCATTGCGACGCCTCGCAGGCCTTCGGGAAACTCGCGCCGGAGCAATTGCTGGAAATGCTTGCCGGATGTGATTTTGTGACAGGATGCGCGCACAAGTTCGGAGGGCCGAAGGGCGTGGGGTTCCTGGCTTTCAACCCTGACGCCCACCCCGGTTTCACAATGCAGGCCGGCGGAGGGCAGGAAAATCACCGACGCGCCGGCACCCCGGATGTCGCCGGTGTCGCCGCCATGCTTGCCGCGCTGGAGGCCACCGATGCCGATTTTGTACCTGCCACTGACGGCACGGGCGACGGCGGTGGCGCTCCGAAAGTGGAGGCCATGTCCGCCGCGCGGCTTCGATTTGAGGAAAGAATCCGCGCGGAAATCCATGGTTCATTTATCAACGGGGCGGCCGCCGGGCGTGTGTGGAACACGGTTTCTCTTGTGCTCCCGGCCCATGGAAACCTGCGCTGGCTGAAACAGTTGGAGCGGCGTGGCTTTGTCGCCGCCGCAGGTCCGGCCTGCGCGTCCGGGGAGGGCGGCCTGCCATCCGTCTCGCGCGTTTTGCTGGCAATCGGCCTTTCTCCCGCCGAAGCCCGCCGGACGTTGCGCCTGAGCGCCTGGCGGGACATGCCTGCGGGGGGGTGGGACGATCTGGCCAATGCCCTCGTGGAGGTTCATGGCGCGCTGGGGCCGGCGGAATCATTCTGAGCGGCGCCCGGCTTTTGTGAAAAATTCACGGAAATTGGGATTTTGTCGTGGAATTGAACGTGATTCTTTTTCAAATCCTCCGAAACCGGCCCCACCGTGGGAATCTTGTTCGAGGCGCGATCCGGCGCCCCCGGTTTTCCGCATTTTTCGCCCCTGAAACCGGCCATCCGGCAACCCCCCCATCCGCCCCGTGTTGCCCGGCTTGGAATTTCCCTCCGCCACTGCCCGCGTGCGACATGCGTCCTGTTTTCGATTGAAGGCAACGAGTGAAAGGGGCACCCTGCGGGACAACACATGAAGGAACCACAGGTAATCCAAGGCGGCATGGGCATTGCCATTTCAACATGGCGGCTTGCGCGGGCCGTGGCGGGGCAGGGACAGCTTGGAGTCATCTCCGGCACGGCCATTGATTCCGTTCACGCCCGCATTCTGCAGGAGGGGGACGGGGATGGCGCGTTGCGTTCCTCCTATGCCCGGTTCCCCATGCAGGAAATCGCGGGAGAAGTGCTGAATTCCTGGTTTGTGCCCGGTGGCAAGGACATTGGCGCGCCTTACCGGCTTGTCCCCCAGTTCAGCGACAAGCCCAACCCCTCCTTGGACCGTCTGACCGCGCTCTCCTGCTTTGGTGAGGTCACCCTTGCGCGCGACGGCAACCCGAAGGCGAAGGTGGGCATCAATCTCCTGGATAAAATCCGCATTCCGCAGCTGGCCGCGCTCTATGGGGCGATGCTTGCCAATGTGGATTACGTGCTCATGGGGGCGGGCATCCCGCGCCACGTCCCCGGCATTTTGGACAAGTTCGCCGAGGGCCTTCCCGCCTCGGTCAAGTTTGACATTGCGGGGGGCGGCGAGGGGGAGGTCTCTTTCGACCCCTCGGCCTTCCTTGGCGCGCCCGCGCCAAAGCTCAAGCGCCCGAAATTTCTGGCCATCATCACCTCGGCGGCGCTCGCCGTGAACCTGGCGCGGAAGGCCAGCGGCAAGGTGGACGGTTTCGTGGTCGAGACCTCGATCGCCGGCGGGCACAACGCCCCGCCGCGCGGCCCGATGCAGCTGGGCGCCACGGGCGAGCCTGTCTACGGGCCGCGTGACGCGCCGGAGCTTGGCAAGATTGCCGACATTGGGCTGCCCTTCTGGATTGGCGGCGGGTTTGCCAGCGCGGCACGCCTCGCCGAGGCCCGCGCCGCGGGCGCGGCCGGGGTGCAGGTCGGCACCGCGTTCGCCTGCTGCGAGGAGTCGGCCATGGCCCCCGCGCTGAAGCGGAAGCTTATCCAGCTCGCCAGGAGCGGGTCGCTGCGGGTCTTCACGGATCCGCTGGCCTCCCCCACGGGCTTCCCGTTCAAGGTGACGCAAGTCCCCGGCACCCTTTCCGACCCGGCCGTCTATGGCGCCCGCCGCCGCGTGTGCGACCTTGGCTATCTGCGCAGCGCCTACAAGCGCGAGGATGGCTCGACCGGGTTTCGCTGCGCGGCGGAACCTGTGGAGTCCTATGTGCGCAAGGGGGGCAAGGCCGAGGATGCCCAAAAGCGGGTTTGCCTCTGCAACGGCCTCATGGCGGCCGCAGGCTACGCGCAGATCCGCAAAGAGTTTGCGGCGACCCTTGAGAAGCGCGTCGGGGCCATCCGCGAGGGTGTCAGCCACGCGGTCGCCGACGCCGAGCAGGCGGTTGCCTCGGGCCTGGACATGCTCAAGGTCCGCGTCGGCACCGCTGTCAGCAACATTGAGGCCGCCGCCGGCTCCGTCGGCGTGAGCGTTGAGAGCATGATTGCGACGGCTGGCGACTCCCTTTGCGAGATCGTGCGCTACCTCAAGAATGGCAAGGACAGCTATTCCGCGCTGGATGTGCTGCGCGACATTCTTTCGCCCGAGGAACTTTCCTGCGATTGCGCAAACTCCGTGTGAGGCGCAAACGTGTCCCGAATTCAACCCTGCCATGAGAATCGCATGCATCGGAGCCGGTTATGTCGGCGGGCCGACGATGGCCGTCATCGCCGACAAGTGCCCGGAAATTGAAGTCACCGTCGTCGACTCCAACGCCGAGCGCATCGCCGCGTGGAACAACGGGCCGCTTCCCGTTTATGAGCCGGGCTTGGAGGCGGTGGTGGCGCGGGTGCGCGGGCGGAATTTGCATTTTTCAACGGATGTGGACGGCGCCATCCGCGACGCCGGCATGATATTCATATCCGTCAACACCCCGACCAAGGGGTACGGGGAGGGCGCGGGGTGCGCGGCGGACCTGCGCTTTGTGGAGGGATGCGCGCGGCAGATCGCCAAAATCGCCACCACGGACAAGATCGTGGTCGAGAAATCCACGCTTCCCGTGCGCACCGCCGAGCTGATCCTGGGCATCCTCACGGCCGAAAGGCGGGCCGGTGTGAATTTTCAGGTGCTTTCCAACCCCGAGTTTCTTGCGGAGGGCACCGCCATCGCCAACCTCGAGAGTCCCGACCGCGTGCTCGTCGGCAGCGACAAGACGCCCGAGGGCCTGGCCGCCGCCGAGAAGCTCATCGGCATCTACACGCACTGGATTGAGCGGGACAAGATTTTCACCAGCAACGTCTGGTCCTCGGAACTCGCAAAACTGACCGCCAACGCCTTCCTCGCCCAGCGCATCTCGTCCATCAACGCCATCTCGGCCCTGTGTGAGAGTACCAAGGCCAATGTCGCCGATGTCGCCGCCGCCATTGGCGCAGACGCGCGCATTGGCTCGAAATTTCTCAGGGCCTCGGTCGGCTTCGGAGGTTCCTGCTTCCGCAAGGACATCCTCAGCCTCGCCTATCTTTGTGAAAACGACGGGCACATCGAGGCGGCGAACTACTGGCGCTCGGTTGTCGAGATGAACGAGTGGCAGAAGCGTCGTTTTGTGCGGCGCATTGTCAGGGCTTTTTCAAACAGCATGTTTGGAAAACGCATCGCATTGTTCGGTTTCGCCTTCAAGAAGGACACGGATGACACGCGCGAGTCCGCCGCGATCGCCGTCGCCCTCCAATTGCTCGAGGAGAAGGCCGTTGTGGCCATCCACGACCCGAAGGTTTCCCCGGAGCAGATTCGTCGCGCCTTGCGGGAGGCTTCCGGCGCGCCTGCGGAGGAATGGGAGTCCCGTGTCATCTGCGCGGCGAATCCCGCCTCCGCCGTCCGCGACGCCCATGCCATTGTGATTCTCACCGATTGGGGGGAATACAGCGCCCAGGTTCTCGACTATGCCGCCCTCCTGAGGACGATGAACCGCCCCGCCTTCCTCTTTGACGGGACCGCCCTCCTTGACTTGGCGGAGATGCGCGCCCTTGGGTTCTCCTCTTTCGGCATCGGCCGCGAGTGAATTTTCGACGGAATTCCGCCGCCGCGTCGCATCCAAGGGTTCGTGCTGGATTCCGGCTTGGGATGTATTTTACAAACAAAGTCTGGACATTTCTTCAGGGAACGAACACCTTGCGGACAAAAGATCCTGCGGCATTCCCGTGTTGGCACGCGTGAATGCCGGCGTTTTCTTTGAGTATCCATCGTTAATTCACTTCACCGTTCAATCATTATGCCAAGCCTGACAAAACGAGATATTGTAAACGCTGTCTTTGAGAAGACAGGCATTCCCCTGAAACATGTCCGCAACGCCGTTCAGCTTACTCTCGACGAGATCGTCGGAGCGCTTGCCCAGGGCAGGGGCGTCGAACTGCGCAACTTCGGCGTCTTTGACATCCAGATCCGCAGACCGCGTGTCGGGCGCAATCCAAACAAGCCCGAATGGGAGGTGCAAATTCCGCGCCGCGCCTCGGTGAAGTTCAAACTTGGCAAAGAATTGAAGGCCCTCATGCAATCTTTTGACGAAGCGAAGCTTGATGAAATCGAGGCCGAGTCCTTGAAAACCAAACGCGGCCCCAGAAAAAAGAACCGGGTTAAGTAACCCTGCCGCACGCCCTCCCCAGCCCCCGCGCGGCCTTCCGGTTTTCGATCTTGGAGGAATGGCCGCCCTGGGGAGGGGGTGGCGGCGGATGAGGCGGGACGATGCGCGCGAATGACCTGCCGCATCGTTTTTTTGTGATTGTCGGGGATGTCCCTGGGGCGGTCGCCCCTCCCTTTTTGTCCCTTGGCAGGCCGACGCGCGGACGGGTGGAGTTTTGACAAGCGGCCGGCGGACCCTTTGAGGTGTGGCATCGCTGCCTTGGGACGGCGCAAGTGCTTTTGTCCGGCCGGGCGGCCGAACCGTTTTTTTGTCCGATTTTCCGGCGGCCCGTGTTGCCCATGATCCCACGTCCACCATGACGCCCCTTCGGGAGAATCCCGGCCCTGATTCCAACGGGTGCCCAAAGCCGCGTTTTCAGGGCGGATCGTTTTCAGGGCGGATCGGGCGTTTTCTTTTGCCCGCAAACCATGAAGCCCTTCAATGCCCCGCCTCATGAAATTCAGCCTGCTCTTTCTTGCGTCCGTGTCATCGGAGGCCGCATGGTATGAGGGTTTTCTTCAGAAGGCGCGCGCCGAGGGAATCGCGTGGTTTTGGAAACTCGCCGCCGCCATCGCGATTCTCGCGATCGGACACTGGGCCTCAAAATTCCTTGTGAGCCTCACGGAACGGTTCCTTTCCAAAACGCGCCTGGACGCCACGTTGCGGAAATTTTTTTGCCGCGTCATGCATGCTTTCATGCTGTTGACGGTGGCGCTGGCGGTGCTTGACACCTTCGGGGTGCAGACCGCCTCGCTTGTGGCCATTCTTGGCACGGTTGGCCTGGCCATCGGCCTGGCCCTGCAGGGGGCGCTTTCCAATTTTGCCGCGGGCGTGATGCTCGTCGTGCTGCGCCCGTTCAAGGTCGATGATTTTGTGGAGGTTGGAGGCACAAGCGGCACGGTTGAGGAAATTGGCGTTTTCTCCATCGTTTTGCGCACGGGTGACAACCGCACCATCATTGTCCCCAACTCGACCTTCATCAACCAGGCCATCACGAACGCCACCGCGCGCGCCGAACGCCGCATCGATCTCACCATCGGCATTTCCTATGATGACAACATCCAAGTCGCGCGGGAGATCATCCTGCGTGCGCTTCGGGCGGACAAACGTGTTTTGACAACGCGGGAGCCGCTTGTCGCGGTTGGGGAGCTTGGCGAAAACTCCGTGGACATCCTTGTGCGTCCGTGGGTGAAAACAGGGGATTATTGGAGTGTGCGTTCCGACTTGCTGGAAAAAATAAAAGACGGGCTGGAGGCGGGTGGATGCACAATCCCATTCCCGCAGCGCGAAGTGCGCTTGCTGCCGCAAAAGCCCGCGTCGCCACCCGCGGATTCCGCCGTCACCACCCCTCTTTGACATCGCAACATGCAGTCGCAAAACGAACCCATGCCCCCCGCATCCAACCCGTCGGATCCATCCTCAACACTCCTTTCTGAAAACACGGCGGGACGTTTTCCAAGGCAGGTGCCATTTATTCTCGGCAACGAAGCCTGCGAGCGTTTCAGCTTTTATGGGATGCGTAGTGTGCTGGCCACCTATTTGACGAGCGCGACGGTGGTTGCGGCAGCCGGTTCAGGCGTCTGGCCCGGCCTTGGGATGAAGGAGGAGAACGCCCTCTACATTGTCCACGCTTTCATTGCCGCAAGTTATGGTTCGGGGCTGATTGGCGCATGGCTGGCCGATCGCTTTTGGGGGCGTTACAAGACGATTCTCTACATCTCCCTGCTTTATTGCGCGGGGCATGGCATTCTTTTTCTCTCCGATTTTTCCAGCTCAACAAGTTATAAAATCTGGTGCCTTGGCGCCGGCCTTGTCCTGATCGCATTTGGCGCGGGCGGCATCAAGCCGTGCGTCTCCTCGTTCATGGGAGACCAATTCGACCCTGGCCAGAAACGTCTTATTGAGCGTGCGTTTGGCGCTTTTTACTGGTGCATCAACCTTGGCTCCTTCTTTGCCTTTCTCGCCATTCCCTATGTGCGCGACCATCACGGTTATGGGATCGCATTCGCCATCCCGGGGATCCTGATGGCGGTCGCGACATTTGTCTTCTGGCTTGGGCGCGACCGTTATCGCCACGCCCCGCTTGCCACCGGACCCGGTTTTTGGAAAGTCTTCTTCTTCGCGTTGACGGGGCGGGAAAAACGTCCCGGGGACGCTTTTTGGAGCGCCGCGCGGCGCCGCTTCGGGAACGAAAAGATCGCTGAGATCAGCGACATGCTTCGCGCCATCCGCCCTTTTCTCTTCATCCCGCCATTCTGGGCGCTCTATGACCAGAACAGTTCCACTTGGATAATGCAGGGAAACCAGATGGAAAAAATCAGGCTTGGCGGTGATTTTGTCATCAATGCCGACCAGATCCAGGCGGCCAATCCCGTGCTCATCATGGTGCTTGTCCCCGTTTTTTCATTTTTTCTTTATCCCTTCTTTGGAAAGTTCGCCACCCCGCTGCGCCGCATGGGTTTCGGAATGTTTCTGGCGGCGGTTTCCTTCGCGCTTGTCGGCTGGCTGCAAATGCGAATCGAGGCGGGCGAGACGCTTTCGCTCGCCTGGCAGCTTGCCCCGTATGTGCTGCTCACAGCCGGCGAGGTGCTTGTCTCCGTCACCGGCCTAGAACTTTCCTACACCATGGCCCCGAAGACGATGAAAAGCACGGTTGGAAGCTTCTGGCTGCTCACGGTTCTGGCGGGGCAGCTGATTGTGATGCTTGTCACAAAACTCATCGGGGCGGCCGCGCAGGCCGGCGATGTCAAAGTGGTCACCAGCGGGCGATTCTTTCTTTTCGCGATGTTGCTTGGGGCAACGGCGCTGGTCTTCGCGCTTGCCATGTCTTTCTTCAAGCAGGATCCGGCCGGGTTGTCCAATGACGATGGACAGCCTCTTTCCAAATGACATTGTCCGCGCGCAAAACCCGGCGATTCCCGTGTTCTCTCCACCTGTGTTTTTCTTTTCCTCCCAAGGGGTGGCGACATTTTTTTCGCTTGGAAATGTGTGTAAAAAACTTGCATGTCCCGGAGAAAACGACATGAACGGCGGCGGAATCAATAATTCCAGAACAGCAATACGCCAACAACAAGAACAGTACACATGAGCTACACAACGTTTGAGGAATATAAAACAGCGCGCGTCGAGGAAGTCCTGAAGGACGCCGAGGAACAGTGGAAGAAAATCGAGGCAGAACAACGCCTCTCCGGTCTTTTCCGCGAACTCGGATACCGCTCCACGGCCGACCTCGTCGCCGCGCTCCAGAAGATCATTGATGGCAAGAAAGCCAAGGCTCCGAAGTCCAAGAAAATCAAGGGTGGCAAAGGCGGCAAACGCTCGAAGGTCACGCCCGAGATTCTTGCCAAGATCAAGGAGCTGAAAGCCGCCGGAAAATCCACCGCGGAAATCGCGAAGGAAACCGGAATTTCCACAGCGACCATCTACAAGCTGGCAAAGGGCGCCTGATCCATTCCACGTCGGTTTGTAAAAGTTTCCGACCCCCGAAAAGAAACACCCCGGAAACGGGGTGTTTCTTGTTTTTTGGGGAAACGGGCCTGACGGGGAAAAAAAGATGGGGCCTGGTTGCGCGCCAGCGTACGTCCCGAGGCATTGCGCTCTGGAATGAAATGAGGATTCCGGTTTCAGGAGACACTTCCACATTCGGCCCAAGGAAAACCAACGCGCTGCGGACGCGGGGAAAATCCGAATCGCCATGGATGCCGGGACAGGGGATGGCGCCGGATTTTTTGGAGAGGGAGATCCTGGGTGCGGGTCCGGGGCGGATGATCTTGCGCGCATTTTTTCCGCGAGAAACACAATGGCGCCGTTCTCAAAATCTTTCCGAATGGGATCTCACTTGGGACCGCGCGGGAAAAAACACGTGTCAGGTTGGGTGACGGGTTGATTTTCCGGTTGCGACGGCGTGTGGAATTGCAAGTGCTGTCCACCCTGTGTCACAAAAAGTTGAAATCAATGCGGAGAATGCCGCCCACACCATTCCCCCGGATGGGCGGGAGGCCCCGGGGGCGCAAAAGAATGCCCCGGTGGAGTACTTCAACCGCCACACCGGCCGCGTGGAACGGGAGCAAATCTATGGCGAGGCCCCGTTGCGCTGGGCCTACGAGACGCCGGCCGGCCGCGCGGCGGTATGGTTGCTGGCGCGGCGGGCATTTTTCTCGCGCTGGTTTGGCTGGCGGATGCGCCGTCCCGCCAGTGTCGCGCGAATCGCGCCATTTATTGCCGATTTCGGGCTGGATCCCGCAGAATTTGCCGAGGCGCCGGAAAATTTCCGCTCTTTTGACGACTTTTTTTCGCGAAAACTTGTCCCTCGCGCGCGCCCCGTGGATGACGCGCCGGGCGTGGCGGTGTTTCCGGCGGACGGACGCCATCTCGGTTTTCAAAATATTTCCGCCGCCACCGGTGTTTATGCCAAAGGGCAACGTTTCTCCCTCGCGGAATTCTTGGGCGACACCGCCCTTGCCGGCCGCTACCAGGGAGGCGCGCTCGTCTGCTCGCGCCTTTGCCCCGTGGATTACCACCGCTTTCATTTCCCCGTGGACGCAATTCCCGCCGCGCCCCGCGACATCAAAGGATGGCTCTATTCCGTGAACCCTGTCGCGCTGCGTCGCAATATTGCCCGGCTTTGGGAAAACAAACGCGCGGTGGTCACGCTTGATGCCGGCGGGCGTGCCGGGGTGGTCACGCTCGTCATCGTCGGCGCCACAAATGTCGGCTCCTGGCGCTACACGCACACGCCCGGCGTTCCCGTGCGCAAGGGGGGCGAGGCTGGTTATTTTCGCTTTGGAGGCTCCTTCGTTGCCACCTTGTTTGAGCCGGGGAGGGTGCGCCTTGCGGACGACCTCCTTCGGGAGACCGCCTCCGGGCGCGAGCTTTACGCGCATGTCGGCACCTCGCTTGGCGAACTCATGCCGTAGCCCCCCCAACTTTTCCTTTCCCAACGGCGGAAATCCGGTAGCCTGCCCCGCCTTCAAAGCGCCTCTCCGGCGGCGCGCCGACGCGCTTTGCGGAGATCCTCGCATTTCAACGCCTTCAACCCATGAGCATCACCAACGCCACACTCGCCACGCTGGACCCCGAGATACACGCGGCCATCCAAGCCGAAAAGACGCGTCAGCAGACCCACATTGAGCTGATTGCCTCGGAAAATTTCACCTATCCCGCCGTCCTGGAGGCCCAGGGCAGCGTCCTCACCAACAAATATGCCGAGGGTTACCCCGGAAAGCGCTGGTATGGCGGGTGTGAGCACGTGGACGTCATTGAGCAGATCGCCATTGACCGCGCCAAGAGCCTTTTTGGCGCCGAGCATGCCAACGTCCAGCCCCACTCCGGCGCCCAAGCCAACTTCGCCGTCTACGCCTCGGTGCTCAAGCCGGGCGACAAGATTCTTGGCATGAACCTCGCCCATGGCGGCCACCTCACCCACGGCAACCCGGCCAATTTTTCCGGAAAACTCTACCAGTTTCACCAATACGGCGTTCGCGAGGACACCGGCCGCATAGACTACGACGAGCTTGCCGAGGTCGCCCGGCGCGAGTGC
Organism: Puniceicoccales bacterium; assembly: GCA_031256995.1. Taxonomy (GTDB): domain Bacteria; phylum Verrucomicrobiota; class Verrucomicrobiia; order Opitutales; family UBA953; genus CALNBE01. Next base: position 40,272 of record JAIRPL010000051.1, read on the forward strand.
CCGCGCATGATAACCGTCGGGGCCAGCGCCTATCCCCGCATTATCGACTTTGCCCGGATGGGGGAGATTGCCCGCAGCGTCGGGGCCTACCTTTTTGCCGACATCGCCCACATTGCCGGCCTTGTCGCCGCCGGGGAGCACCCGAGTCCGGTTCCCCACGCCGATTTCGTCACCACCACCACGCACAAAACCCTTCGCGGCCCCCGTGGCGGCCTTATCCTTTGCCGCTCCGCGCACGCCAAGGCCATAGACAGCGCCGTCTTCCCCGGATCCCAGGGCGGCCCGCTGGAGCATGTCATCGCCGCCAAGGCCGTGTGCTTCGGCGAATGCCTCAAGCCTGATTTCAAGCAATACGCCAGCCAGGTCACCAAAAATGCCGCCGCCCTTGCGAGATCCCTTCTTTCACGCGGGCACAAGCTCCTTTCGGACGGCACGGACAATCACCTTCTCTTGCTGGACCTCCGGAAAAAGTTCCCCGAACTCACCGGAAAAATGGCCCAGGAAACCTTGGACCGCGCAAACATAACCGCCAACAAAAACGCCGTCCCATTCGACACGCGCTCACCCTTCCAAGCCTCCGGCATTCGTCTGGGATCGCCCGCCGTCACCAGCCGCGGGTTTGACGAAAAAGACATGGAAGAGGTCGCCGCCCTCGTCGATGACGTCCTTGGCGCCATCGGCACCCCGTCCATCGAGACCGTCATCGCCGCGGTCAAACAACGCGTCCTGTCCCTCACAGCCCGGCGCCCGCTGCCGTATTGAGCGCGGGGCGGGCTTTTGCCGGGTCTCCGCGCCCCAAAAAAAAGCTTCCAAGGACGGCCTGAAATCGCATATCACCGCGCAGTTCCGCGACAGGGCAGGTGCCCTGCTTCCCCGGAACGCCAAACAAGTACTCTCAACCTCTCCTCCTTTTTATGAAAAAACCAGTTTCCCAACGCCGTGGTTTCACCATGGTTGAACTTCTCGCGGTCATCGCGATCCTCGGCCTGCTCGCCGGCGTGCTGGCCCCCTCCATTTCCGGTGCCTTCCAGAAGGCGAACCGGAACACGGCCAACACCAACCTCGGCCAGATCATCAAGGCCGTCAATGCCTACGGGGATATCATCTCGGAGGACACCGCTGTTGACAGCAAAGGCAGCAAGAACGTGACATCCGTGGCGACCTACGCGGAACTCCTCGCCCAAAAGGGCCTCTTGGAATCCGGCACCGTCTGGTACGTCCCGCAGGACAACAAGGTCCCGCAGGAGATCCCGAAGACCGTCATTCGCGATGGCACCAATCAGTTGGAAAGCCAGAAAAGCGTTGCCTGGGCCGTCGTCGTGAACGCCAAAAACAATCGCAAAAACAGGGAGACCTATCCCCTCATCTGGACACGCGGCCTTGGCGTCGAGGGTTCTTGGGACGCCGAGGAAGGCGTTTGGGGCGACGCCGGCGGCCATATTGCCTTCTGGGATGGGCACTCCGTCTGGGTTGACAACGTGACCGACACCAAAAACAAATTCGTGAAGGCGGATGACAACAAAAACACCCAGACCTCCAGCTACATCGATGCCATCGGCACGAGCAAAAACGGAAAATCCCCGAAAGTTTTCGAGGACAAGTAATCAGGCGTTTCGCGAAGAATTCGCCCCCATGGAAAATCCCCGCCAGAACGGCGGGGATTTTTTTGCGCCCCGGCTGGAAAGGCGCCGGAAAAAGCGCGCGACACGTGACACGCGGTCCGCCGGATGCCAGCCCCTTCCGCCGGCCGCGCCCGCCACCGGGTCCTTCCGCCGCCGGCCCTGTCTGGCGGAGAGGCGTCACGCCCGTCCGCGTCCCGGTCAACGATCCGCTGGCGCGTCAGGATGCCGGATGGCGCCATTCCGGCGGGCCGGGTAGGGGGGGGGATCCGGCGGGCCGGGCCTGCCATTTGCAACAAATTGAACCGGATAAAACGCCCCAATACGCGGGGCAGGCCTGTGCGTTCCAATGTCCCCGCTAACGGGCCGTTGCCGTCAGTTGCCTTTGGCCGGCATCCTCGCCGCCGCCGCAGGAATCATCGCCGCCCTTCCGGAGGCGCGTCAAAAGCGCTGGTGACGTTTGCGAAAGTGGACGGGGTTCGCGGGGTGGCATGGACGCTGTGTGTTACGACAATTCTTGCGGGACAGTGCGCGGGGAGAAGGCCGGCGCGGCCCATGCCTGAGCAGGGGTTGAGGCAATGGTCGTGGCCCCTTTTCTCGTATGGATAGGGTTGCCCTTGCGATAAATTTCCGTAGCAATGCCGCCCTGATTTTTTCAAGGCGGGCCTGTCAGCAAAAATTGGAACGCCGAAACACATACAAACCACCAATCCATGTCCGAACCAGCCATTGCAGCCTCCGTCGTGGACCGGAACAACCCGTTCCTTGCCAGGATAGTGGAGCGCAAACTTCTGACGACAGAGGGGCAGACGACGCCGGAAGACCCACCCAAGGCCGTTTTCCAGATAACCATTGATATCACAGGAAGCGGCATTCACTACAAATGCGGCGACTCGCTCGGTGTTTACCCCTCAAACAAGCCGGAAACCGTCGACGCCCTCCTCGCGGCGTTGAAACTCGACCCCGATGCGCCCGTCACCCTCCCCGGCGGCGCCGCTGGTGCCCAAGTCCCCTTGCGCGAGGCACTTGAACGGCGGCTTTCCCTGCGCAACATTTCCAAGAACCTCCTCCTGCTCGCGCGTGACAATGCGCGGGATGCCGGGGAAAAGGCCCGGCTCGCCCAAATCGTGGAAACACCCGCCCCGGAGGAACTCAAAAGCTGGCTCGAGGCGCGCGAGGTGCCGGATCTGCTCGAGGAATTTCCATCGGTGCGGATTCCGGCGCAGGAACTGGCTGCCCAGCTTCGCAGGCTGACGCCGCGCCTGTATTCCATCTCAAGCCATCCCCATGCCAACGACGACGGGACGGAGCACGTCGAGTTGACCGTCGATGTTGTGCGATACCGCACCAACGGCCATCTCCGCGAGGGCGTCTGCTCCAATCACCTCGCCTACCACGCCCCTGAAAACTCGCCAAGCCTGCCCATATTTGTTTCGGCCTCCCATTTCGCGCCCCCGAAAGACCCGCTTGCGCCACTCATCATGGTCGGCCCCGGCGTGGGCGTCGCGCCATTCCATGGCTTTTTGCAACAACGCGACGCGTTGCGCAAGAAAGGCGAAAAGGTCGGCCCATGCTGGCTGTTTTTCGGGGATCGTCACGAAGCCACGCACTTCCTCTACAAGGATAAGCTCCTGGGGTGGGAGCGCGACGGGCTGCTCACCCATCTCTCCCTGGCATGGTCGCGCGACCAGGAAACCAAAGTCTATGTGCAGGACAGGATGCGCGAGAACGGCGCGGAAATCTGGACATGGCTCAGCGCGAAAAACGCCTATTTCCATGTCTGCGGCGACGCCCGGAACATGGCCAGGGACGTGGATGCCGCCCTGCACGAAATTGTGGCAAAACATGGCAACATGTCCGCCGAGGCGGCCAAGGATTACATAGGCAACCTCCGCCGCCCCGCCAGCGATGACAAGGCTGGCGCACACCCCGAAGCCCGTTACCAGCGCGATGTGTACTGACACGCCGCAGCCGCCCGCGGCGCCGGCCGGGACCCCGCCAAATCCACCAATCTCCGTGCTGTTCGCGATGGACGCCATGCACGGCGGGGGCGCGGAGAAGGTCCTGGCCGACTTGCTCAAACACCTTGATCGCGAAAAAATCCGCCCCGCCTTGTTCGTTTTCACACGTTGCGGCGCCTATCTGGAAAACCTCCCGCCCGATGTGCCCGTGTTCGCCCTGTTTGAGGACCCGGAACGTTTTCGCGGGCCGCAAAGGTTTTTGCGCCTCGCCGCGCGCTCCATCTTCATCCGCGCCGCGAAACGCCTCCCGGCGCTGATGCGTCTTGCCGCGAGGCGCGCCGGCCTCCCGCGAAACTTCGAAGTCGGCGTCTCCTTCTGCGAGGGGATGAACCTGCTCCTGCTCTCCGGCGCGCCCCGGCGTTTCCGAAAAAAAATCGCCTGGGTGCACACCAACATGGCACGCCACAAATATGCGCTGGGGAAAGCGGATTTTTCGCGGGCGGCGCGGGCCATGGACAAAATTGTGTTCGTCGCAAAATCGGCCCTGGCGGTCTTCCAGGAGATTTTTCCGGAAATTCCCCCGCGGAAGCTTGTCCAGATCTACAACCCGGTGGACGTGGATGGCATTCGCGAAAAAGCGGGAATCGACACTGCCGGAAAGCCGCCGCAAAACCGCCCTTTTCAGATTCTTGCCGTCGGGCGGCTGGAGGAGGTCAAGCGTTTTGACCGGCTTTTGGACGCGTTCAAGCTCGTGCTCGGGCAATCCGTGGACGCCCGGCTCGTCATCCTTGGCTCCGGCGGAAAATTGGCCGCGCTGCGGGAGCACGCGCACAAGGCGGGAGTCGCCGGAAATGTGGAATTCGTGCCATTTCTGGAAAATCCATACGAAAGAATGGCGCGGGCCGACATTCTCGTCTCCAGCTCCGACTACGAGGGCCTGCCCATCGTCATCACCGAGGCCATGTCCCTTGGCCTGCCCGTTGTCGCCACGCGCACGACCGGCGCCGGGGAAATCCTGAACGCCCGTGGCGGCCCATACGGCATCCTCACCGATTTCACCCCCGAAAGCCTTGCGGAGGGAATTTCCGCAATGCGGGAGTCCCGGACGCTGACGCGCTTCCGGAACTCTCTTGACGCCGCCCGGCGCGGCGGTTTTTTCCCTTTCGGTTCCTCCACGGCGGAAATTGAGCGCCTGCTTCTCGGCCTTGGGTCCGGAGCCTGACCCCGTCTGTTTTTTGGAGAATTTTCGCAGGAAAACATGAGTTTCACAAAATATATGAACATGGGCTTCGACGTGATCATCACGTTCATGCTCATTTTCTCGTTTCCCATGCCCGGCGTGGACCGCAGCAGTGTTCCGGCGGCCATCATCCTTGGGTTGATCATTGTTTTCAACAGGCGGTTGCGCGGGCGGTTCATACGCGCGCTCTACACGGACAAATTCGTGCGCTTTTGCCTCATCGGCTGCGGCATCTTCATCGGCTACGGGATGTTGTGGCCCACGATCCTGCAAACCAACGACATGGAGTTGATGCGGGTGTTTCGCCTGAAGCTGCTGTTCATGGTCCTGCTTCTCGTTTTATACCTGCACCTGAAAGCGCGCCACGGCGTGTACGGCACCCTGCGGATCATCTACATCACATTCGTCCTGCAAAGCATCATCCAGCTCGGCGGTTATTGCAGCGAGAGCTTCCTCTCTGTCATCCGCACGATCGGCCCGATTTCCGAAAATTCGGAAGACCTTTACGGCGGGCAGCTTTCACGGGGATTCGCGCTGTGCGGGGTGCGCTTCTTTGGCCTCTCCGTCCCCTACTCGTTCGTGCTCGCCGCCTACCTCTATGTCTTTGGCGGCAAGTTCAAGTGGACGGACGTTTTCTGGCTTTGCGTCTATGTCGCGGGCGGCACGTTTTCCGCGCGGAGTTTCTTTATCGGACTCCTCGCCTGCCTTGTGGTCATCACCCTGTCGCGCGGCGGCGCGAGCCTGTATTTCAAAATGAGCGCGGGAGCGATGTTCCTGATCTTTTTCGTCATGGGCATCATGCCGGAGTCGCTTGCTGAAAAAACGCAGAACCAGCTCTTCCCGTGGATGTTCGAATTTTGGTACAATTTTCAGTCGACAGGCACGTTTCGCACCAACAGTTCCGACGCCGTGCTCTATCTGCACCACTTTGAGCTTCCGGCCAGCACCATCGCCTTTGGCGACGGGTATATGCTGGAGCCGTGGGCCGCCGATACCGGTTTTTACTATCCCTATCTTGGCACGGACGCCGGATACATGCGCACGCTTGGCTTTGGCGGGATTCCCTACCTGCTGGCTGTCGCCTTCTTTCACGCCTGCATGCTCTGGCCGATTGCGAAAATGCCCCGTGCCGGCGCAAAATGGGTCTTCTGGGTGCTTGTCGGCCTCATGCTCGTCATGCAAATCAAGGGGGACATCCTTGGGGCGCTGACAATGTTCACCTACGACCTGTTTTTCCTCGGTCTGTGCCTTGAGGGCATCGCCGCGCACGAGCGCGACCGGCGCCGCAAGGCGCCCGCCTTCATTCCCGGGCCGCCACTGCCGCTTCCCCCCGGTTTCGCCCCGCCCCGGTTCCGTCCCCTTCCGCCGCCGCCACCGATGCCCCTTCCCCCGCCTGGCGCGCTCCAACCCCGGCCCCTTTCCTGACGTGAGCACGAACCCAAAGAATCCGCCCCCCGCCGCCAGCGTCGTCCTTTGCGTTCTTAATGGGGAGGAATGCCTTCCGCGCGCGCTCGACAGCATTTTTGCCCAGACCTTCGCGGATTTTGAGGCCATCGTCGTGGATGATGGCTCCACGGACGCCACCGCGGAAATTCTTGCCGGATATGCCGCCCGGGAGCCGCGCCTGCGTGTCCTGCGCCATGCGCGCAACGAGGGCATCCCCAAATCCCTCAACGACGGCATCGCCGCCGCCCGCGCGCCGCTCATCCTCCGCGCCGACGCGGACGATTACAATTTTCCCGGGCGCTTCGCCCTTCAGGTGGCCTTCATGCGGGAGCACCCGGAGGTGGATGTGCTCGGGGGGGCGATGGAGCGCGCCGACTCTCGCGGGCGTGTCTTTTCCGTGACCAGCCAGCCCGCGACAAACGCCGGCATCCAGCGCCGCCTTTACCTGCGCGTCCCCTTTTTCCACCCGACCGTCGCCTTGCGGAAGGCTTTCTGGGAACGCCATGGCGGCTACTCCACCCGCTGGCCCCACTGCGAGGACGCCGATCTCTGGCTGCGCGCCCACAAGGGCGCCACCTATGCCAACCTGCCCGACATCCTCGTGCGCTACCATGCCCCGCGCACCCTCCGCCACTCGCGCCAGCTGGAAGTTTTCCGGATGCTTCTCGCCAACGGAAAACGCAACGGGGAACTCCATCGCGCCCTTTTGGCCATTGCCAAGTTCACGGCGGCCACATTTTGGTTCAAAGTCTTTCCCAGCAAATATTTTGCCCCGTGATGCCCCCTCCAGCCCCCCCGCAGCCTCCGCCCGCCGTGAAAGCCGTCCTGTTCGGCTCATTTGTCCCCGGATCGCAGCCCGGCGGCATCACCACGCATTGCACTCGTTTGGCGGAGCGCCTGGAGGAGACGCCGTCCTGCGCCGTCCGCCGTGTGAACATCAAGTTGCGCGGCCCGCTCCGGCGCTCCTTTTTGCGCGGCAATCCTGCGGCATGGCTGTGCGCCGCCATGCGCGCCAGGCTGTCCGGATTCCACCTTTTTCACTTCAACGCCTCCTCGCGCAGCCTTCCCTTTCTCATTCTCGCCCCGCTCCTGCGCCCGCTCGGCGCGCGGCTCATCCTTTCCTTCCATTCCGGCGCGCTCTCCGCCAGCCTTGGGCGGAACGACCCGCTGGCCATCGCGCTCTTCCGCGTCTCCCTCGCGCTCGCCCACCGCGTCATTTTCATGAACCAGCGTGAAAGCGCCGCCGTTGCCCTCCGTTTCCCCAGGCATGCCGCCAAATTCGCGGCAATCGGCCCTTTTGTGCTTCCCGCCCTGAAAGATCGTGAGAAAGCCCTGTGCCGCAAGGACCTCCAGGGCCGGGACCCCGGCGCCGCCCCCCGCGATCGTCCCTATGTCGTCGCCTGCATGGGAGCCTGGCTTCCCTACTACCTGTTCGAGGAGGTCATCACCGTCCTCCAGCGTGTTTCCAAGGACTTCCCTTCCAGCCGGTTTGAACTCCGCATCGCCGCCGCGCTTTTCAACATCGACCCGGCCTACAAACGGAAAATCGAGGCCGCCGCCCGCCTTTGCCGCCCCGCCGCCGGGGAAGGGGGGCTTCGTGTCACCACGGAGGAAAATGTCGCCGACCCGCTCGTGTTTCTTGCGGATTGCGACCTCCTTGTGCGCTCCAGCAGCGTGGATTCCTTTGGGCTGTGCGTCGCCGAGGCCTTGTTTCTTGGCAAGCCCGCCATTGCCACCGACGTCTGCCGGCGCGCGGAGGGGGCGCTCCTTTACACCCCGCACGACCTCGACGCCCTCGAGGCCCACATCCGCCTTTCCTACCAGCGCCATCGCGATGGCACCCAGCCGCCGCTTTCCCTTCCGGAGGCCGAGGATGACTTCCCGAGGCTCCTGCGGCTTTATGGGGAGGAGGCCGCCGCATGAGCGCCCCGCAACCGGGGACCTCGTCCGCGCCCGCCCCGTCCGACGCCTCCTCCGCCGGCTTTCTCGCGAACAATTTTGATCTCGTCCGCCTTTTTGCCGCGCTGCAAACCGTGCTTGAGCACGGCGTCTTCTACATCCTCCTCTGCCGTCATGACTGGCATGGCCTTCCCCTGCCGCTGCGCCACCTCCTTGATTTCCATGGTGTCGCCATCTTCTTTGTCATCAGCGGCTACCTCGTTTCCGCCTCCTGGGAGCGCGCCGGCAGCGTCCTCGCCTATGCCCGCAACCGCGTCTTGCGGATCTACCCCGCGCTGTGGATGTGCCTGCTGCTCTCCGTCATCGTGGTTTTCGCGCTGCGCGTCCCCGTCTCCGCCGGCGAGCTCCTCAAGTGGCTTGCCGCGCAGGCGACCTTCCTCCAGTGCTTCAATCCGGATTTCTTTCGCGAGCGTGGCGTCGGCCTCCTCAGCCCCGGCAAGGGCGTCATCAACGGCGCGCTCTGGACCATCACCGTCGAGCTTCAGTTCTACATCGTCTTCCCGGTTCTCCACGCCCTCCTGAAAATGATCTGGAATGGCCGCGCGCCAGGGCGTCTCGCCTCCATTGCCGCCACCATCGCGTTTGGTTTTCTGGGCTGGCTTTCCGTCCGCCACGGGGGGCGGCTTTTCCCGGAAAATTTCAACCATCTCCCGTACCTGAACCTCACTTTCATCCCCCATTTTTACCTCTTTCTCTTCGGGTGGGCCTTGCGGAAAAATTTTGACTGGCTTGCGCCCATTTTGCGCGGCAAGGCCCTTTTTTGGATCGGCGGCCTTTGCCTGCTTGTCCTCATGCGCGGAACCTTTGGGTTCCCCTATCCGCGCGGCGTGATGATCTACCCCTCCATCCAGTATCTCCTGCTTGGCCTGGCCGCCGTCTCCTGCGCGCACACCGCGCCCTCCCTTGCAAAGAAGATCCTGCGCGGCAACGACATCTCCTACGGCATTTACATCTACCACATGCTCGTTCTCTCCCTCTTCATGGAACTTGGCCTTTACGGCTGGTTCCTGGCGACAGGCTATAAAAATCTCGCCCTCTTCGTCCTTGTGACGCTGCTTGCCGCCGTGCTTTCCTGGTTCCTTGTCGAGCGCCCCGCCCTCCGGCTCAAGCGTCGAGTCCCGCGGCTTTTTGCGCGCGGCGGCGCGTTCAACAGGCCGCCGCCGTGATCCGGGAGACGCTCTCCGCAAGGCCGCCCTCCCGCGCGCGGCGGCGCCATGCGGCACGGTAAAGGGCCAGCGAGGCGCGGAATTGACGGCGCGCGGACGCGGCGGCGAACGGGCGCTCCACCCCGGAACGGATGGCGCGGGCGCGAAAAACCGCCAGACGCGCCAGCGCCAGCGAGGCGCCAAGCTCGGCGTCAACCGCCGGGACGCCCCGCGCCGGCTCCCACTCCCGGGCGCGGATCCCGCTGTGGGCGCCCCCGGCGAGATCCGCCGCAAGCGTCCCGTCCAGCGTCTCCTCCAGATGCGCCAGCGAGGCGGAAAGCTCGCGCTCCGGGACCTCCCGCAAAAGCCCCTCCAGGACCGGGCGGCGGGCGGTGAGCAATTCCCAAAGGAGGCTCTTGTTGCGGATGGTTTTTGTGAAAAAACGGTCCGCCATGCCAAACCGGAGCAGGCGGCGGGCGGGCGCGGCATCGCCGTCAAAAAACGCGGCCCCGATGCCACCCTCGAGTACGGCCGAATCCGGCGTGGTCTCATGGGCATGGGCGCCGGGGTTCCATGCGAGCGCCGCCATCGCGGCCAGCGGCGGGTAAAACGCGGGCCAGGGCTGGTGGTTGCCGCAATCCCCCCAGCTGGTCAGGAGGATGCCATCGGCGCGGTGCCGGAGCGCCGCCGCGAGAGCCTCCCGGACATTGGCCAGGGCATTGTCCAGCCTTCCGTGCAGGCTCTGCCAGGCCGACGTTCCCGGCGCCACAAGGTATTCGCGCCCTGTCGCGGCGAGCGCGGCGCATTGCGCCTCAAAGGGGTGCCCCGCGTCATACCCCCAAAGCACGGGGATGGCGGAGGCCGGGAGGGTGTCCGCGTGGCGGATCCCGCCCGGCTCCAGCAGGATGTCCGCCCAGAACTGCGCCCTGCGCCCGCGCGCCTCGACGGAGCGCGCAAGCGCGGAAAGATGCCCGCAATAGACGGCGTGCTTCCCGAGGGTGGCGCAGAGTTCGCGGCTCGCGCCCAGGCCAAGCTCCCAAGGCTCGTCGCCTCCGATGTTGAAGGGCGCGCCGGGCGTGTCGGGAAAATTGGCGAGAAACTCGGCGTGAAGCTCCCCGGCGAAACGAAGGCTCTCCGGGCCGGGGCGGAGCGTCCCCGGCGGGCGGTGCGTGCCGGCGAGTTCGTGATGGAACCCCCCGGGGCACTCGGCGAGATGCCGGTAGCGCCTGTGCCTCAGCCAGCGCTCGACATGCCCGAAGGATTGCAGGTTTGGGACAAGGCGGATGGCGTGCGCGGCGCAGCGGTCGCGCAGCAGGGCGTAATCCGCGGCATCCAGCGGCGACGCGCCAAGCCAGACCTCGCGCCTCCCCGCGAAGGCGTAGGTGTGCTCCGTGTAGAGCTGGAGCTGGTTGATGCGCAAAAAAGAGAGCTGCGACACCAGGGCCTCAAGGGCGGCGTTTGTCGGGACCTTGCAGCGGGAGATGTCCAGCATGAACCCGCGTTGCGGGAACGCCGGGGCGTCCTCGCAGACGAGCGCCGGCATCCTCGCGCCAAACCGGCGCAGCAGCTGCGCAAAGGTCTGCAACGCATGGAGCAGGCCGGCGGGATCGGCGGCGCGGACACGCAAACCGGCCTCCGGCGCGACCTCAAGGCGGTAACCGCCGGCCGGAAGGCTGGCGTCGCGGACGGCGAACGGCATGCCATCGCCCGCCCCCGCGCCAGGGCCGTCCCGCATCTCCACGCGCACGCCCGGCGCGTTCGAGGCATCCGCCGCGGCGCGCAGACGGGCGTTGGCCGCGTGGTGCACGGGGACGCCGTCCCATTCGCCGCGGCAAAACCACAGCCGGGGGGCGGATGCCCGCGCGCCAAGGTCAAACACCCCGCCGGTGGCGGTGATTTTTCGGGGCCTTGGGAAGAGGGTGGAAAACATATTGGAGGCTGGGGCTGGAAGGGCGGGGAAGGGCCATCGCGGCAGGTCCGGCCCTGGCGTCAGTCAATCTTCGTGAAACGGGCTGGCGGTGGCAGCGGCGGCGTGGCGCCAAGGGTTGCCGGCGCATAGATGTCCTGCGCATAGCGGGCATCGTCGAGCACCGCCGCCTTGGTGACACGGAACACGTCGCGATCGCGCGTGCGCAGATCCAGCAGCCGCAGCTCCTCCGGGATGTAGACGCCCTTGATGCTGTTGAAACTTTCGATCTCAAGCCGCCGCACCTCGTCATTGCTGTCGTTGAAGATCGAGGCCTGCATGAGCACCTGCGAGTCATAGCCCTTGTCGATGCCGATCCGGACGAAGCCTATCTCCGGGTGCGCGCGCTTGAAATCCCCCGGCGGGAGCATCTTGAAAAAGTGCGTGGGCCTGCCCCTGAAACGGCGTGTCCCGTCATATTCCACGGTCTGCCAGTAGGCGAACGGCTGCTGCAATTCCAGGGGGGTGATGATGAGTCCGGGGAAGAACGGCTGGTTCGCGGCCTTGTTGAGCCTCGCGGGCTTGCCCGCCGCGTCAAGGCCCCAGATGGCGGCATTCTTTCCGCCCTTCAGGATGTAGCGCAACGGGGTCTTCTCGGCGGATCCCGCGGGCCGCTCCAGCTCGATGCGAAACACCGGCCCGTCGCGCCACGAGGTCCAGATGATGCCCTTGTGCGCGACCTCCTGGCCGCCGCGGCGCGGAATGTGCGTGATGGTGAAATGGAAGCAGCTGTCCGCCAGGCGCAGGCTCCGGAATCGTTGCAACGTCTCGGCCTGCCCCGCCTCCGAAAGCTGCGGCGGGCGCATCTCGCCGCCGATGGACTGCGCCCTGGCGGCAGGCGCCCAGGCACCCTGCCCGGCGGCCGCCACGGCGAAAACCAGGGCGGCGGCGCCGAGCGCCCTTCCCGTTCCGCATCCTGGGAGATTTCCGGCGCGGCGCGGCAGGCGGCGCGCAAGGGCATGAAAAAAGCTCATGCACGGGGATGTTCGAATTTTCGGCCGGCGTGTGAAGTAGAAACCCTCCACCCCGGCATGGCGCCCCGCGTCCGCGCCGCGCCGGGCGGCGAAACCTGGCGTGCGCACCCCGGCGCAACTCCACCGGGCATGCGGGGTTTTCACGCAGGCCGGCGGTTCAAGGCCGCCGTCAAAACACAATCCACCAACCAAGACCACCATAGGAACTCCCATGAAAAAACTCCCGCTATGCGCCCTGCTCGCCTTCGCCGCCTTCGCCTTCGCGATCCCGGCGATCAATGCCGCCGAAGGGGACGGCGCCGCCCCGCCCCCGCGTCGCGCGCGCATCCACAACGATGGCAATGGCGCCACAAACGGCCCCCGCGCCAATTTCCCAAAGCTCTCCCAGGAGGAGCGCCAGAAACTCCGGGCCGCCGTCACCAAGGCCCGCGATGACGCCGATGTGAAGAAGGCCCAGGAAAGGCAGAAGAAGGCCCACGATGAATTCCTGGCCGCCCAGAAAAAATACAACGAGGCCCTGAAAGCCGCCGTCCTGAAGGAGGATCCCTCGCTGAAGGAAACGGTCGAGAAATTCAAGGACGCCCCCCTCCCCGGCGCGCGCGGAGCCTTCGGCGAACGCCGTGGCGGCCCCGGCGGCGAGCGTCCGGCGGCGGGCCGTGCCCCGCGTCGCGGCGCCAAGCCCGCCAAGGAGGCACCCTCCGCGGACAACGTCTAAGCGCGTTCCGCGCATCCGGAAACCGGCGGGGCATCCCCCTCCGGTTTTTCCGGGAACCTCGCGCCGGATCTGGCTCCATCCACTTCCCGCGCCCCAGGCGCCGTTCCCCGTCCGGGGGGCGGCGTTTTTTTGTCCGTCTCGTGGCGGAAGGAATGGCCGCGCCTGCCTTGGGTGTGGAAATCGGCATGCCGCGCGGCATCCTTTCCCCGTGAACCTTTCCGCCCAATGCGCCCTTCCGTGACCGCCTCGCCCGCCCGCCCGCATTTCACGGCATCCTCCCCGTCCGAGCGTCTTCCCGGGGAAAGCCGGCTTGTGGACCTCATCCGCGAATGGCTGGGGGCGGCCTCCCCGCCGTCACCGCGCGGCATGGGCGATGATTGCGCCGTGCTCCCTCCGGGCACCCCCGGGGAATTTCGCCTGGCCACGACGGATTGCGTCCTTCGCGGGCGCCACTTTGACGACGCTGTCGCGCCCCGGCATGTCGGCCGGAAATTGGTCAACCGGAACCTGAGCGACATTGCCGCGATGGGCGGCACCCCGGCCGACGCGCTCCTCTCGCTTGTCTGCGGCCCTGATGTCGCGCTCCCGTGGCTGTCCGAATTTTTCAAGGGCGTCGCCGAGGCCTGCCTTGCCGCCGGGCTGGAGCTTTCCGGCGGAGACTGCGCCGAGGGCGGCCCCGGTTTTTTTTGCGCGACTCTCGCGTTGACCGGTTTTGCGCGCCGGCCGCTTCTGCGCGCCGGGGCAAGGGCGGGCGACACCCTGCTCGTCACCGGGCGCCTTGGCGGAAGTCTCTCCAGCGGGCGCCATCACAGCTTTGCCCCACGCCTCGCCGAGGGGCGCTGGCTCGCCGGGCGTGACGCCGTGCGCGCCGCGATGGATGTCTCCGACGGGCTGGCCAAGGACCTCCAGGCCCTGCTGCCGAAGGATTGCGACGCTCTGCTTTTCCCCGAAAAAATCCCCATCTCCGGGGAGATCGCGGGCGCCGGTCCGGAATGTGTCCCGGAAAACGCGCCGCCCCGCCCCGGTTCGCCGCTTTTCCGGGCGCTTTGTGATGGCGAGGACTACGAGCTTCTCCTGGCCGCCGACACCGCACGGCTCCCGCGCCTGCTTTCGGACTGGCGGCGGGAATTCCCCGGGGTGCCGCTCTCGCCAATCGGCCTCATCGTCCCCGCCGCCCCCCTGGCACCCTGCGGGCGGCGTCTGCTTCTGGCGGCGCCCGGCGCCAGCCCCCCTGTTCCGTTTCAACCTTCCGGCTACCAGCATTTCTCGGGAGAAGGCGCCTGACCCCCGGCATGGCCCGCCCCGCCGCCGTTGTCCGGGGCGGCATGGCTGTGGTGCGCCCCAAGGGAAACGTCCCGCGCAACGTGCCGCGGGTCTCCAGATCCGCCATGCCGGGCGGCCTGTCTCGCTTAAAACGGAAAATCCTCGGCGGGGTCGCGGGGTTTCACGGCCTCCTGCTTCAATTCCCTGGCTTTTTCGTGGACCGGGAAACCGTGGACGACCACCGCGCGCACGGGCCTGGCCGGGCAGATGAACTCGCAGGCGCCGCACCCCACGCACTGCTCCTCGTTCACGACCGGTTCTGTGAAAGTCCCGCCCTTGGGCTTCACCATCTGCAACGCGGCGGTCGGGCAGTGCTCCGCGCAGGCGCCGCAGGCCTCGTTTTTCGTGCGCACAATGCATCGCCCGATGGAAACCCTGGCGATGCCGATGCGTGTGACGGGCTTGTCCGACGGGCGCAACAGATCCAGCGCGCCGTCCGGGCAGACCTCGCCGCAGCGCACGCAATCGATGTTGCAGAAGCTTTCGTGGTAATTCATGCGCGGCTTCATGAAACCGCGCAGCGTGCCGTACTCGGAGAGCGCGGGCGCCAGGACGTGGCTTGGGCAGGCGCTGACACACAGCTGGCAGGCGGTGCAATTGTCCAGGAAACGCTGCCGCGAGCGCGCGCCCGGCGGCGCGACAACGGGGTTGTCCTTCGCGGCGGCGCCATTGGCCGGCAGGCATCCCGAAAGCCCGAGAAGCGCCAGCCCGGCCGTCCCGGCCAGAAAGGCGCGCCGTTCCGGCGCGGGGGCGGCCGCGCTCACGGGCCGTGCGGGAGGCATGGCGGGGGGGCGGTCCGGCCCCGATGGCGCGGCCGGGAGCGGCGCCACGCAGGCGGCGGCCGCGCGCCCGCGGGATTGAAGCTTCTGGCGTTGGGCCGCCCGCCCGAAAAGGCTGGGCCGGATGCCGTCATCGTCGCAAACGTCCATGCAGTTGAAGCAGGCGACGCAGCGCGAGGCGTCCACGGTCTGTTTCTTCAGGTCAATGCACTGCGCCTTGCAAACGCGCACGCATTCGCCGCAGCGGCGGCACGAGCTGCGGTCCATGGCGATGCGCACAACGGCGGCGCGCGAAAACCAGCCGAGCAAAGTGCCCACGGGGCAGAATGTGTTGCAATAAAGCCGTCCGCGAAACGCCGAGAGGGCCGCCACAAGGGTCAGGAACAGCAACGGCGGCAGCAGGATGCCGATCCCGCCCCATGGCACCAGTGTGCGCGGCAGCACCGAGGCGATGCCGAGGTGCGAATAGAGGGAGACCACGCCGTTGTTGGCGATTTGGAGAATGGGGCGGAAAATCCCGTGGAAGACACGGCCGAAGTGGCTGTACGGGTCAAGCCAGGCAAGCGCCACGCCGCCCCAGCCCGTGGCAATGGCCAGGATCCCGCCGGCAAGCACGCCGTTGCGCAACCACTTCCGCTCGGGGCGGAAGGGCATCCGGAAACGCCTCCGGAGGCCCGTCCTCTCGCGAAAAAAAACCGCGGCCCGGAAAAACAGATCCTGCAGGATCCCCAGCGGGCAGATCACCGAGCAATAGATCCGCCCCGCAAGCAGTGCGCCAATGGCGAATGCGAGCATCCCCGCGCAGGCAAGCGCCACCCCGGCGGCAAGGGGGGCGGCAAACCCGGGCAGCTCGGGGAGCAGGGCGGGAGTCTCCCCGTGGCCGCCCCACATGGAGGGCACAAATTGCACGCGCCCAATCAGATGCTTCACGGCGGATGGCAGCGTGTCGCGGAAGTCGAGAAAGGCCGTGAAGACGCCGGCCCCGAAAAAAAACGCCAGCGCCCGCCGAAGCCGCGCAAGCCCGTCAAACGAGGCCGCGTACACCGCCGCCAGGCCGCCCGCCAGCGCAAGCTGCTCCGTCCCCCGGAGATGGAAAAAAACGAAGGCCAGGGATGCCCCCGAAACAAGGCCCGCCACCAGCACTGTGGCGGCAAATTTCAAGACAGAGGCGGATCGTGACATGTTTCCCCGCTGAGACTCCGAAACGCAAACGCGGTTCCGCAAGGGGGCGCGCCCGCGGAACCCCGGCCGGCCCTACCGGCTGGGATCATAGACGATTTTCTTCCACTGAAGCTTTCCGAACTTGAAATTCAGCATCAAAACCATCGGGAGTTTTGTGAGCTTCAGGAAACTGATGTTCTCCGAAAAATCCGTCTCGTTGAAAAACGCCACCGAACGGGCGTCCACAAGGAGGTTTTCGCCAACAACAAGACCGAGGGTGACGACCCCGACCTTCTGCCCGCTGTAAACAACATCCACCTTCCGTTGGTACTCGAAATCAATGCCCTGCTTCGCGAGTTCGATCATCAGGCAATTTTCGTATATCTTTGAGTCAAGCCCCGGGCCGATTGTGTTCAGGACGGTGATCGCGCACCCTGTCACTTTATAGCAAAGGTCTTGCAGGGGGGGGGGCTGAAAAGGAACTCCGTTGGCGTCGCGTCCATTGGGGGCAAGGGACGTTTCGTCTGCGTTTTGTGCTTTGGTATCCTCTGACATTGTTGGTTGGTTGAGTGAGTGGAATGCAGGAACGGCGCCAGAAACGCAAAATTGCCTTGGCACGGCAATGTAAAATTTACCAAACATGGTCTCCCAAAGGTTGTTGTGCACGTCACTTACGTCTTTTTTGGGCGGGCCACGGCCTCCAGCTCGCCATCCGCGAACCGGATCCGCACGGGGACCTGCGAGGCGATGTCCGCCGCCCTGCCCACAAGATGTCCGTCATGCCCGCGCACAAGGGCAAACCCCCGCCGCAGGGTTTCCTCCACGCCCGCGGCCCGCAGACGCTGCCCAAGGGCCGCCAGGGCGCGGGTGTTTTCCGCGCGCCGCAGCCGCGCGCCGCGTTCCAGCGCGACAGCCGCCGCCTGGAGGCGCCCGGCCTGGCGCGCAAGCTCGCGGGGGGGCGGCCGCCGCAGGGCCGCCGCCAGCGCGTGCAGGCGGGCCGCCTGAAGGCGCAGCCGGTTCTTGGGGGCCGCGACCTCCAGCCGGGCAAGGGCGGACGCCAGGCGGGCGCGGTGGTGGTGCGCCGCCAGCGCCGGCGCGGCCCGCAGGCGGTTGCGCAGATCGTCGAGCCGGAACCGTTGCGCCTGCGCCATCCGGGCGGGCGGGCAGGCATCCAGGCGGGCGCCGGCAAAGGCCGCGCGCCGGGAAATCGCCTCAAACCCGCGGGCGGCGCGGCCATCCAGCCACTGGCGCGCGGCGTTCACCCGCCCCGTGGCGGCGATGTGGCCGGATGAGATCAGCTCGGCGGCCGCGCTGGGCGTCTCGGCCCGGATGTCGGCGGCAAAATCGCAAAGGGTGAAATCGGTCTCGTGCCCGACCGCCGAGATGACCGCCACGGGGGAGGCGGCGACGGCGCGCACCGTGCCCTCCTCGTTGAAGGGCCAGAGATCCTCCAGGCTCCCGCCTCCGCGCGCCACCACCAGCAGGTCAAGGATGCCAAGATTCGCCGCAAGCGCGATGGCCGCCGCCACCTCGCCCGCGGCCTCCACGCCCTGGACACGCGCGGGCAGCACCACGATGCGCCCGCGCCAGCCCCTCCGGCCCAGGATGCGCAGGAAATCCTGCAGGGCCGCCCCCGTGGGCGATGTCACGATCCCGATGACGCGCGGCAGGGGCGGGAGCGGCCGCTTCCGCGCGCGCTCAAAAAGCCCCTCGGCGGCAAGCTTTCGCCTCAGGCGCTCGAATTCGCGCTGGAGGCGCCCCTCGCCGTCCTCCACGAGCGTGCGGACGATCAACTGATAGGTGCCCCGCGGTTCGTAGATGCTGA
This sequence comes from Puniceicoccales bacterium, assembly GCA_031256995.1. GTDB lineage: Bacteria > Verrucomicrobiota > Verrucomicrobiia > Opitutales > UBA953 > CALNBE01. Next base: position 58,385 of record JAIRPL010000051.1, read on the forward strand.
CGGCCCCCGTGGCCACGACCTGCATCCCGTCACGCAGTGGAAAGCGGATGCGCAGGGCGTCCCCGCGGAAAATCACGGCGGAAAGCTGGCTCCCCGCGTCCTTGAGCGTGAGATAGGCGTGCCCGCTGCCCTGGCGGCGGAGATTGGAAACCTCGCCCCGGACGGTGACGGGGTCGAAGGCCCCCTCAAGAAGCGCCTTCGCACGGGAGGTGAACTCGCTGATGCTCAACACGCCGCGCTCCGCCGGGGCGGCCGTGGCCGTCGCGGGCGCCGGGCCGGGGGCGCTCCCGGGGATTGCCGGCGCGCCGGTGTCAGGCGCGGGGGGCGGGGTGCCCGCGGGCGCGGCGGCGGGGCGCGCCTGCGTGGCCGTGGGGAGGCCCGTGCCGCCGGGGCGGGCCGGCGTCCGCCCCGCGGGCTTGTCCGCGCGTGGTGCCGGCGGGGATTCCCCGTCCCCAAAAAGGTCCAGGAGCAATCCGGCGTCGGGAACGGCCCGCGCGCGCGTGGCGCGTTTCCCCGCCTTGGGTCTCATGGGCGCAACTCCGCGATGCGCTTGGCGACCTCAAGGACATTTTCGCGGGAGTTGAAGGCTGACACGCGGAACCACCCCTCGCCCGCGCGCCCGAATCCCGCGCCAGGCGTGATGACGACGTTCGCCTCGCGAAGCATCCGGTCAAAGAAATCCCAGCTTGGCACCCCGCCCGGCGTGGAGGCCCAGACGTATGGCGCGTTCTCGCCGCCGAACACCGTCAGCCCGGCCTGGCCAAGCGCCTGGCGCAGGATGGCGGCATTGTCCATGTAGTGGCGGACGAGGGCGGCTGTCTGCGCGCGCCCGGCCTCCGTGTACAGCGCCTCGGCGGCGCGCTGCACAACATACGACACCCCGTTGAACTTCGTGCTCATGCGGCGTCCCCACAGGCCGTGGAGCGGCACGCGGGAGCCGTCCGCCGCCGCCGCGGTCAGCCCGGCCGGGACCACGGTGAACGCGCACCGGACCCCCGTGAAGCCGCCGTTCTTGGAAAAGCTGCGAAACTCGATGGCGCACCCGCGCGCGCCGGGGATCTCGTAAATGGAGCGCGGCAGCGCGGGATCCTGGACGTAGGCCTCGTAGGCGGCGTCAAAGAGCAGCAGGGTGTCGTTGGCCAGGGCGTAGTCCACCCACGCCTGGAGTTGCGCGCGCGTGGCGACGGCGCCCGTGGGGTTGTTCGGAAAGCACAGGTAGGCCACGTCCAGCTTTTCGCCCGCGGGCGGCGGCGGCACAAAGCCGTTGGCGGCGTTCCCCTCCAGGTAAAAAAGCCCCTCGCAGGCCCCGGAATCCGTCATCGCGCCCGTGCGCCCGGCCATGACATTGGTGTCCGCATAGACGGGGTAGACGGGGTCGGGAATGGCCGTGCGATTGTCCGGGCCAAGGATGTCGAGGATGTTGCCGCAGTCGCATTTCGAGCCGTCGGAGACGAAGATCTCCGAGGCGTGGACTTCCACGCCCCGCGCCTGGTAGTCCCCGTGTGCGATGGCCTCGCGCAAAAACGGATACCCCTGCTCCGGCCCGTATCCCCGGAATGTCGCGCGGGAGCCAAGCTCCTCCGCCGCCCCGCGCAGGGCCGCGATGGCGACGGGGGGCAGCGGCTCGGTCACGTCGCCGATGCCGCAGCGGATGAGGCGGGCCTTCCCCTCCGGGCTGGCCTCGCAAAAGGCGTTCACGCGGCGGGAGATCTCCGGGAAAAGGTATCCGGCTTTCAGTTTCAAATAGTTGTCGTTGAGGCGGGCCATTGTGGGTTGAAGCGGCGGTTTTTGTCTGTCGTACTCCGTCCGATGACAACGCAAAAGCACGCGGTGGACCTCCCCGGCATGCCGCGTGCCGCGCTGGCCGCGTGGCTTCGGGAAAACGGGGTCCCGGAAAGCCACGCCCGCGGGCTTTGGCGCAGCCTCCACGTCCTTGGCGAAACCCCGGCGCGCGCCCTGGAATGCCTGCCTGAGAAACACCGGGGGCGCCTCGCCCCGCTTTGCGAAACGCCCCGGCCGGAGATCCTGCGGGAAAGCGCGGGCGGCGACGGCCTCACGCGGAAATTCCTGCTCCGCCTTGCCGATGGCGCGCGGATCGAGACCGTGCTCATGCGCTACGACGGGCGGGCGACCGCCTGCCTCAGCACGCAGGCCGGATGCGCGATGGGGTGCGTGTTTTGCGCCACCGGGCGGCTGGGCCTGCGGCGCAACCTCACGGCCGGGGAGATTGTCGCCCAGGCCCTTGTCGCCCGGGAGGCCCTGGGCGGGGCGGGGGAGCGGCTCCGCAATGTGGTCCTCATGGGGATGGGGGAGCCGCTTGCCAATTATGACAACGTCCGGGATGCCGTGGAGATCCTCTGTGACAGCGGCGGCCTGGCCCTCCGGCGCGCGCGCGTCTCCCTGAGCACCGTCGGGATCGTGCCGGGGATCCTGCGCATGGCTGCGGAACCCAGGCCCGTCTCGCTTGCCGTCTCGCTCCACGCCGCCTCGCAGGAGGAGCGCGCCGCCCTCATCCCGGCCGCGCGCCGCTGGCCGCTGGATTCGCTGCTCCAGGCGTGCCGCGAATACAGCCGCGCCGCGCGCCGGAAGGTGTTTTTCGAGTGGACGCTGATCCATGGCCGCAATGACACGCCCGATTCGGCCAGGACCCTCGCCGCCCTCCTGCGCGGGTTGGACGCCCACGTGAACCTCATCCCGCTGAACCCCGTGGCCGGGTTCGGGGGCCGTCCCGGAGGGAGCGAGGCCGCGCGCCAGTTTCAGGAAATCCTGCGCCGCGCCGCCATCCCGTCCACCCTGCGCCAATATCGCGGCCTCGACATTGCCGCGGGCTGCGGCCAGCTCGCGGCCGGCGGCGTCCATCCGGCGCGGCGGGAACCCGGGTTCACGGGGGCGGATTGAGCGGAGGGGGGCGCCCCTCCCGGCCCCGCGTCTGGGAATGCCGTGGAGGGCGGATGCCGGTGGCGCCGGGGCGGGCGGGGCTATCGCGGCGCGGCGGATCCCAGGGACTCGTCGAGCTTGGCGGCGGCGATGACGCCGTAGTTCATGGCGCCAAGCCAGCCTGACATGATGATGCCGACGCTGCCGGCATGGTGCAGGCCGGGGATGGCCTTGGGGAGGTCGAGGGAGACTTGCAGGCCCTCGAACTTTGTCCCGAAGGAGGCCCCGCATTCGTGCAGCGTGTAGCGCTGTATGGTGCGCGGGGTGGCGACCTCGACCCAGTCCACCATGCCGCGGATCCCGGGGATCTTCCGCTCGAGGCCCTGGAAGGCCTCCTCGGCAAGGCGGGCCTTCTCGCGGGCGTAGGAGCCGGCGTCAAGCGAGGCCCAGTCGGCCCAGTTCTGGTTGAGGGATGTGACGATGGCGCTGCGCGGGGCGGGGGCGTCGGGGCGGGTCTCGGGGTGATAGAAACTGTGGGTGCGGCTGGTGGTGTGGAGGTCGGTCAATTCCTGGCTGGAGAAGGGCTGCGCGGCGGAGGTGAAGACGAGGTCTCCGTGGCGCGGCAGCTCCACGCCCGCGCGGATGCCCATGTAAACCTGCGCGGAGCTGTTGTTGAGGCGCACGGCGCGGGCGGCGGCGGCGTAGGCGGGGGGGGGATCCCCGGCGCCAAGGAGGTCGAAAAGGGTGTTTTTGAGGCCCGCGTTGGAGAGCACGGCGGCGCAGGCGATGTCGCGCTCGGCGCCGTCGCGCATGGAGCGCACGCGCACGCCCGCAACGCGCTGGAGGCCGTCCGGGCCGGTTTCGAGCAGGATTTTGACCGCCTTGCAGCGGGTCTGGACATCCGTCCCGGCGGCGCGCAGCAACTCCGCCATCCGGGCGACAAGGGCGTCGGTGCCGCCTTGGAAGATGAAGACGCCGCGGCTCATGAAGTTGGAGAACACGATCCCGTAGGCGATGGCGGGATCGTCGAGGTTGGTGCCGTTGGCGTAGGCGATGGGTTCGAGCAGGAGGCGGTGGATGTCGGGCCGGGATGGAAAGAATTCCTCGAAAAGCCCGCCGACCGTGCGCGTGTCGCGGTCATGGTAGCTCATGGCGCGCAGGTGGTCGAAAAAAGCGGCGACGCGCCCGGCCGGGGCGCGGAAACGTTCGGTGAGCAGCCGGGTGAAGTCGGCGCGGTCGTAGGTGGTGGAGAGCGAGAAATCCGGATTCTCAAAGCGGATGTCGTGGAGCTGGCGGATTTTCGCGGCGACATCGGCGCCCCAGTACTTGCGGCAGGACTTCACCATGCCGTGCGGAAAGCCATGCAGGGAGACGTCAAAAACGTGTCCGCCGGGGCGCTTGAACCACGCGGCCAGGCCGCCCAACTGGTGGTGATGCTCCAGAAGCAGGACGCTCCGCCCCTGGCGGGAAAGGAGGTGCGCGCCGGAAAGGCCGGCAAGTCCGGAGCCGATGACAATGGCGTCATAGCGCCCGCATAGCTTGTCCAAGGTGTTTCTGGGCATTGGGCCGGGCAATCAACCGGAGCCGCGCGACCGTGGCAAACGCGGACTCGCGCGGGGGGCGCCGCAGGCATGGTTTGATTTTCCCTTGAGGTCCCCAAGGCCAGGCTTTCCCTTCGCTCAAGGCTGGCCGCGCAGGCGCGCGGAAACCGCGCCGAGACACCCCGCCCTTTTTTCCCCCCCCCATCGCCATGGCCCATGTTGACCCGATTCCACCGGAACAGTTTTGGGAGAGATTGCGGAAGGGGTTGAAGACCCCGGGCGCGCGGGCGGGCAGCGGGGCGGATGCGGAAGCGGACGCAGCCGCGGCGCCAGGATGCGGGGAGATGCGGTTGCCGCCTGTGCCGGGGCCTCCCCCATTTCCGCCTGACGCGGCGCAATCGGGGGAGGGGCGGGACGATTTTCCGCCGTGCGGGGCGGATTCCGGAGGTTTCCCGGATGCCGGCGCCAGCCCGGACCCGGATGCCGGGTTTTCCGTCATCGCGGATGGCGCGGAAGGGCCGGCCGCGGGTGGCGTCATGGCCGGGCCGCCTGCCCCTCCGGAGGTTCCCGCCGCGCCATCCCTGGCCCGGCGCCTTTGGAGCCGGCTTGGCGGGGAGGCCTTCCTGGTCTCCGCCGGCATCCACGCCACGCTTCTCATCGTGGCGCTCACCTGGGTCGTGTCGGTTGCCGTTGTCGATGACAGGCGCACGGAAAGCTTTGCCACGGGCGCGGGTGGCGGGGCCGGCGGGGAACGGGCGGGGACTTTTGAGCACCGCGTCCGGATGGCGAAACCGCGCGATTTGATGAAAAGCCCGGCCCGTCTGGCGGCGCGTTCCCCTGGCGCGGGCGTCGCCCTGCCGGACATCCAGCTCCCGGGCGCCGGGTTGCTTGGTGGCGCGCGGCAGGACGGGCTTTCCAAGGGGCTTGGCGGCGGGAGCGGCGTGGGCGTGGGGCGCGGCGATGGCATTGGCGTGGGCGGCGGCCGCAATCTCGTCTCAAAACTCGTGCTGGGGATGCGGATGGAGGCGGAGAACGTCGCCGTCTATCTCGACAACTCCGGGTCCATGCGGCCCTATCTCGAGACCGTGAAGGCGGCCATCTTTGAGCAATACCCCGACGCGGACATTTTTGAGCACGACGGCATCGCCATCCGGACGCAAGGCGGCAGGGTGCTTGGCGGGGAAAATGTCATCCGCCAGCCCACCGTGTCGCGCGGGAAGACCCCGGCATCCCGCCTGCGCGGCACGAGAATCCCTGAGTCCATGAGGCCCCGCGCCCCGGCCGCCTCCGGGGGGCGCGGAAAAACCAAGGCCGCTGTGCCGCTCTTGCCGCCCGCAAACCCGCTCACGCCGCAGGGCATGCGGATCCACGCGCGCCATTCCCACGCCTTTGACGCCCATTCAGTCGGCGCCTGGACGGATGTGATGATGTGCGAGGATTATGACGCGCTCGTCATCGTCTCCGATTTCCAGGATGGCGTGGCGGTGCGGCGGACGGGCCGGCGCGGGCGGACGGTGCGCATGGATGACGACACGACCGCCGCATGGTGCCAGCGCTGGCGGGAACATTTCGCCAAGGCGCGGGCGTCGCAACGGAAGGCGCCAAAACTTTACCTGATCTCCATCCAGCGCCCGCCGCAAAAAATCTGGCAGGAATGCGTGGAGGCCTCGGGCGGCGGAATCAGGATGATGCCCGTCGCGCGCAAACGGCCGGCCATCGTGGAAACGGCCAGAAAGGAGCCGGGGGCGGCAGGGGGTGCGGGAGGGAAAACCACCCGGCCTGGCGGGGATTCGCCGGACGCCAGGGAAGGGGTGCCCCCGGCGGAAATGGAATCGGGGAGCGCGGCGGCGAAGGAGGAGTGATCCCCATGCGGGGGAGGGCGGCTTTTCCCTGTGGCGCCGTTTGCGTGGAGGCGGGCGGCGGGCGGAACCGCCGGCCCCCACGCGGCATTTCGGTTATTGCGGCGGGCGGGCGGCTTCGTTGCCTGCGCGGGCCGTGAATCTCAGTTTTCAAATGCTTGGCAGCAGCAGTTCCGGGAATTGTGGGCTGCTCCTCACGCCCCAGGCCCGCATCCTCATCGACGCGGGTTTTTCCTGCAAACGCATCCGGCAGGGCCTTGCCAGGCATGGTGTTGCCATTGAGGACATTGACGCCGTGTTCATCACCCACGAGCACAGTGACCACTGCGCCGGCGTGGCGGGGCTGGCAAAGCTGGGGAAGCCGGTCTTTTTCGCCAACGAGGGGACGGCCCGTGCCGTGAACGGCATCTTGGCGCGCACATCCGCGCCGCCCCCGTGGCGCGTTTTTGAGACAGGCACGGTGTTCAAGTTCGCGGATGTTGACGTGTCCGCCTTCTCCATCCCGCACGACGCCGCCGACCCCGTGGGATACACGTTTTCCGTCGGCGGGGAGACCCTTGTCTGGGCGACGGACCTTGGCCACGCCCCGCGCCTTGTGCGTGAAAAAATCAACCAGGCGGACTTCCTTGTCCTGGAGGCAAATTATGACGAGCAGATGCTCATGGACTCCCAGCGTCCACCCAGCCTCAAGCAACGCATCCGCGGCCGGCACGGACACCTTTCCAACGAAAGCGCCCAGGAGATCCTGATGACCACGCCTTGCGGGAGGCTGCGAAGGGTCTGCCTCGCCCACCTGAGCCGTGAGTGCAACAGCCCGGAGCGCGTCAACGAGGCGCTGGCCCTTGTCCGCCCCCTGCATCCGGAGTGCGTCTTCGAAATTGTGGCGCCCGATTCACTCTGAGGATGTCCCGGATTTTCGGATTTGCCCCGCGAGGGCCAGGCAGGGTGGTTTGTCTGAAATTGCCATGGCGGCCGTGGTAGACCGCGCCCGCCTCCCGCGCGCGGTGTTTGTGACAAATCGAACCGGAAATGCCTTGGTCCGGCCGTTTTTCCGCGAAAAAAAGGGGAGGGCGGTGCCAGCGCGGTTTGAAGCGGCCGGAGGGGCGGATGGAGTTTTTGACGGGGTGCGGGCGGATCACTTTTGCCCGCGTTGCCATTCGATGTGGCCGCCGGGGTAAAGGAAGATGTTTTGGAGGCCGTTTGCGCGCAGGCGGGCGGCGAGGTGATGGGCGCTGCCGCAGTGGGGGTCGCCGCAGTAGACAATGATGCGGGAGGCGGCTTTCAGGCGCGCGCGCAATTTCGGAAATTCCTGTTGAAAATCCGCCGGGGGGAGGTTCACGGCGCCGGGGATGTGTCCGTCGTCGTAAAAGAGTCCCGGGCGGGCGTCCACAAGCAGGGCGTCCGCGCGGGTTTCCGGCGATGGGGCGGTGGAATCGTTGTCCGCGTGGCGGGTTGCTGGAGAGGTTTTTGGGGAATTGGCTGCCGGCGGTGGCGCCGGGAGGTTATCCCGGCCTTGGGGCGGGGTTGGTAAATTGCCCGGGCGGGCGCGCGCGCCGTTCACGATCGCGAGAATCTCGGGAAATCCGACGGTGGGAAAATCACCGGCGCCGGAGGCGGTCCCGCCGTGTGTGTTCTCGGACACGGGATTGCGCGCGGGGCGGGGTGTTTTTCCAAAACGGAACCAGGGTTCGCCCAGCGCGAGGTTCAGGATTAGGAGAATGGCGGGGATGACAAGGAAGGCGGCTTCATGACGCGCGAAAAAATCGATGGTTTTTCTCAAGGGTCGGACGATGCGGATCATGATACGTCGGCTCATGGAGGGTGAAGGAGAAAGCGGTTTGAAAACGGGCTTCGTGATGTCGAAAAAACAGTCCCGGCCTACGATGCGACGATTTCCAGCGTGTGGGTTTTTCCACATTCTGTCACGACGCGCAATTCGCCGATTTTTGCGTTGGGTGGGGGCGGGGCGTCAAAACGATAATCCAGCTTGAGGCGGACGCCTTTTCCCTCGCGTTCCTTTCCTGAAACATGGAGTCCTTCCCCGGAGGTTTGCGCCTCGCGCAGTTTTCCAAAAAAGTCCTCGTTGTAGAGTATGGAAAAGGCGTGTGTTTTCCCTTTTCCTTCGATCTGGAGATAATGGCGTTTTTCGGAGGGTTCAAAGATGGGTTTACGGCAAATGACCCAATGGATTGGAAGCGTCTTTCGCGTTCCGTCAAAGAGGTCGATGGACATTCCGCCAGAGGCGGGTCCCTCCTTGCCGCCGGGCCGGAAAAGAAGCGTGATCTCGCTCGTGGTCTCAAAGTGGGTCTCGCCGGTCTCCGCGATGCGATTCTCGCGGACGCGCGGCGGCCCGATCTCGGCGGAGAAGAAATCAGGATTCTCAAACGACACGGCGCGAATGAGTTGCGAAATCGGTTTTGTGCCGCCGATCCTCGCCTCGACCGTTTTTCGCAGGGTGGATCCGGAGGCGGCCATGCCAAAATCCAACGCCTCCGGGCGCAGGAGAAGGGAGAAATCCGCCGCGGCAAAAAGTGTGGATTGGAGCTGGAACACACGCCCGGACTTCGTTTTTGCCTTCGCGAGGATATGCACTTTTCTCCCGAGCGTCTCGTCCGCCCCAAGACGCACTTTGATCCTCACGGGAACCGCCTCGCCCGCCGCGATGTGCTTCTCGTGAAAATCAATTGTCACACAAGGGCAGCTTGCCGCGATTCCGGCAATTTCCAGCGGCTCGCCGGAGTTGTTCAGAAGCGGGAATTCCATCGTTTTTTCAGCAACGCCGTCGCGCACCGGAATCCGTCCGAATTCGAGATGGGCCGGGAATTGGATCTCCGGTTTTACGAGGGGCGTGGAATCCTCAAAAACGGGCGTGGCGGGCGCGGGAGAGCGCCGCCCTTCCGGCGCGTCCCCATGGATGAATGGATGAAGGATTTCTCCAATCGAGACCACCAGGGAAACCGCGATTAGAAGAAAGGGGACGGGCGGTCTCCAAAAACGGGAAAACGCCTTTTGGAAAAATGATTTTTTTGGCTGGGTCATGGATGTCAAAAAAAGGGATGAAAACTTGCGTTGGAACTCAGTTTCTCTGTGCGCCGGAATCGCGGGAACGGTCTGGATTTTTCCCCGTTTCCAAGGCCGTGTTTGAACCTCCTGGAAAACGGAAAAACTGGATCCCGGCCACGGCGATCAAGGCCGCGCCAAACCAATAGGGAAAACGGGAAAAACCGCGTGTGAACGGATTCGCCACCTCCGGCGAGGCGGTGGCAAACATTCCGCGAACCGTCTCCGAGACGCCCCCGCCAGACGGAACGCCCTGGATGGGATTTGGAAAATCATAACCGCGCACCTCCCCCGCCCGCCCGTCCCTGCGATAAAGGACAAGATGCGCGAACGCGCCCTCCTGCGCAGGTTCGATAATGCGGAAAAAGACGCCGCCGGCAGGAAGTTTCTCCAGTTCCGAGGCGCGCGTTTCCACAAGCTCGCAGCGGATGTTCTTTTCCTCCAAAAAAGCGCGGATCCGCGCGAGGTTCGTCCCATTCTGCTCGATGTTCGGAAAGTGCTTTGCGAGATCCTCCAACGGGGTTTCCAATTCCGGCCGCCCCGCGGACAAAGCGAGGGATTTCAGCGCGAAATGCAAGGCGTGAAGCCCGCAACGAAGCGGCCCGCGCTCCCGCAGGTCCTGTGGTGCTGCCGGGGCGGCCGGCATCGCCGGGGCGGCTGGCGAAACCGTCCCCCGCTTCGGCGCCGCCGCAATGTCTCCTCCCGTCAATTCGCTTGCTCCCGCCGGCACGCAGAGAAATGCGAGGAACGCCAGGGAGACTCCCGTCGCGGAAAGACGTGATTTGCTCATCGCGCAGAAACGGGATGGAAGCATCGCTGTGGAACGGGATGGACGCATGGATGAAAAAATGGAAGTGGCTGTCATGGATTTTTTGGATTTTATCAGGATTTTGGAATCACGGGGATGCGCGGTGGCATGATGTTGGAATCCGGGGCTTGTGTGGTCTTGGCGGGATGCGCGAACGGGCGGCGACGTGACACTGGAAAATGCCAGCGGGATGCGCGCTGTCGCGCATGGACATTCCGCCTATGGTTTTGGGAAAGACATGCTTTCGATCTTCGTGTGATGCTCATGGTGATTTTGGAAAAATGAGAAGTTGAAAGTGGGAAGTTGGAAACGGTTGATTGTGGATTATTTGGTCTCTGGTTTTGGCGCGGTTTTCGCTTTTCCGTTGTCTGCATCCTCAAAGTAGGCGTTCAAGTCGGCCTCCAGCTCCTTCATGGCCTCGGGGTTTCCAACGACGGGCGTGGTGTAGCGAATGCCGTTGATCTCATCGATGACTCGCGAGCCACCAGGAATCACGGGGATAAAGACACTCGGGTCTATCGGCTCATTGATGCGCGCTGTCTTTTTGTTCACCCTGGTCCGACTTTGGGAGCCGTTGGAGCCAGTAAGGGTTATCGTTTCAGGGAAAAGGATGCCGTCGTAATAAAAGAAATCCGACATGACATATTTGTTGACAAACGTTTCTATTGTTTTTCCATTTTCCAGCTTGGTTGAGATGGATCCTTTTTCAAGCAATGCGCCTGTTGTTTCTGAAAATGTAAAAAACTTCCGTCCCCAGTATGGCTCCTTCCGAGGTGCTGTGGAAACTTGGATTGCGCTTTCGTTTCCATACTGTATTCGTTTGAATATAGGTTTCCAAATGTTGATGTCGTCGTTCACAAATGTCGGACTGGTTGGCCTCAATGAATTTTCATCATGGGGGATTCCGGCGATTGAATTATGTTCCAGTACATTTCGGATTGCAATGGGTAGCACAGCGTTGTGTCGTGTAATCCGTGCACCCGTCCGCGAGGAAGGAAACCGATCCTTTTCCTTCGTGAATCCGATACTTGTAATCCGATCTTCGCTGAAATAGGTCTTTTGGCTATATTCAGAGCCATTGTTCGGAGGTATCCTTCGTTCGTAATAGAGCAGGTTTTTCGTGATGTCCGCCTTTATCAGATAGGTTTCTTCCACTGTGAATTTTCCTTCTTCATCGCGGC
>JAIRPL010000049.1 GCA_031256995.1 Puniceicoccales bacterium
GTTTCGCCCGCTATCTGGTCATTCCTTTGTTGTGTTTTCTTGCCTCCTCTTTTGCGCAAACACAATTCATTCGTTCTTACGAGGAATATCACAAACTGGATTCAAAAAAGACGCCACACGTCCCCAAAGTGCGTTGGATTGCGATGGGGTTGCAAAGCGGCCGCTATGAAAAGGAAAAAGGCCGGGGCATTGATTATGTCACCTCTCCTAAAAATATGGATAGGATCCCTGTGGGAACATGGAATGGTTTTCTCTATGGCATTCATGCCAATGCACCGATTGCGGAATCCAAACTTCAATCCTATGAGGCAATCCGGAAAAGTCTCCGTGGATTTTGCGCGGATCCTCTTTATGCCTTCGAGTTTTTTAGCAGGAAAATTGCCACCCTTTGGGGGCATCCGGACTTTCATACTCATCCTATTTGGAGGAAAGATGTAGGGTTGTCATATTTTCAAAACTCGTGGGATTCCGGAAAAATTGGAGAGGTGGGGAGAGTGATTCTTCATCGCAAAAGTTGGTTCTGGATCGGACTCGAACCTATTCAGGAGGGGTGGCATTTCATCGTCCTCTTGTTCTCCATGATTGGTTTCGTCTTTTTGTTCCGGGGTGGGAACTCGACCAGGAGTCCGGAGGCCTTGCTTATTGCCTTGATCCTGCTGGGAGGCTTTTCCCTCTATCTCTTATGGGAAGCCGCCCCTCTTTATGGGATGCCCCTGTTTCTATTCTTGATCATGGCATCCGCCCATGGGATCGCCCGTTTCTCGTGGGCCGGCCTTTGGGCTTGGTTTGCCAGGTCGAAAAGAGTCTCGGGAGTGCTGCTAAGATTCCGCCAAGGCGGGCGATCCTAAGAAAATCTCCGGAACCCCGGAGGCGTCGGAGGGCGGCGGCGACCTGTCGCCCCCCTTCCAAAGAAAGCAAACGGCACGATCAAAGAAAACACCGCGTAAGTAAGCGCAAAACTGCGCGGTATGAAACTGGGCGCCGCCGCGCGCCTGGTGGAAACCCGCATCGACGAAACGCTCAATCATTATGCTTTCCCCAGCCAGCACTGGCGCTCATTGCGGATTAATGACGCTGTGGCCCAAAAATCCGCTGGAACAGCTCATGTGGGAGATCCGACGGCGAACGCGCGCGGTGGGAGCGTTTTCCGACGGCAACTCTGCGATGCTTCTGGTTGCCGCGCGCCTGCGGCATGTGGCCGGAATCCAATGGGCCAGAAACGCTATCTTGACATGAGCCATCTAAAAATCCACGCCATGGAGGAACGGCGGATGAATTGAATTTTCAAGTTTATGGACAGTCTACCCCGTCCATAAACTTCCACAGAAGAACCGACAAAAGAATCCACAAAAGAACCAACAGCAAACCTTCCTGCGCCCTCCATATGCCTCCACAAATTTCCACAAATGTGCGAAACTTTCCGGACACAGGCGTCTTGCTTGCCCCATGTTTGATCCGGGCGGACGTTGGTGGGGAGTATCCGGCTTACGCCAGACCTGCGATTTGCCACACAAGATTCATGCGAAACATGCATTTCGTTAAATGCGAAATGTGCGTTTTGTGAAGTGCGATTTGACACTTTCGGCAAAAAAATGCTTCACTGCAGCCTGTTATGAATCACACTTCTCACCGTGCCATTGAGGGCTATTTTGGGACTTCTGCTCCGCGACTTACCAAGCTGGCAACGAGGGTGGAAGATGGCGATGTCCGGCATCTTTTGTGGTTGCGGAATTTGCTCGGCGAACACCTTTTGGATGCGATGGTTCTTTATTCCGGCAACCTTGCCTATCGCCGCAAAGACGGCGTCGCGGTGATTCCCGCCGCGTTGCTTTGTCCGTGAAAATACGGACAAGGGGACGTTTTTTCCGTCATTTTTTCGGAGTGGATCCACGCACGTCCATCCATGCTAAGACGCGTTTGTTTTTGCGAACTTTCCACGCCATTAATGAGAGTGCCGGCGGCGCGTTTGTTCATGGCGAGGTGCACCGAAAAATCCACGACGAATTATTGTGTGTCCCGGTTGCGCAAATCCCCGCCGTTTTGTCCGAGCTCGTTTTTGAATCCCTGTTTTCCGTTGCGGAGGATTACTTTCGCGACGCCTCGCGAAATGGCGAAAAAAACGCTGATTCCAAGCATTCATTTTCCAACGTGAAAAATGGCGTTGGAGGGAGTGCGGTTTCTGGTTCGGTCCCCAATTCTCATTCCGCGAAAGGTTCTGCTGTTTTTCCCGCGCTTTCCACCGGCCGACGCGAGATAGTAGAATCCTTTTTTTCGCATTACCGTTTTCTATGCGAACGCCATCCCGCCTACAAAAAACGCGCTGCATTTCCTCGAGAAACTCAAACAACGCGTCCCTCGTTTTCCAATCCCTCCACCCCGCCTGGTCCGCGAAAATTTCCTCCATCCTCCAAATCCCCGCCGTCCCGCCTCCTGCGCCCCACGAAAACCCGGTGACGTTTTGTGATGTTTGGAATCCCCGGCGTCGCCTGTCATTTTATCCAATCCGCAACCCTTGATATGAGGGCTTTGCGTCGACGCACTTTCTGTGCGGAGGTCAGGAAAAAGGGAGCGAGGGAGGGGTGCGGAGTTGGTTTTTCAGGTCTTTTTTTTCTTTTTGAAGGCGAGTGTATGTTTGAAGGTCGTCGAGGGGGAGGAGGGCGATGGCCGCGGTCAGGCGGTTTGTTTTTTCTTTGACGTATTTTTTGTGCAGGGAGGCAAGGCAATGGTTTGCGGTTTCGGTGGGGGTTGGGCCGGCCTTGAGTGCGAAATGTTTGGCGGCGGTTTGGGTTGGCAGGGTTGGAGGGGGTGCGGGGGCGGCGTCCGGTGCGTCGTGGGTGCTGGTTGGGGCGGCGATGAGTTTGGCGATGAGGTTTTTTTCCTCGTTGGTTTCGGCGAGGGGCATCGCGGAATGTGGTCCTTCCCAAAGGTTTTCAAGTATCTCTGCGGCGGCGCGGTTGAGGAGGCGTCCGGCCGGCGAGTTTTCACTCACCCATTCCGGACTCAGGACTTGGGCGATGGGGTGGGCGATGTCCGGGTGGTTGAGCAGGAGTGAAAGGAGGATTTCCTCATCGGTGTTGAGGCGCTGTTCCTCCTTGGGCGTGTCGATGCCGTCCGTCTGGCCTTCCGGGGCGACGGCGGTGGGGTGGATGCGCTGGCGGCGTCTGGCCTCGTAGGCGGTGTAATCGCGATTCAGGGCGACGGGGTTGGCGCCGGAGAGGCGCGCGACTTCGGAGAGGGCGTCGTGGCGGAAGATTGCGGACGGATTCTCGGAAATGATCCCGAAGAGGGTTTGGAGGGCGTTGAGTTTTTGGTTTGTGGAGTGGGCTTGCCCGGCGGGGAGGAGGGTGCGGATGGTGTGGGCGATGGCGGGAGTGGTGGTGGCGGCTATGTTCGGCCAGCCGTCGGGGGTTGAGGCGAGGTACTCGTCGGGATCCTTGCCGCCGGGTACTTGCAGGATGCGCACTTCGATTCCCGCGCGCATGGCCAGGGGGAGGAGTCGGAGGATGGCGTCCTGGCCTGCGCGGTCGGCGTCGAGGAGCAGGTTCAGGTGGCGGGTGTAGCGGCTGATGAGTGCGAGGTGATCCGGGCCGATGCTTGTGCCCTGGCTGGCGATGGTTGCCGGTGCGCCGTGCGTGGCGAGGCGAATGGCATCGAGTTGTCCCTCGACGAGGGTGAGCGGGGTGTTGTCGTCATGGGTGAGGGAAGTCCTGGCTTTGTCCAGGTTGAAGAGAATCTGGCTTTTGTGGAAAATCTCGGTCTCGGGGGAGTTGATGTATTTGGATTCGCGGGTGGGATCCCGTTCCCCGTATTCGACGAACGGGAGATGGCGTGCGGTGAATGCGACGGTGCGGCCCTGGATGTCCCGGATGGGCACCATGAGGCGTCCGTAGAATTTGTGGTGCCAGCGCAGGGGATCCGGGGAGTAGTTGGTTCCTGTGAAGAGGCCGGATTTCACGAGCGCGTCTTTTCCAAATCCCGCCTTGAGAAGGGTGCGGGCGAGGTCTCCGCCATCACGCGGGGCGTATCCGATTTGGAATTGGGAGGCGGTTTCGAGGGTGAATTTGCGTTTGTCCTGCCAATAATCGCGCACGTTTCGGGCCTCATCGGTGCTGGCTTGGAAGGCGTTGGCGTAGAGGGTTGCCACGTGATCGTGCATGGCGAGGAGTTGCGCGCGCAGGGAGCGTTCCTCGCGTGTTGGGGCGCCGGGGCCTTCCTCGTACTGAAGGGGGGTGTTGAAACGGTTGGCCACGCGTTCGACCGCCTCATGGAACGTGAGACCTTCCTTGAGCATGAGAAAGCGGAAGATGTCGCCACCTTGGGCCGTGCTGAAACAGTAGAAAAATCCCTTGTGGGGGTGGACGTAGAAAGAGGGGGTTTTCTCGTTGGTGAACGGGGAAAGTCCCCTCCAGGAGGATCCCGCTTTTTTAAGCGTGGTATAGTCGCCGATGAGGGCCACGATGTCCGCCCGGTTGCGGACTTCGTCGATGCTGCTGCGGGTGATCCGTGGCATTGCTGTCTCAAGGGCGGCCGTGGGCGGGGATGTCGCGCCCGGCTTTATGACTTTTGCGGGAGGGGTTTGGGTTTTCCCTGGGGTCTGGCGGCGTTGGCGACGGTGTTTTGGTAGTCGATGATGCCCTCGGCGATGCCTCGCGCGAGTTTCTCGCGGTGGGCCGGGGTGGCGATTTTGGGACCTTCAAGGTTGCTGGGGACAAAGCCGCACTCGACGAGCACGGCGGGCATCATGGCCGGGCGCAGGACGGCCAGGCGGGCGCGTTTCACACCCCGGTTGGCCGGGCCGGTGGCATTGGCGGCGGCGGCGAGCGCGTTTTGGATTTTGTAGGCGAGGATGGTGTTCCAATGGGTGAAAGCGTGGCCGGGGTAGGGGGTATGGAGGGTGGCCTGGTCGCTGGCATTGCGGGTGGAGTGGGTGGAGAACTGGCCGCGTGGTGGAAGCGTAAATGTCTCAATCCCAACGACTTGCGATCCTGGACTTCCGGCGGAATTGAAGTGAATGCTGACGAAAAGGTCCGCCCCTGCGCGGCGGGCGGCGGCGGGCCGGGCGGCAAGCGCGACTTCCACGTCGCGCGCGCGGGAGAGGGTGACGCGGAAACCCCGGCGTTCGAGGAGGTGTTTGACGCGGTTGGCGACGTCAAGGGTGAGTTCTTTTTCGCGCAGGCGGAGGCGTGGGTTTTCGCAGCCGATGTCGATCCCGCCGTGGCCGGGATCAAGAAAAACGTGGGCGGGGCGTCGGATGGGGATGCCGCTGTTGCGCAGTGTGGCGACAGGCGCGAGTATGGGCAGGAGGGCGTTGTCGAAGTCGACACGCGCGATTTGCCACCGGTGGCCGCCGGCGGAGATCGGGGAGGCGAGCCAGATCCGGGTTCCGTTCACAAGGATGAAGGATTTGTCGCGCCGGACTTCGATTTTGAGGCCGAGGGCCTGGTTTTTCCAAGCGGCTGTCTCGGGCGTGGGCTGCGGGAGGAGTGTGAAGCCCCATCTTGCGAAGGTGGCGCCGAGGTCCACGGTGATCACGGGTTGGGGTGTGTGACGGGGGGCGGGTTTTGCCACCGCCACGGGGGGGCGTTGGGGCGGCTGGATTGGCCGGGCGGTGGAATTCCCCGCCTCGGCTTCGGTGACACAGGCCGTCTGCGTGCCCGCAAGAAAAAGCGTCAGAATGAGGGGGATGATGGAGGTCGCGAGGGCACCCATGCCATTGGCCGAGGTTTGTGTGCGGGGGGATGTGTGGCGGGGCATGGCGTTGTCGTGAAAATTCATGCGAAATGGGTGGCGTGTGTGTCGTTGTTGCGGCATTTGCGGCACGGGCACGGCAGGGGCCGCGCCGCGTGTCAAGGCGTGGCGGAAGCATGCGCCCCGCCTTCTGGAGGGCAAGGGAAATGGCCCTTTTTGGGGGGTGTTTTGCCCCGGGGGTTACTCGCTGGCGGCGATTTTGCGGGGAGGCGGGGAGGGGGAGGGTGGCGGATGGGGAAGGGGGGCGCCTTCGAATTCGATGGTGATTTTGTCGTCTGTGGCGGGGGGGGCTGGGTTGAGCAAGAGCAGGAAATTGTCGGCAAGCATGGGGTTGTATTCCGAGCCGGTGAGAAGGCGTGGATTTTCGATTCGTGTGCCAAAGATGAAGCCGAGGGGTGTTTTGGTTTGGGCCAGTTGGGCGCGATTCAGAATTTTGATGTGAAGGGTGTGGTGGTTGTTGGTGGAGTCGAGATAGGCGGTGTAGGGAGGGGTGGCGCCCGGAGGAAGACGCAAGGTGGCTTTCCAGGCCGGGTCGCCGTAGAAGGCGAGCGTGTCGATGTCCCAGAGCAGCCCGGCGAGCTGGTGGTCGGGGGACTTGTTATTGCGCAACACGTTGCGTGGGTCAAATTTAAGGCCTGAGTTGAGCATGTCGCCGAGGTGGTGCTGGATTTTCACCTCACCGGCTCCGAGTTGGATTTTGTAATTGAGGGCGTCCGGGTCGATCTCGGCGAGATCGTGCAACATCCACTGTTGGTTGAGAAAGAAGGCGGCTCCGAGTGTGTTTTCGCCCGGGTAGTCCTGCCAAAGGGAAAGCATTCCCAGGCCCCCGCGTCCGAACCACGTGTCCACGGTGTAGCCGGCGAGTTGATTGACGCCGTAGTTTCCCATCATGCTGGTGACCAAGCAGTTGGCGTCATTGACGTGGCCGGCGAGGCAGGTGCGGACTGGGAGGTAGACTTTGGGGCTGGCGGAGTCGGGCAGGGGCGGGGAGTCGTTGGCCGGGCGGATCTGGCGAATGTCCGTGAACGGATAAAGACGCCCGTCGTGCCAGACGCGGAGGAGGCCCCGGCTGAACGGCATCTCGACGCCGTTTTCAAAGCCGCCGAAGGATGTCACGATCAGATCCGGGTTGTTTGCGAAATGTTGGGCGAAGGCGGCGGTGTCCTCGCGCGAGTCCTTGAAGTTGCCGGTTTCGGGGTCGGGGCGCATGGCAGTCTCCGGATCGCGCGGCTTTTTCCAAAACCACTGTCCGGCGGGGCTGGTGTCTCGTATAAGGTAGTGCTCCTCAAAGAGATCGGAGTTGAGCGCGGTTGTCGAAAGGGCGGATCGGATGGCGAGGGGGGCGGTGGCCTTGGCGACGCGCAGGGCGTCGGCGGCGGTGGCCCCCGTGATGACTCCCCAGCGCGTGTCCAGCCAAGGGTCGTCGTCGAGTTTTCGCGTGAGACGATGGATGGCGGCGATGATGTCGCGTCCGCATTCGGCAGGTTGGGTGACGAAGGCGGTGTGGAGTGGCATGAGTTTGGCCAATTGGGTGCGCACCTCCTCGGAGCCTTCCGGAGTGTCGAGGCGTTCCTTGTGGCGGACGAGGGTTGCGCCGGGGTGCTTTTCAAGGAGCGCGTTGGTGACCTCATGCCAGCCTGTGTCGGCATCGGTTGTTTCGGATATGACGATGGCGTAGGACTCGCCGTAGGGGGTTGTGGTGTCGGCGAGGCTGTAACGGGTTTTTGTGGAAACACAGCCCGTGGCGGACACCAAAAGTGCCGCAATACCCAAAAAAAGTGGAATCGTGGGCGATGTGGCGGGGCGTGCGGGCACTTTTGGGAATTTCATATGCGCTGTGGGAAGGCAAGGAAGCCCATTGCCTCGCAGGTTCAATTTCAAAACCCGCGTGCGCGAGGTCGGAGTGGCGCCCCTTGTGTTTTTGCCCTGCCTTTTTTGCGGCTGCCCTGGGTGGCATCGTGCCGGAAGGAAGGACGGTGCCGATTTTAATCCGTTTTTTGGGGGAGGGTGGCGGTTTTTCCCGGTTCGAGGATGTCAAAAACCGCGAGGGTGGCTTTGTGGTCGCTCGGCCAGGTTTTGAGCGGATGGCGAAGGATTGCGTCCTGCGAATTGTCGGGAACGGCCTTGCCGCGAAGAACCGTCTCCACGGGGCCGACGATCCGGGCGGAGCGCAGGACGACGCCGTTTGCCGGCGCGTAGTAGATGAAATCGATCCGGTCGCGCTCGTCGCCTTCCTTGGCGACGCTTTGGTGTGCCACGGTGGTCCAAGTGAATCCCGGATGGGTCACCGGATTGGGGAATTTCTCCCGGTAGGTGTCGATGAACCCCGCGCGTTGCAGCATTTGGGAGACGTCCCAATTGACGATGGCGCCGGCGTGCCCGTGGAGGTTCCGGGTGTCCGCCTGCCAGTCCAGGTGGGAGGGTTCATTGAAGTCGCCGCCAAGGATGACGATTTTTCCGTTGTCACGCTCCCTGCGCATTTGGGGGATGAGGTTTGTGATGGTCTTCGCCCGCGTCGAACGGCGGTTGGTCTTGAGAATCTCGGCAGGGTCGGTGACTGGCGCGGGCAGCTTTTTTTTCCAGTGCTTCGCGTCATATCCGCGCGGCAGATACGGCGCGTAGTGTCCGGCGTCGAGGTGCGCCGAGTAGATGACGATGTCGCGTCCGTTGAATGAGATTTCCGCACGGGTGACGGGGCCGAGTGTTGATGCATCCTTGGTGCCGGGATTTTTTAACGGCACCTTTGAGAGAACACCGGTTCGCATGCCGAGGCCGTCGGGGTGGTATTGCATGCCACGTTTGGCGAGGTCGTCGACAAGCCGGCGGATGAGTTTTCCGTCCCGGGCCAGTTCGCACAACAGGACGGCATCCGGGTTGGTGCCGGCGATGAGTTCCGTCAGATTTTCAGCGGCCTTGGGCGCGTGCGAGGCGTTCATCCAAACGTTGATTTGCAACACCTTGAAATCTGCGGCGGCGCAGGCGAGGCGCATGGTGAGAACGCCGAGGAGCGCGGTGACGCAGGCGAGGGTTGTTCGAAAAATGGGGATGCGTGGGGGAAGCATGGGCGGCATGGTGATCGCGTCGGAGGGGAAGGGCAAGACGGGGTGAATGACCGGCGATGCGCGGGAAAGGCGCCACACAAAACGCGCCAACCCCGCGGGCCTCATGCGGGATTGGCGCGGATGCGGCGCGGGCGTGGAGATTTACCGGAAGTAATCCACGCCGCCCTCGAAGAGCGGCTGGTGCTTGTTGCCGGGGATGTTCTTGGCGACGTTGACGCCGCGCCGCTCCGTGTGGCCCATCTTGCCCAGCACGCGTCCGCAGGGGCTGATGATGCCCTCGACGGCGCCGATGGAGCCGTTCGGGTTGAAGTCAATGGCGCCGCTCGGCGCGCCGTCGAAATCGCAATACTGGAAGGCGATCTGGCCGTTCCTGCGCAGTTCGGACAACACCTCCGGGCTGGCGACAAACTGCCCCTCGCCATGTGAAAATGGGATGGTGTGGATGTCGCCGGGTTGCATTTTTGAGAGCCACGGCGAGCGGGCCACGGCACCGGCGTTGACGACCGTGCGGGCATAGCGCGAGATGTGGCGGCCGATGCGATTGTGGAACAGCGTCGGGCAGTCTGGCGTGATGTCGCGGATTTCGCCATGGGGGACGAGGCCGAGTTTGATGAGCGCCTGAAAGCCGTTGCAGATGCCGAGCGCCAGGCCGTCGCGGTTGCGCAGCAGGTCCATCGTGGCGTCGCGCACGGCGGGGTTGCGGAAGGCGGCGGCGATAAATTTGCCGGAGCCGTCAGGTTCGTCGCCCGCGCTGAATCCGCCGGGAATCATGAGGATTTGCGAGGAGCGGATCGCCCCGGCGAGTTCGCGGAGCGAGTCGTTCACGTCCCGCGCGGACTGGTTGCGGATGACGAGGATTTGCGGAACGGCCCCGGCCTCGCGGAAGGCGCGGGCGGTGTCGTATTCGCAGTTGTTGCCGGGGAAGACGGGAATGATGACGCGCGGCGCGGCGGCGCGGCGGGGCGTTTTTGCCGTTGTCGGTGCCGTTTCTTTCGAGGCGCTTGAGGGCGCCGGTTCCACATGCGGCTCGCCGGCCTTGGTCGGGAAGGTGCTTTCAAGCGGGGACTCCCAAGCGTTCTGGAGTTCGGCAAGGGGGATGCGGACAAGGATTTTTTTCCTGTCAACGGGGTGCCGTTTTTCAGCTCCCATGCCGGATTCCACGTCGAAAATATTCGAATGCAAACCGCTGTCGACATCGAGCACCACCATCTCCGGTGCGGATGTGACGCGTCCGATGACGTCGGCATCCTTCACCGCTCCTATCTCGTCGAAATTTGAGAAAAAGGTCAGCAATTTCCCCGCTTCGATTTCCAAGAGCATGTCCCCCGGTCTTGGGGAAAATAGCCCCTCTTCCGCTCTGGCTTGAATTTCGGCTCCCAGCCCGTTCCCGAAGCCCATTTCCGCCAAGGCAACCCCGATGCCGCCCTGGCGAATGGTGCGGGCGGAAAGCACCAAGCCGGATTGGATGCAGGCATGGATGCCCGCAAGGTTGTGCCTTAATTGGGCGTACCCCTCGTCAGTGGAGGCGCGGGCAAACTTGTCATTATGAACAAGCACAATGGCGCTCCCCGCTTTCTTGAATTCCGGCGAAATCACCTGGCCGGCCTTGGCGGGGACGATGGCGAAGGAGGCGAGGGTTGGCGGGACGTCGAGGTTTTTGAACGATCCCGACATGCTGTCCTTGCCGCCGATGGCGGGCAAACCGAGCGCCATCTGTGCCTTGAACGCGCCGAGCAGCGCGGCGAGCGGCTTGCCCCAGCGCACGGGGTCGTTGCCGAGTTTTTCAAAATATTCCTGGAAGGTGAGCCGGATGCGGGAGGGGTCGCCGCCGGCGGCGACGATGCGGGCGACGGAGTCCACCACGGCGCAAACGGCACCGGCGAACGGGGACGCGCAAGCGATGTCGGGATTGTAGCCGTGGGCCATCAGCGTGCAGGCGTCGGTCTCGCCGTCGAGGACCGGGAGCTTGGCGGCCATCGCCTCAACCGGGGTGATCTGATGTTTCCCGCCAAAGGGATGAAGCACGGTGGCGGCGCCGATGGAGGCGTCGAAACGCTCGCCGAGTCCGCGCTGGGAGCAGGCGTTGAGGTCGCGCAGCGCGTCAAGCCAGCGCTGGCGGAAGGTGCCGGGGTCCGGGGAAACGTTCTCGCGCGGGGACGCGGTGGCGTGGAGAGGGGTTGTGTTTTTGTCCGTGTCTTTCGACGAATCGGAGGCGCCGTTTTCGGATGTTTCTTGAAAATTGGCGTTTTCCACATCCTCCGCGCCTTTGTGTCCCCACGCAGGATTTTGCGTGGGAACGATTCTGGCCGCGGCGGTTTGCTTGACGCCGTTGGTGTCGAGGAAGTCGCGGCGCAGGCTGACGATGGTCTGGCCGCGCCAGGTCATGCGCAGGAAACCGGTGTCGGTGACTCGGGCGACCACGGCGGTCTCGGCGTTCTCCCTCGCGGCGGCGGCGCGGAATTGTGCCACGTCGGCGGGGTCGAGGACGACCGCCATGCGCTCCTGCGACTCGGAAATGGCCAGCTCGGTGCCGTTCAGCCCGTCGTATTTGCGCGGCACCGCGTCGAGGTCGATGTCGAGCGACGGCGCGAGTTCGCCGATGGCGACGGACACGCCGCCCGCGCCGAAATCGTTGCAGCGCTTGATGAGCTTCGACACCGCCGGATCGCGGAAAAGGCGTTGCAATTTGCGCTCGGTGGGGGCGTCGCCCTTCTGCACCTCGGCGCTGTTTTGCAGGGCGGTCTCGGTGTGCTCCTTTGAGGAGCCGGTGGCGCCGCCGATGCCATCGCGCCCGGTGCGCCCGCCCACCAGCACGATCACATCTCCCGGCACGGGGGTGCCGCGCACGACGTTCTCGCGCGGCCCGGCGGCGACCACGGCGCCGATCTCCATGCGCTTGGCGACAAAGCCGGGATGGTAAACCTCGGCGACGAGGCCGGTGGCGAGGCCGATCTGGTTGCCGTAGGACGAGTAGCCGTGCGCCGCCCCGCGGGTGATTTTACGCTGCGGCAGTTTGCCCGGAAGCGTTTCCTCGAACGGCGTGCGCGGGTCGGCGGCCCCGGTGACGCGCATGGCTTGGTAAACATAGCTGCGCCCGGAAAGCGGGTCGCGGATGGCCCCGCCGAGACAGGTCGCGGCACCGCCGAACGGCTCGATTTCCGTCGGGTGATTGTGGGTCTCATTTTTGAACATGACGAGCCACTCCTCGGTGCGGACGCTGGTGCCGTTCTCGATTTCCACCGGAACGACGATGCTGGCGGCGTTGATCTCCTCGGACTCCTCCAGGTCGTCGAGCTGGCCGGATTTTTTCAGCGCGCGGGCGGCGATGGTGGCGAGATCCATCAGGCAGACATCCTTCGACTCGCGCCCCAGGTCGCGGCGCGTTTTCAGGTAAAGTTCCCAGGCGGCCTTGAGCGGCGCGACGGCGGAAGTGTCGTCGAAAGTGACGTTTTCGAGCTTGGTCAAAAACGTCGTGTGGCGACAGTGGTCGGACCAATAGGTGTCGAGCACGCGGATTTCGGTGAGCGTCGGGGCGCGCCCCTCGGTTTCGCGAAAATAGTTTTGGCAAAACGCCACGTCGGCCTCGGACATGGCGAGGCCAAGCTCGGCGCGGATGCGGGCGGGGGTACCGGCGTTGAAGGTGTCGAGCGACGGCACCGGTTCCGGCTCCGGCACGGCGGGCGAGAGCGTTTCGGGCACGGCGAGGGAGGCCTCGCGGGAGTCCACCGGGTTGATCAGGTATTTTTTGATCCGGGCGACGGCGTTGTCGTCGAGCTGCCCCTGCAAAACAAAGACGCGGGCGGAGGCAATTTTGGGACGCTCGCCCTGGGTGAGGATTTGCACGCACTGGGCGGCGGAGTCGGCCCGCTGGTCGAACTGGCCCGGAAGGTATTCGACGGCGAAAACGGTGTCGGCGGCGGCGTGCGGAAAGGTGTCGTCGTGGATGTCGTCAACCGGTGGCTCGGAAAAAATCACGGAGCGGGCCTGGGCCAGCGCGGTGTCGTCGAGACCCTCGATGTCGTAGCGCTGGAGAATGCGCAATCCGGCAAGTCCGGGGAGGCGGAGCGATTCCTGGATATCCTGAAGGATGCTGGCGGCTTCGGTGCGGAAACCGGGTTTTTTCTCAACGAAAAGGCGCTTCATGATGGAAGCGCCTGTTTGTGTTTTTTTGTCTTGATGGGCAACAGGGAAACCAAGCTTGCCTGCCGGCTCAGGCGGGGCAGGGGATGGCAAGGAGGCGTGGTTTCCTCCGGAATCAACCGAGGACGGGTTGGCTGAGTGGAATTTCCATGATGGCGTGATAAAGCGCGTAGTCGGAGTATCGCAACTCGCTGGCGTGGATGCGGTAGATTATGGTGGAGGCAAGATTGCCGGATTCGGCGCGGGCCTTGAAGAACGCGCTTTGGGCCGAGAGGGCGGAGACGGCGGCGGGATATTCGGGAGAATCGGCGGGGACTTCGGCGACTTTTCCGATGAGGGAGACTCCTTTGTAGGCGGCAACCTCGGCGACGGGGGGTTCAAAATAGAAGTTTACCACCGGATTTTTGCGCAAGGATTTGTCCTTGGCGGAATCGCGCGGGGTGGAAAAGTAAACATCAGCCTGCGCGCCCGTGCTGGATGGCGCGAAGCAACCGATGGGGCGGATGGTGGGAGTGCCATCCTCGCGGATGATGGCGAGGCCGGCCCAGCGTGTGGCGGCGATGGCGGCGCGCGCATCGGCGATCGTCGGTTTGGCGGAGGAATTGTCGGGAATTTGAGTTTCGGTGGACATGGGTGTGGAAAACGTGACGGTTCCGGTGATGTTTTTGGAAATGTCAGTGGAAGGATTTGACGGGGCTTTTCCGATTTCGCAACCAAGGAAAATGCGCCGCATGGCGGACGGGGATCCAGCCCTTTTTTCCAGGCATTGCATCCGGCTTTGCTCGCATGCGCGCACATGGAATCAGCGCATGGAAAAAAATGGGCCTCCATGTGTTTTCCAACATGTCTTGCGCCGGGGAGGGGCGCGCCTCGATTGGTTATTGGGTCATATGCGATGACACGCGGGAGACATCAGGGCATTTTTCTTTCCCATGGAGGTGCGCGCGCAAGTTTTTATTTCTTTGGCTTTGGTGGTGGCGGGGGATGCGAGACCGGCTTGGGCATCGGGAGGCCCTGAAGAAGATAGGCGTTTTCTTTTTTGTCGCCAGGGACCTTTTCCAATATCCCACGGCATTCCTCGGGTGTGTAGCCACACTGGCGCAAGGCGGACCGGATGGCAGCACCGTTCTTGGAATGGGTTTTTATGAGAAAAAGGGCAAGCTCCGGCTCAAATTCCTTAAACGCGGCATAGAAAAAATCGTCTCTGTGCCCAAAAGCGGAGACCCTGTCCACGGCGTCGTAATACCGTTTTTTCATTGCCCACCTTATCTCATCCGAATTTTCCTCCTCGCCGTCACGATGAGTCTTTTCCTCGAATTCGTCCTTTTCCCTCTGCCATTTCTCACGGTCCTCCCTGAAGGCATTTGAATATTTTTCATACAATTTTCTCGCATTCTTTCTCTCCGTTCGAAGCGACTTTACCAAGACAAGGAGTTGAGTCATCTGCTCGTTTCTCAACGTGTTCGCGCTTTTCCCGAGAATCGGGACCCTTGCCTGGATGTCGCGGTAAAAGATCGTCCTTGCGGCCAAAAATTTGAGAAGGATGTCCAATGTCTCGTCATAGCTGGGAATATTATAGAACCAAATGTGCTTGGGCATCACGATTTCCCTGTGGCGAAAATTGACAATATCCCCCTCGGTGAAGAACGGGGCGTGGATCGCATAGTGTGAAAATAAATCCGTCCGGAGCATGTTCTCGCGAGTCTTTGGAGGAAGTCCGCGAAGTTTTCGGACTTCCGCGTTTGTTTTCTCGATACGGATCATTTTTGCAAGCTGGGTGAATGCCGCCATGCCGTCTCCGGCTTTCAACGCCGCCTCCACCGCGCGAATATATGTCCCGTATTCTGGCTCGATTTGCTGGATGGGCACCGGGGCGGGCGGAGCCGCTGTCATGCTCTTCCATTGCGGGAAAAGCATGACACAAAAAACCAGGGCAATTGCGGGTGGGACGAATGATTTTTTCATCGGGGGGGGGGGGGATTGGATTGTTTTTCGTGAGGGGGGGTAAAAATGCTTTTATGTCCGTTGGGATGGGATCAATCTCCCTGGACCTTGTTTTCGTCGAGTACAAAATAATCCTGGACACGGAACTCGTTCCACGACTCGTATTTTTTGAATACTTTCCCGGATGGGTATGCGGTTCTTCGTGAGAAATTATTCCACTTTCTGCATTCCGCGACATAGCCCGTTTCGCCTGAAGGCCCCGATACGGCCTTCAGGGAGAATTTCTGTGTGGCAATTTCCTTCATCGGTTCAATCGGTTTCTTTGCTTTTCCGGAAAACAAGGCGAAATGGCAGGGAAAAATAAAGGAATGTTCCCCATGTTGGTCAATGCTCGCCCTCATCTCATCGCATGTTGCGCTTTCCTTTGTCCTGACCCTTTTTCCGTTTACAATGACCATCTTTCCGTTGTTTACGAGGGTTCCTCCAAAATCGTCAACTGTGTTCTGGAACCCTTCCCGATAATCTATTGAACGGATCGATTCCGGACTTCCATCCCCTGTTTTATGTTTGTATCTGTCCGCGTGGCGGAGGGCTTGCATGTGTGCGCGCCGTCGGCACGCCTCGCGATTTTGCCGCCATTGGGCGATGGATGGAGGATTGTTGAAGTCATGTTTGGCGGGATTGTGTCCTTGTCGTTGTTGTCCGTTTTTGAAAAATGTGGGATGTTTTGGAAAATTAATACATTGGT
Source organism: Puniceicoccales bacterium (assembly GCA_031256995.1). GTDB lineage: Bacteria > Verrucomicrobiota > Verrucomicrobiia > Opitutales > UBA953 > CALNBE01. Next base: position 15,643 of record JAIRPL010000049.1, read on the forward strand.
TCCGGGATCGAAATCTCGGGGCCGCCATCAGGCATGGAAAGCCCTGTGTAAAAATAGGCGCTTTCGGATGTGTACAGGAATATTCTGGAGATGGCCTCCCAGAGTTCGTCATTGGTTTCCAACCCGGCCTTGCGAAGATATTTGTGTATCATCCCAACATCATTGGGATATCGGTGAATGAGCTGCTTTACGAATTCGTCGCGCTTGTTTTTGGCATCCAAGGCGAGGATGGTTTCAAGACGTTGCCCGTAGTTTTTATAACGGAAGCCTCCTTTCATTGCATATATCGCGTAGCGGAACGGGTATTTTCCGGTTCCAGGCTTTACCTTCCCTTTTATTTCTTCCTGGAGCCTTTTGCTTGTGAAACGTTTCCAACGCTCAACATAGGCGCGATATTCCAAGTGGAGCAGGGAGTGTTCCATTGTTTCTTCCTTTGTGAATTGGGGCGGATCGGACGGGTGCCAATAGCCGTGGTTATCATCATCAAGGGTTGAACGCTCCCTTGCCCAAAGATCCGGCCACGGCTGTTTTTCCAGCGTGCGCTCATCCTCGTTGGGCAAAAGGGGGGCGGTGATATAGTGGAAATACAACCAGTCGTAGGCGTATGCCTCCTCGCGTGAATTGAATGATTTGTTGATTATGCCCCCCCCAAGTGTCAGTATCTTTTGCGCTGCGCTCCTGAAGACGTTTCCGGGTGGTCGTGTAGAATTCCTCGAGTGCTCCATCCTTCAGAAGTTTTTGTACTTCGTGCACCACGGCGGCGTGCGCGCCAAGTTTTTCCACTGGAAACGGAGGCTCGGGCGGCGGCAGCAGCGACGTCATGGCCGGCGTGGCTGGTTTGGTCTTTTCGCTTTTGGATGATGCGGTCTTGTCTGGCGCCTGCGACTGTTGGGCGGCGAGGCTGCCCGCAAGCTCCCCGCCGGACAGAAGAGACGGGACAAGAAGCGCGCAAGGGAGGAAAATTATTGCAGGGTTCATTTGCTGGGGAAGGTTTGGGTGAGTTGGGGGCTATCTTAGGAATGTCTTTCGAGGATTGCAACAGTGCTTTCCTTGGTGGCGAGTTCTTGGTGGGGGCGTTATGACGCTTTTTTGGGGAAACGCCCCGCTTTTGGCGCGCGGATGCGGAAAATGGGTGCGTGGCGCGAAGGCGGCGCCGGTCATTGTCTGTCCGTTCGTAGGTACTTCTGATATATGAACGACACGGCGATGGCAATGATGGCGATGCCAAGGAAGGCGCCGACGCGATAAAGGTGGTCGAGGTTCGAGAGATCGTGGAAAAACAGTTTTATCAACACCGCGCCAAGCAACGCCATCGCGGGCCAGCGGAATCCGCGATTCCGGCGCCAGATGCCATGGGTGAACAATGCCAGTGCGAAAAGTGCCTATGCGATCGTGAGGCTGTGCGCGGGCGCGTCGCGTTTCAACCAGCGGGCGAGCGCGAACCCCGCGAGAAACAGCGCGTCAAAAACGAGGCATGCGGCGAAGGCGACGGGGGTTTTGTCAGATTGAAGAAGCGCGCCCGCCCAGCCGGCCAGCGTGACGCCGTGCCCGTCGCGCCGAGAGGCACGAGAAAATTCCAGCAGCGACGCAACGCGACCGCGTAAAGGTCGATGTCGAGCAGCGCGATGTAGCCAAACAGCCCGGCCGGATTGTCCACGCCGGACGGAAGCAGCACTGGTGTGAGAAAGCCGCCGAGGATGCCGAGCACCGCGATCACGCGCCCCTCCATTCTCGATGCGAGCAGGAAGGCCTTCGCGGTGATAAGGCTCATCAGCACGAATGTCGGCGTCTGGTCGAAGGATGGAAAATGGTAAACCGCGCGGCAGGAAAATGTGACACAATACAGGCACGCCACGCCCGTCGCGCAAAGCGTCTTCGCGGTGACGGCATGGTCCTTGCGGTTGAGCTGGAGGCCGACGAGCGCCACGCCAACGCCACGCCAAAGATGAACCCCATCGCCGCGCGCCCCTCCGGCGGGACCAATCCGTGCTCAAAGGAATATTTGAGAAAAAACGCGACCGTGAGAAGCGCTGCCAGCCCGCCGAGCCAAGAAAACAGTTCAACGCCCATGAAGATCTCCCAGTTGAACGCCGGTTTTGATGCGGGCGGCGGAGGAGACGGGCGCGGCGGTTGGACGATGGTTGCAGGCGCGGCGTGAACCGGCGGCGGTGCCTCCGTGGGCGGAGCGGGCGGCGGAATCGCGGATGGACGCGTCATGGCCGGTGGCGGCGCGGCGGGCGCGGGATCCGGTTTTCGTTCCTGCACGGGAGGAGCGGCGGAGGCCGGCGGGGGGACGGCTGCGGCGATTTGCCGTTCCAAGGTCTTCTTTCGCCAGGATAACGATTCAAGCTCTCTCGAAGAGCGGGTGATGGCACGCGCCTGTCGGTGATGCGGATGATCGTCCAAACCACGAATCCGACCGTGGCAAGAACGAGAAGCCCGGAGAAGAGGGTGTCGGAATCCATGGTAAGCGATTGATTGCGCGTGACTACCGGCGTGGCCGGAGGAAGACACAAGCACGAGGATTCCCCGGCAAGTCGTGGAGGAGGGCGCGGACATTTTCCGGAAGCATTCGGGCGCCTGTGAAATGCGTGCGACGGCGCCTCCGATGCGTGCGAATGGCTTTTCGTTGATTCGTGCTTTCAAGGCCTTCGCGGCATTAAGGGCGGCGACGCTTTCGGTCTTCCCCCTTTTTTTGATGTGTCCCTTTTTTTTGATGTGATCTTGCGCCTGAGTTTTGGGTTGGTGCAGGCGGTTTCCTCCACTCGATTTTCATGGATTCCAATAGGATGGCATCGGCGTCAGGATTCTCGCGCAGTCGTTTTTGCGTTCCGTCATCCGGCGGTTTTACGTTGTTTTTTGCGATGGTGTGGTAGCGAGCGCCTTGGGATAGCGAAACGGATCATGGAAATCCGCCGGCGCGTTGTGAGAAGGCGCCGGGCATTGGCAGGTTGGTGGACTGCCGCCCCCGGCATGGGTTGCGATGGGCGCGAACCACGTGACACAGGGGAGGTTGAGCGGACGTGACGGAAGATGTTTTTTCAGCTTACTCGACGGGCAGCGCGTTGATGACCTCCTGATTGGCGGCGCGGACGGCGGCGGGGTTGAATTTCAACACCTTGCGGTCGTAGGTATAAAAGCCGTTGGCCTCGATTTCGACGTCGGTGGTCTGGGTGTAGACGGCGGCGGAAAAACCGTCCTTCACCAGGCCTTTCAGCATGTTTGCATATTCGACATACTTCGCGGTGAGGTCGTCCCGTCCGGTGAACTTGACCTTGCCGTAGCCCCAGTTCTTTCCGTCGCGCTGCCAGAGATGGTCGGGCAGCGGGAGGGCGAGGCCGCCGTATTCGCCGAGCACGAGCACGCGATCGGCGTCGCCCTTGAATATTTTGGGCTCCGGGTAATGGTGAAAATCAACCATGTCCGCGCAGGGACGCAGGACGCCGGCGGCATCCTTATACATGCGCATGTTGCCGCCGCTGGCCGGGTTCACGAGGCGGGAGGGGTCGCGCTGCTTGGTCCAGGCGGCCACTTTGTCGGTGTCAAACTGGCCCCATGCCTCGTTGAAGGGCACCCACACCACGACCGAGGGGTGGCCTTTGCAAAGATCCATGATCTCGCCCCATTCCTTGTAGAAATTGTCCTTCGAGAGCGGCGTGCGCAGCGTGTCCGTGCCGCCGCCGAGTTCGTTTTGGCCCCATTTCGCGCCGAGGCCGTAGCTGTGCGTGCCGGGCATGTCCTGCCAGACGAGGATGCCCTCGCGGTCGCAGTGGTAATACCAGCGCTGCGGCTCCACTTTCACGTGCTTGCGGATCATGTTAAAGCCCAGCTCCTTGGTTTTGATGATATCAAAGCGCAGCGCCTCGTCGGTCGGGGCGGTGTATAATCCGTCGGGCCACCAGCCTTGGTCGAGCGGGCCGAATTGGAAGTAATTTCTGTTGTTGAGCTGGAGGCGGACGTGTCCGGCGGCGTCGCGCCGCATGGAGATTTTGCGGAAGGCGGTGTAGGAGCGGGCCTCGTCGAGCGGGGTGCCGGCGGCGTCGAGCAGGCGGGCGCGCAGGTCGTAGAGTTTTGGGTTTTCGGGGGACCAGAGGACGGGGTTTTTCAGGGAGAGCGTCACGGCTTCGCCGGCGTGGCCGCGCGCGGTGGCGAGGACTTTGTCGTTGTCGAGCAGCTGGATTTCGACGGCGGGGGCGGGCAGGGGGGATTTGCGAGGCGTCGTCATCTCCTCGCGGCCTGACACGAGACTGCGATTGCCCGTGGGCGCGGCGTTTTCCGAGGGACGGGTTTGCGGGGATCGATCTTGTGTCGGGCCGGGATTGGCGGGAGCGCGGGCGGAGGCGGCAGGGTGTTCGCGGCTCGCCGCAAGGTCAGGTCTCGCGGCGGCGGTGACGGTCACGGCGAGGGTGCCGGCGTCGATGTCGGAGACGGCCTGGATGTCTTTTATATAATTTGCCGGGACCGGCTCCAGCCAGACGGTCTGCCAGATGCCGGTGACGGCGGTGTACCAGATGCCGCCGGGCTTGCGCGACTGCTTGCCGACGGGGTGGTCGCTCGCGTCGGTCGGATCCCAGACGCGGACGACGAGGGTGTTCGCGGCGTCCGGTTTTATATAATTTGTTATATCAAACGAGAACGGCGCGTAGCCGCCGGTGTGCGAGCCGGCGGGGTGGCCGTTGACAAATATGTCTGCGCGCCAGTCCACCGCGCCGAAGTGGAGGAGGATGTTTTTTCCACGCCAGGCGGCGCCGGCGGGGACGCTGAATTCGCGCCTATACCAAAGCTCGCGCTCCGGGCCGACCTCGCGTTGTACGCCGGAGAGGGAGGATTCGACGGCGAAGGGCACGAGGATTTTTCCGTCGAATGTGGCGGGCTGCGCGGCGCCTTTCGGTGTGATGGCGTAGTCCCAGAGGCCGTTGAGGTTCTGCCAGTCGGGGCGCGCCAGGCGCGGGCGCGGATACCCGGGCAGCGGGGCGGCGGGCGTGACTTGCGCGGCCCAGGGGGTCTTGATGAGGTCGCCAGCGGGTTTCCAGCCGGCGGCTTGGGCAAGTAATGGGGTTAGGAGACAGAGCGCGGCGACGAGGCATTGCGTCTGCCTAGGTCTGTAGGTCTGTAGGTCTGTAGGTCTGCTTTCATGGAGAAAATGAACTGGAGGCATGGATGTTTCGTTTGAGGGTGCTGACGAGTGACATGTTGTTACAAGACAGGCTTGATTATGAATCTAAAAAGCATGGGAATCTGGAAAAACGGACACATGCGACATTCCGCCGTGCGATATCGCTGCATGAGGAAATTGCTGCCGCTGAAGGCCCCCCTTGGATTGTCGCACGCCTATATTGTTTTTAAGAATCAAATGTGGAATTAACGGAAACCTAACGAAAGGGACGGGATGTGTGACGGAGGCGCTCGGGGATGGGGCAGGGCAGAGAGAGGGACGAAAATACAACAAGGCGTTGGAAAAAAACGTGCGAAAACGCCTGCGGATTGGCGCGGACACGCCGTTTTTCCATGCGCGGGCATGCGGGGGCGCTGAGGCCGGCAGAGGCTTCTTGAGCGCATAAGCCGCACGCATGACGGAGGATGCCGCAAACTTGGAGTTGAAGGCACCCGGGAATTTTACCTTCCTCCCGTTTTGTCTTTCTCGTGCCTGCCACTCCTGAACGACAATCCCGCCAAAAGATCGATGAACTCCTCGCTGCGGCAGGCCCCCAACCTTTTATGGATCAATTTAATGAATCTATCCGAAAGCCAGCTCGAACAGCATTTCATCGAAAAGCTGCGCGAACTCAAATACACCCTCCGTCCGGAAATCCGTGATCGCGCCTCGTTGGAAAAGAATTTTCGCGAAAAATTTGAAGCCCTCAACCGCGTCAGCCTCGCCGAGGTCGAGTTCGCCCGCCTGCTCGGCGATCTCGTCTCCCCCGACGTCTTCAAACCCTCCTTCTGCCTCCGCGAGAAAAACGACTTTACCCGCGACGACGACACTCCGCTTTCCTGCACCCTCGTCAACATCCGGGATGCGGAGGCCGGTGTTTCGCTTCCCGATTTAGCGATCAAACGCTATGAGGAAGTGCGCTCCTTCCACGAATCCATCATTCGCAACCGACGCGATTATCTCTCAGCGGAACTCGACGCCGCCAAACAGTGCATTGCCGAACGGGAACGGGAAAAAGAACAGCTTGACCAACGCAGGGCCGAAGTGATGAACCTCCTCAAGAGCCACGGAGCCCTTGAGCAGTTCTCCAAGCTCCGGCTGAAACCGCCCGCAAGGAAGCCGAAGTTGAATCCTTGCGACAGCGTTTTGCCGCCGCCGAGCAATTGGAAGGAATCAAAAACGAACTCGATATCGAGCGCTCTCGTCTCACGCTGCGTCTCCGGCGGGACTTTGCCGAACGAAAGGAACGGCTCGCTGAAGCGATCCTTGCCTTCGAGGAAACGTCCAAACGTCTTTACGAGTCCGCAGGCAGCATGACCGTGGAGGAGACTTCCAACGGACCTCAATTTCAATTTCCCATGCAGGGTTCCCGTAGCAAGGGCATCAAGAACATGCAGATTTTCTGCTTCGACATGATGCTCATGCGCCTCTGCGCCAAGCGCGGCATTGGTCCGGGATTTTTGGTGCACGACAGCCATCTTTTCGACGGGGTCGATGGACGTCAGGTTGCCAGTGCACTGAAGGTCGGCGCGGAAACGGCCCAAGAATTAGGATTCCAATACATTGTCACCATGAACGAGGACGACGCGTTCAAAGAACGCGTCGATGGATTTGACCTAAAAGACCATGTTTTGCCCGTGGTGCTGACCGACGCCAAGGAGGACGGCGGGCTTTTTGGGTTCCGATTTTGAGCCATGGTGACCATCGAACTTCATCAAAACGATCCTGACCATTTTGTTGATATCAACAAAATGGTTCACGCGGCACACGCAGTTGCTCGAAAGTCCCGAGAAACTACCGCGCGATTTTTTCCAGAGCACGCATGAAGTCTGCAGCCATCAAACCTGCTCTCACACCCAAACTGCGATTTTCGGAGTTTTGGGAGGCACCGGAGTTGGCGGAAGCAACTCTGGTCCAGCTATCGATAACGTCCGGAATCTTGCGCAGATTTTTAAGGCCATGAGAGTGAGGGGGAATCAACCCCGATGAATCAAAATCCCGAAAAAACCAATGAAAGCGGCGAAGCAGCCGCAGACAACCAAGCCATGCCCGGAGGAGTGATCCGGGTGGACGAAGAGATGATCAGAAGCCACCTAGACACGGTGGTGGTGAGCACGGTAGAGCAGACGCTCAACGCGTTGCTCGATGCCGAGGCCGCGCTACTATGCAAAGCCGGACGCTACGAGCACACGGAACAGCGCGTGACGACCTGGGCCGGTCATTATGAGCGGCAATATCACACGAAGGCGGGCGAGGTGACGCTGCGCACGCCACATGCATCCAGAT